>DYQT01000021.1:0-19754 GCA_020719165.1 Draconibacterium orientale | reverse complement strand
GCAAACAATGCAGACAATGCAAACAATGCAGACAATGCAAACAATGCAGACAATGGGGAAAAAATAGTTTTCAACAAAGGGTTAACTTTTGGGTTTTTGTCGGATTAAGCAAAAAAAGGACATGAAAAATAATGTTATCAAAGATAGAAGTTTTGAGCTGGCTGTGGAAATAGTTTTCGTTTATCAATACCTGACAAGGGAAAAACGGGAGTATGTACTTTCAAAGCAGGTATTGAGATCAGGCACTTCGGTTGGAGCGAATATTTCTGAGGGAGTGGTGGCGCAATCAAAGAAAGAATTTTGCAACAGGTTATCAATTTCATATAAGGAGTCCCGTGAAACAGAGTATTGGCTTAAACTTCTCTGCTCAACAGGATATCTTACTGAGGAAAAAGCAACTCTTGCCATGAAAAAATGTGACGAAGTCAACCGATTATTATTCAGCATCCTTAAAACCGTCAATCAGCCCCAACACCCATAATCCTAATCTAAAAACTGCATTCAGTTCATTGTTTGCATTGCCTGCATTGTCTGCATTGCCTAAGGCAACTCCCTGATCATCCGCTTCGATGGCCTGTAACGTCGCCAAAACCTAAATCGTGTAAGGGAGGTATAGTAAAACAGTTGCCGTATGACGGGAATTCGCAGTAAATAGTGGTAAATGCGGTAAGATACGACCATCACGGCGAAGGTAAGAAGCCAGCCGGTGATGGTGATAATCAGTTTTACCCATCCATTGTCGGTCGGAATGTTAACGAATTTTCCTACTGCCTGCCAGAACCAGACAATAATCCCCATATTGATCAAAATCATGATTCCGATGATGTATCCATGGGCGGTTTCGATGGCCCGTTTCGGGCAATCGTTCATGCAGCGCATGCAGCTTTCGCAACGGTACGACCAGAAGGGGCGGTTGTCGACCGCGAGAATGGCCTTTACCGGGCAGTTGTTGATGCAGAGGTCGCACTTGTCGCAGGCATCGGTCGCATAAAACGACTTTGCGAAGATGAATCTTCCAACAAAAAAATAACCGATGGAAATGGGGGAGATCAGGATGTCCTGTATGATGTCGCGGAAGGCTGTATAAACTTTTTTGCCCGAGAGAATCTTTCCGGCAAAGCCCTCTGTGATCCCTTTACAGTGCTGGTAAATGGATTCAACCACTTTTTGTTTCACCCCCGGATGCACCGATATCCAGTTTGACGGCAGGTCGATGGAGCGGAGTCCAACGATACGGTAGCCTTTGAGCAGCAATACAATGGCAGAAAGCCAGAGTGCTATTCCACTCAATCCGGGCACAAACAACTTTGAAAGTTTCATCCCTGCCCGGGTGTTCATCAGGAAAGCCCGGTTCCCTTTTGAACGGGGAAACCGGAAGATGAAATACAACATGGCCGGGGGATAGTTGAATCCATGGGTGGGTGAGATAAAACCCACCAGTGATCCGGGTGGCGGAGGCTGGATGTTTTTCCGGTCAACCCTGGCGATGTCAGTTGTTGTGTTTGGGATGTTTCGTTGCTGTGCAATGCCCGAAAACCAATGCGCTACATTGCGGGCATTGCCGGTGCCGGAAAAGAAGTAGATAGTGACCGGTCCAGCCTTATCTGATGAAGCCATTTTGAGAGAATCAGTTTCAGTGAGTAAAAGTAGAAATAAAAAATTTAGTGGACAATGGCTTAACGCTTTCACAAACATCGATTTCAACAACCGATTGCCACGCGGAGAAGCTTATGACGGCAATGGATCGGTGTTGGAAACATCCATTTCACTCAAGTTTCGGGGTTGTATTATTCACATCAAACGCAGCCCCGGATGGGACGGAATTTATGAACAACGGGTGTAGCCTGTCGGAGATTAACAACTACCCTTTCAACGCCTCCGCCCCGGATACGATTTCCATAATGGCGTTGGTAATGGCATTCTGCCGGGCTTTGTTGTAGGAGATGTTGAGGCTGCGTAAAAGGTCCTTGGCATTTTCGGTGGCCTTATTCATGGCGGTCATGCGGGCGCCCTGCTCTGAGGCAAAGGAGTCGAGTACAGCTTTGAAAAGCTGAATACGCAATGTTTTCGGGATCAGTTCGCGTACAATGGTCTCCTGATCGGGTTCAAAAATATAATCCGACTCAACCTTCACCGCCGGCGCTTGTCCTGTTGTTTGGGGTGGGGCGATAGGCAGATACTGTTCCACGATGAGCCGCTGAACAGCTGCGTTTTTGAACTGATTGTATATCAAATCAATGCGATCATACTCCATGCTGGCGAAGCGCTTCATCAGGCTTTCAGCTAATAAGGAGGCATTGGTGAAGGTGAGTTGGTCGAAGAGCTCATCGTGCGATGAGATGACGTTGTATTTTCTCTTCCGGAAGTATTCCGAAGCTTTCCGTCCGATGGTGATGATGCTGACGTTGTTTCGGAGGAATTGCGGGTTATAGGTGGTCGCACAAAGCTGCGCGCTCATCTTCATGATGTTAGAGTTGAAGGCGCCACATAGTCCGCGGTTGGAAGCGATCACTACCAATAGGATTTTTTCCGGTTTGCGTTCCTGTGAAAACACATTTTCATCGGAGCTATCGATGGTAGCGCTCAGGTTTTGCAAAATTTCCCGCAATTTGGCAGCGTAAGGCCTCAATTTGAGGATGGCCGTTTGTGCTTTACGCAACTTTGAGGCCGCCACCATTTTCATGGCATTGGTAATCTGTTGGGTTGATTTAACCGATGCAATCCGAATACGTACTTCCTTCAGTCCGGCCATTGACGTGTGTTATTTCTTTTCCTCGTATTTTTTGGAAAGCTCTTTTGCAACTTCTTCCATCACTTTCAGATCCTCATCGAGAAGTTTTCCGGCTTTAAGATTATTCAATACCGATTGATGACTGATCTCCATAAAATGGAGGTATTCGGTTTCGAAATTATTGACACTTCGTACAGGGATGTTGCGCAACAAACCACGTGTTCCGCAAAAAATAATGGCTACCTGCTTTTCAACCGGCATCGGAGAATACTGCGGTTGTTTGAGAATTTCAACGTTGCGGGCACCTTTGTCGAGCACAGCTTTGGTGGCTGCATCGAGATCGGAGCCGAATTTTGAAAATGCCTCCAGCTCCCGGTATTCTGCCTGATCGAGCTTAAGTGTTCCGGCAATCTTTTTCATGGATTTGATCTGTGCATTCCCCCCAACCCTGGATACTGAAATACCCACGTTGATGGCCGGACGGATGCCGGAATTGAACAGGGCTGTTTCAAGGAAGATCTGTCCGTCGGTGATAGAGATTACGTTGGTGGGGATGTAAGCCGACACGTCGCCTGCCTGGGTCTCGATGATTGGCAGGGCGGTGAGGGAACCTCCACCTTTTACCATATCTTTCAAGGTGGCCGGCAAATCATTCATCTGTCGGGCGATTTCGTCGGATGAAATAACCCTTGCAGCCCGCTCGAGCAAACGCGAGTGGAGGTAGAACACATCACCAGGATAGGCTTCGCGTCCGGGAGGACGGCGTAGCAGCAGGGAAACTTCACGATAGGCAACGGCCTGTTTTGACAAGTCATCGTAAATCACGAGGGCCGGACGCCCGGTATCTCTGAAAAATTCACCGATGGCAGCTCCGGCAAAGGGTGCATAATACTGCATGGCTGCCGGGTCTGAAGCGGTTGAAGAGACCACAACGGTATAATCCATGGCTCCTTTTTCTTCGAGGGTTTTAACAATGTTTGCAACTGTTGAGCCCTTCTGGCCAACGGCCACATAAATACAATACACAGTTTCTCCTCTGGCGTGAAACTCTTTCTGGTTGATGATGGTGTCGATGGCAATGGCTGTTTTTCCGGTTTGACGGTCGCCAATAATCAACTCACGTTGACCGCGGCCGATTGGGATCATGGCATCAATGGGTTTGATACCGGTTTGGAGCGGTTGATTTACCGGCTGGCGATAGATCACCCCCGGAGCTTTGCGCTCAAGTGGCATTTCGTACCGAACACCCTCTATCTTTCCCTTCCCGTCGATGGGTTCTCCCAGGGTGTCAATAACCCGGCCAAGTAAACCTTCACCCACTTCGATGGAGGCAATGCGGCGGGTTCGTTTTACAACATCACCCTCCTTGATTTCGAAGTAATCACCAAGCAAGACTGCGCCAACATTGTCGGCCTCCAGATTCAGAACAATGCCTTTAAGCCCGTTTTTTTCAAACTCGATCAGCTCGCCGCTTTCGACATTGTTCATGCCATAAATACGTGCAATGCCGTCGCCCACGGTCAATACGACACCAACTTCTTCAAGTTCCTTTTCACTTTGGTAGCCGGCAAGTTCTCTGCGTAAAATCGCCGTAACTTCTGCGGGTTTTATTTCAGCCATAGTTTAAAATTTAAAATAGCGAAATGGTGAATCAGCGAAATAGCGAAATCACCCTCTTCTTATTAAAATCCTTTTTTATACAAATTAACTTTTGCCATTGCATTGCGCATGTTATCAATTTCCCGGCGAATACTGGCATCATACTGCAGATCTTTCCAATTCAGCAGGAATCCTCCGATCAGTGATTCATCAATTTCTTCTTTCAGATCAATCTCTGACAGGGTAAACTTTCTCATCAGTTCCAGCACCTGTTTTCGTGTTTCGGGATCAGGCAGTACCGGCGATTTGAAATGAACCTTCAGAATGTTATGGTAGGCCTGATAGAGTTCAGCGAATTGAATGGCAATCGCCGGAATAAAAGGTTCCCTGTTCTTCCTGACCATGATCAGGAGGTAGGTGAGCGATATTTTACTGATGGCTTTTTGAAAAATTTCCTGGATGATAATTCGCTTCTTTTTCGAATTGATGATCGGACTTTTCAGCAACAGCCTCAGCTCTTTGCTTTCGTTACAAGTCTTGGTAATCAACAAACTGTCCTGGTACACGGCCTCTTCTTCCCCCTTTTCAAGGGCAAGTTCAAACAGTGCTTTTGCATATCGTTCCGCTACTAAAGAAAGGTTCATCCTGTTTAGTTTATTTTAACTTCTTTCAGCAACTCCTGAACATATTCCTCCTGTTTCTGCGGGTCTGACAGTTCACGTTTCAAAATGAACTTGGCCAGGGTAAGTGAGCTTTCGGCGATCTGGTTTTTCAATTCGGTCATGGCGGCCATTTTCTCATTATGAATACTGGCTTTGGCCACTTCAACAATCCGGGAAGCCTCTTCACCGGCCTTGATCCGTGCCTCTTCAAGCAGCCGGTCCCGAACTTTCCGGGCTTCATTTAAAAGTGCATCCCGTTCATTTTTTGCCTCCTGCAGCAGCTGTTCATTGCTGAATTTCAGCTGTTTCATCTCTTCTCTTGCCTGATTTGCGGAGTTCAGGGCTTCGTGAATGGAAGTTTCCCGTTCCTTGAGCATCAAAAGAATGGGAGCCCAGGCAAATTTCTTTAAAATGAGCACCAGGAATAAAAACGCCAGTGTCATCCAGAAAATCAGTCCCAGTCCCGGAGTGATTAGTTCCATATCGGATTGCTTTTAATGTTTGTGAATAAATAAAGTTCTTCGCGGATCAACCAACCGTTGACCCGTGAAGAACCTGTTGTTGCTGCTAGATGAACAGAATCAGCAGACAAACAACGATCGCAAAAAATGCTACTCCTTCAACGAGAGCGGCAGCAATGATCATATTCGAACGAATATCACCGATTGCTTCAGGCTGACGTGCAATGGATTCGAGGGCGCTTTTACCGATATTTCCGATACCAATGCCCGCACCAATTACGGCGATCCCCGCGCCAAGTCCTGCTCCCATCTTTGCAATGGCGGCGAAATCACCGGCCAGTTGCAGTAAAATTGCTAATAAATGCATAATTTACAGGTATTAAGGTGAATAAAAAACAATTCAATTTTTGATTTACGATTTACGATTTTTGATTTACGTGCTGCTCTTTATTTCACAAAAGCATCTATTGCCTAAATCGTATATCGTATATCCAAAATCGTACATATTAATGGTGTTCCGGTTCAATCGTTGCCAGCCCAAAGTAAAGTGCCGACAACAAGGTAAACACATAGGCTTGAATGAATGCAACAAGCAATTCCAACAAGTTCATAAATATCATGAAAGCAACCGAAAAAACAGACACTCCCATTCCAAGAGCCATGTTCATCGCACCAAAAATGAAAATCAGGCTTACAAAGCCAAGCACAATGATGTGCCCGGCGGTAATGTTTGCGAAAAGACGAATCATCAAAACAAAAGGTTTGGTGATGATTCCGATAATTTCAACCACCGGCATGAGTGGTACCGGAAACTTCAGCCACCAGGGAACCCCCGGGGTATTGATAATATCTACCCAGTAATGTTTGTTCCCATTCACAGTGGTGATGATGAAGGTGAAAACCGCCATAACCAGTGTAACGGCAATATTTCCGGTAACATTGGCACCTCCCGGGAAGAATGGAATCAATCCGAAGAGGTTGTTAAAAAAGATAAAAAAGAAAATTGTAAGCAAAAAGGGCATATACTTCTCATATTTTTTCTCGCCGATAGAACTTTTTGCTATATCATCGCGGACAAAAATAATCAGAGGTTCAAGCATCGATTGCAAACCGGTGGGCGCTTTTCCTCTGTTGCGTGTCATCGATCGTGCAACGGAAACAAAAATCAGGATCAGCAAAAAAGTGCTGATCAAAATGGCAAGTACAATTTTGGTGATTGAAAAATCATACACTTTTGAACCGCTCCCAACAGCAGCCTCATGTTCATCGGCCCTTATTATTTTTCCTTTGTGCTGACCCTCCTGTTCGAGTTTAAAACCCAGGTAACTATGTGATGCATTGTGAAACCGGCTTGAGCAAAAAGTGTAAAGTTTGCCTTCGTAAAGCAGGATGATCGGAAGCGGAATTGTAAGGTGAAGACTGCCTATTTCGGCCACATGCCATTCATGGTTGTCAACCACATGTTCCAGAATCATTTCGCCGGCATTGAAGGCGCTGTCTTTGGAATGTTCCGTATTTCCATGTTTTTCTGAAACACTGTCTTTTGCCGGAACAGGCATGGCATGATCTTGCGTGGAAGCATAAATCCTGCCTGGTAGCAATACCCCGAAGAGTAAGCATAAAAATATCAGACGAAAAAAAACGGTGTTCGATTTGTGTACTGTCATAAAACCACTTGCGAAATTTATACTGAGCGGTTAACGTTATACTTAACTTTTCGAAGCATAATGTGTGCAAAAATATAAAATTATATTGAATCTGAAAATATTGGACTGTAACCAAACAACTAAATGTTCGTCTTAATGCCTCAGTTTAAGTTAAATTTACTACTTTTGAACTCTTATTAAACCCAATAAAGATGCAGGCGTATCGTTTTAGGTTCTGGCTTACCGCATGTTTGATTTCTGCTTTTACAGTAATCTCAGGCGCCACACAGTCTCAAAAAATATGGACCCTCGAAGATTGTATCAACTATGCCCTCGAAAACAATCTTGATATTAATAAACAGTTATTTACCGTTGAAAGCAACAAGGATGCACTGCTGCAGAGCGGTTTAAACATGTTGCCAAATTTGAACGCCAACGGCACGAATGTTTGGAATTTCGGGCAAACAATCGACCAATACACCAATACTTTCGCTACAAACACGGTACGGTCCAACAACTTTTACATCTCCAGCAATATCACGCTTTTTTCCGGACTTCAAAAAATCAACACCTACAAAGAGAATAAAATCAACCTCCAGGCCAGCATGTTTGACGTGGATGTGCTGAAAAATAACATTTCGCTTGCAGTCGCGAAATATTATCTTGAGATATTGTTTAACATCGAGTTGCTCGAGGTAGCCAAAGAACAGTTGCGTATAACAACCTCTCAGTCCGACCGGATTCAGAAACTGGTTGATGCCGGTTCTGCAGCAAGGGGTGATTTGCTGAACATCCAGGCGCAGAAGGCAACCGAACAATTGAATGTGGTTGATTGTGAGAATCGCCTCTATATTTCCTATATTTCGCTTCAGCAGTTGATTGACTTGCCCGTTGCCAGTGATTTCAGGGTCGAAAAACCGATGCTGAAAGATGTTCAGGCGCCAAAAGAAAAAATTACGGCGGAGATTATTTTCGAGAAGGCCATGAAAACAAGGCCTGAAATTAAAAGCGCCGAACTTCGTGTTGAAAGCGCCCAAAAAAGACTTGCCATTGCCCGGGGATATGTTCAGCCCACACTTTCGCTGAGCGGATCATGGGGAACCGGCTATTCGGGGGTTGCCCAACAGATTGATCCGAATGTGCCTCCCACCATCAGTCACGACACGGTTGGCCGTACCTTTCCTTCCAATGAAGCGGTTATCATCGACCAGTTAAACTACTCCTACCGCACCAAATCCTTTTCCGATCAGTTAAGAGACAACAGCAACCAATCGGTCGGGCTTTACCTGAACATTCCCATCTTCAACGGATGGTCGGGACGAACAGCCATCAACCAGGCCAAAATTCAAAAATCACAGGTTGAACTCGAACTGGGGATACAAACACGTGATTTACGCAAAATTATTGAACAGTCGTATGCTGATGCCTCTTCTGCTCTTCAGAAATTCAGCGCTTCAAAGGAAAAGGTAAAAGCCCAAACCGAAGCCTTCAATTATGCCCAGCAGAAGTTCGATGTCGGGGTGATGACCTCCTTCGATTACAACAATACCAAGAAAGACCTTACCCTGGCTGAGTCTCAGTTGTTGCAAGCCAAATATGATTTCATCTTTAAAACGACCATTCTCGAATTCTACATGGGGAACCCAATCAGAATTGACCGCGAATAAACCATAACACTTTTTTCAATGACAAGCAAGCTTTCAAAAAAGACCATCTGGATCATTATTGCCGGTGTAGCAGTAGTGGCTGCCATCGTAGTTGCTGCCGTTCTCAAAGGCAAAGGAAACGAAGGAACCAAAGTTGCCACCGAGAAAGTGACGAAACGGACCATCATCCAAACGGTTTCATCAAACGGGAAGATCCAGCCCGAAAAAGACATCAAAATCAGCCCCTACATCTCCGGCGAGGTTGTTGAACTGTATGTAAAAGAGGGGTATCAGGTTAAAAAAGGTGATCTTCTCGCGAAAATCGATCCTGAAATTTATATTTCCCAGTTTGATCAGAGTGAAGCTTCGCTGAATACCCAAAAAGCAAACCTTGCCAATTCGAAGGCCCGGCTTGCACAGTTAAAAGCGCAATATGAAAATGCAAAACTCAGCTTCGACCGCCAGGAAAAGCTATACCAGCAAAATGTAATTTCAAAGTCTGAATATGATCAATCCAAATCGGCATTTCAGGTAGCCCAGGCGCAGGTTACCGCAGGGGAAGAGGATATCAAAGCCTCAGAGTTTATGGTGAAAAACTCTGAAGCAGCACTGAAGAGATCGAAGGAGGACCTCAACCGTACCGCTATTTACGCACCAAATGACGGCACTGTTTCAAAGTTAAGTGTATTGCAGGGAGAGCGGGTTACAGGTGCCTCCCAGTTTTCAAGCGGTACCGAAATCATGCGCATCGCCAACCTCAATGAGATGGAGGCCCAGGTTCAGGTAAACGAAAATGACATCGTGCGGGTAAGCATGGGAGATACCGCTTTAATTGAGGTGGATGCCTATCTGAACCGGAAATTCAAAGGGATTATAACCGAAATCGCAACCTCAGCCAATACAACCGGAGTGAGTGTTGACCAGGTAACCAATTTCAATGTGAAAATTCATATTCTGAAAGAATTTTACGCGGATTTACTCGTGGGCAGGGAACCCAATTATTCTCCTTTCCGCCCGGGAATGTCGTGTACCGTTGAGATTCAAACCGAAACGGCAGACAACATCATCACGGTTCCCATCCAGGCGGTGACTACCCGTATCGCCCAGGACAGCCTCGACAAAATCAACAAGAAGAACACAGCAAAAAAGGAAGACGGCGATCGTGAAGTGGAGGTTGTTACCACAGCAAAAAAGAATGAAAAGATCCAGGAGTGTGTGTTTATTCTGGTCGATGGTACCGCCAAAAAAGTTGACGTTAAAACCGGCATTCAGGATAATACCTATATTCAAATCATGAGCGGATTGAAAGCAGGCGATGAAATCATTACCGCTCCATACAGCGCTGTTTCGAAACTCCTAAAAGATGGCGACAAGGTTAAAAAGGTTGACAAAAAAGATCTTTTCACCAAGGAGAAGGAAAAATAGTTCATGGCGCTGATCCTTTGCCTTGAAACTGCCACGGAAGTTTGTTCTGTTGCGTTGTTCCTGGATGAAAAACTGGTGGGAATCAGGGAGTCATCTGCACGGAATGTGCATTCGGCCATGCTGACGACCTTTATCGATGAACTTATTAAAGCTTCGGATTTCAGTCTTGGGGAGTTGGATGCCATTGCAGTGAGCATGGGGCCCGGATCTTACACAGGACTGAGAATCGGTGTGGCAACGGCAAAAGGACTATGCTATGCCCTCGACAAACCCCTGATTGCTGTGCCAACGTTGCAGGCAATGGCGGCAGGAATAAATTACGAATTACGAATTACGAATTACGAATCGGGCGACGAATCTGCCAATCGTCATTTGTCATTCGTAATTCGTAATTCTGACTACCCTGTACTCTTTTGCCCGATGCTCGATGCCCGCAGGATGGAGGTGTATTGCGCGGTTTTTGATGAGACAAATACAGAGGTGCAGACGGTTCGTGCCGAAATTATCGATGAATTTTCCTTCCGCGAGTTGCTGCAGGAACATGTTGTATTTTTCGGAGGAGAGGGTGCCGCTAAATGCAAACCCCTGCTTGAAAACCATCCGAATGCTTTTTTCCCCAACGGAATTCAGGCCTCTGCATCATTCATGATTTCAATTGCTGCGAATTTTTTTAAACAACAGAGGTTCGAAAACCTGGCCTACTTTGAACCATTTTATCTGAAGGATTTTATTGCCGGAAAACCAAGGGTGAAAGGTTTGCGTTCGTGAAGTATAAGCCATTAACAATCAGAGCAAAATGATTTCAGAAAACACATACCGGTATAAGACCAGGGTTATAAATGTTGGCAATTTGCCCATGGGGGGCGACAACCCCGTACGCGTGCAATCGATGACCAACACGGATACGCTCGACACCAAATCAACCGTGTTACAAGCCATCCGGATGATTGAAGCAGGCTGCGAATATGTTCGCATTGCCGTTCCCTGGATGAAAGAGACCGAAAACCTGCGTGAAATAAAAAAAGAGCTCATCCGCCAGGGATATCACACGCCCATTATTGCCGATGTACATTTTAATGCCCGGATAGCAGAGGTTGCGGCCGGTATCGTGGAGAAGGTCAGAATCAACCCCGGAAACTATCTCCCACCCCGTGTCACACGGCAAACATCGCACGAAAACGACCCGGGAATAGCCATGGAGCTCATGGCCGACCGGCTTTCGCCACTGTTAAAAATCTGCAAGGAGCACGGTACCGCATTGCGGATTGGTGTGAATCATGGTTCGCTCTCTGAACGGATCATGGAAAAATATGGTGACACTCCCCTGGGGATGGTTGAATCGGCACTTGAATTTGCTGAAATTTGTGAGGGCCAGTCATTTCACAACCTCGTGTTCTCGATGAAGGCAAGCAACATCCGGATGATGATCGCGGCAAACCGGCTTCTGGCCGAACGTATGCAGCAGGCCGGGATGAATTATCCCATCCACCTCGGGGTAACCGAAGCCGGTTCAGGAAACGACGGGCGGATAAAATCGGCCATCGGAATTGGCAGTTTGCTGGCCGATGGCATCGGCGATACCATCAGAGTTTCGCTGACTGAGGATCCCGAATTTGAAATTCCTGCGGCATACAGCATCCTTCAGGCTTCGGGAGTGCGCATCACAAAAACTGAATTTATCGCATGCCCGTCGTGTGGAAGAACCCAATATAACATTCAGGCGGCGCTGCATGATATCCAGGAAAAAACGTCGCACCTGAAAGGGCTGAAAATAGCGGTAATGGGCTGCGTGGTAAATGGCCCGGGCGAGATGGCCGATGCCCATTATGGTTTTGTGGGTGCCGGAAGCGGGAAAATACATCTTTACAAAGGTCAAAAGCTAATCACGAAGAACGTTGATGAAGCTTTGGCAGTTGAGGCACTGGTCGATTTAATCAAATCATCGGGGGATTGGGTTTAAAACACCGGTTAATTTCCGGTTACAATCCTGATGCACCGCGGCACGATTTCAAAGGTAAAAGGTGTATGTCCGAGCGACTCGCCGTCAGTTTCAAGAAACACCTTTCCTGTTGACCTTATCCGGATGTTTTCACCCCTGAATGTCTCAACCATCGGAAGATTAACCAATGATCCGTCGAAGAGTTTGCGCGCATACCTGACCACGATCCATTTGGATGTTCGTTTGATCAGGGTTACATCAAGCAACCCATCGTCGGGAATGGCGTGGGGAACCTGCATCATCCCGCCACCATTGTATTTGCAGATCCCGACATTCATTGAAAATATTTCGCCTTTAAAAGCCGGTTTGCCATCGACTTCAATTACAGCTTCGATGAACTGATACTGGAAGAGACTTGCGAAAACAAAATACATATAGGTAAGTGGTCCCCCCAGCCCCTTTTCTTTTAACATATTGGTCTTCTTGGCTACCAACGCATCGTATCCCATGCCTGCAACATTCATAAAGTATCGCTTCATTTGTTGCTCCTTGTGATAGTAGGTCACCTTGCCGGCATCCTGTAAAAAGATCTTCTTTTGTTTCAACACCTGAACGGCTTTCAGGTAGTCGAACGGGATATTGAACATGCGGCACCAATCGTTACCGGTTCCAACCGGGATCATTCCGAGGGTGACCTCTGATTCAGACCCCGGGGTACAAGCCACGGGAAAAAGACCGTTAAGAACTTCGTTCAGCGTACCATCTCCGCCCACCACACATACATTTTTGTACCCGTTTACAATGGCCTCTTTCGCTATATCAATCGCATGGCCCCGCCATCCGGTAAGTTGAAAATCAAAATCGACATGCTCATCCTTGAGAATCCTGAGGATTTTTGGCCAGTCCTTTGTGCCCTTTTTTACCCCGGCATTGGGATTTACGATCATGAGCCATTTTTCTGATGAAACAGGCTTTTTATCATTCATTTGTATCGGGTTTGAAAAACAGTGAATCTGTCTCCCTGCGGGCAAACAGGAAAAAGGAATAAAAAAAGGCAAAAAAGGTTACGCCGGTTTGGGTTTCAATGGTGTCTTCGGTAAGCATCGACAACAATGCAATGAGCAGGAAAACCAACACGAAAAAATCACTCTGACGCCGCAACATAAAGACGGGTAAAAAAATGGCAGTTAAAAACCAAAGTAGCCCGAAAATTCCCAAACCGATAAAAACCGATAGAAACTGGTTGTGCGATCGCCACCGTTGATCGGGTGAAAGTTTTGTGTCCATTTTTTCATATTGAGCCTCGAAGGCTGAATTCATATCGCCAGTTCCAACACCCGTAAGCCAGTTGTCACTGATAATCCCCAGGGAGGCTTTCCAGAATTCAAGCCGTTGCATCACAGTCGAACCCGTGGGGTTGCCTGTTTCACGGTAGTTGTCAAATCCCCATAAAAATTCATAAATCCGCCCACGGATACTGAACTCTTTCAGGAAGATATAGTTTGCAACTCCTTTTTCAATGGCATCAATCTCTTCAGGGCGCAACTTTTCAACAGCATCGGCATCTTTACGCCAGCCCTTTGAGGTGAGATAACGAACAACGGTATAGGCAATGGTTTCGTTCTTTTTGTTCAGACTGTCGAAGGGAATCCGGCTGCGGCGGCTCCATTCACTCCTCATCTCATCCCACTGGATGTATATCCACAGGTAATTCCCATTCTCGGTTTGTGTGGAATAGGTGTTATGAATATAGGGATTTCCGCGCGAGGTATTCTTTTCAAGTTTTGTAAAATCCACGTGATTTACCCGGTAATAGTCGGTGATAATTGACTTGAGGGTGAATAAGATTATTCCGGTCGCAACAACAACACACAGCAACAATCCTGCTTTGAACCATCGGTTCCTTGTGTTGAAAACCAGTATTGGCATGAAAATCAAAAAGGCAATAAGGGAGATGGAATACCCTGTAAATGACTGGGATCTGATAATGTAAAAAATAAACCAGTGCATTACCAGTAAAAGCAAAACCCGCTGCCAGAACAATAGATCACTTTTTTTCAGGATAAAATAGAGCAGGGAATAGATGCAAAGGACTAAAAACAGGCTGAATACAATATGTGAAACATTGTGCGACACATCACGAATGTCGACAAATCTGTTCGATTCGATAAGCCACATGTTAAAAGCCGATCGGGCCAACACCGTGAGGACAAAGAACAGCATAAAGTAATAAAACCCTTTTTTGCCAATGGATTCGGAGGTGGAAATTATTAAGGGTAAAAGCAACAGTGGAATTTTGGTTCGCAGGTCTTTTAATGCATAATCAAAATCGGTGGTGAAGATTAATCCCAGGATATGGATCAAAAAGATCGAGCTGAACAGCAAAGCGGGTTTATTTCTGAGAAATTGTTTAAATCCAAGGGCGATCCCTTCAAAGAGGAGATACAAGGATATCGGCAAAGCCAACACGATCTTTTCCCAGGGTTTGCGTTGGGAGAGTAAGCTCAAAAATCTCTCCACATTAAAACGCTCAACGATCCATCCGCCGGCCAGCATCATTTCACCGATGCTTACCCCCACTTTCGAAAATGAAAGAGAGCCGCTGATCATGATCAGGGATAAAATATACCAAAACCGTTCAAATTGTTTCCAGGTGACGGACATGTATTAATTATGAAAAAAGTTTAGCACGGCCTTTGAGCACTTTTGTTTTGAAAATGAAAAAGCTGTCGTTTCCTTTGATGTCGATTCGCTTGATTTCGTATGGGTTGCGAATTGGCCAGCTATTGATGTTGTTCCCTATCCGGAGTGCAAAATCAAGTCGGGCCTGCTGAAAAAATGAAATCATTTGCGCTTTCAGTATCGGATTTCTTTTCGGATATCCCCCATACGGATATGCCAGCACCCGGGAAAACGGTATTCCATATTGTCGCAGGGTGTTGTCGCAATTATTCAGATCGTCTTTCATCTCGTGCGGAGCAAGTTCTCCATAGTTCTGATGCAAAAACGAATGCAGCCCAATTTCAATGTTCTCATCGAAAGCTATGTGCTTCAAATCATCCGCCGTCATAATCGGGTCGTTGCCCTTATCCCAGATATTGGTTTTGCCGATAAATCCCACCGGAACAAAAACAGTCGCCGTGAAACGATGTTTCTTTAAAACCGGAAGAGCATATATGCGAAAGTTATCATAGGCATCGTCGAAGGTGAGGATGATCGCCTTCTTTGGCAGCGGTGCGCCATCTTTCATCATGGATTTCAGTGTTTTAAAGCTCATTGACTGATATCCGTGGTGCCTGAGGTATGTAAGGTGAAGGTCGAACTGCTCAGGTGTGACGGTGAGTCCATCGGGGCTCCCCGGAAGAACTTTATGATACATTAAAACCGGCAGACCATTTTTAGGAGGAATCAGAAAACCATACTGAATCGTCAGAAATACTACAACCAGCGGAATAAGCGTAATCAGGATTGTAAAAAATATCATGGTTTTCGGGTTAATTCAATCGTTTTTGCAACCTTCAAAACAGAATATACCGCTGCCAGAAATGACCACATGAATCCCGGATAGCCGTCAAGAAAGCCTCGTTTTAAAAAATAAATGGCAATAAAACTCGTGGGGAATTTGAATGCCACCCATATTTTGGAGAATGTTTTCCCTTTCAGCCGATACCCTGCGGCTGCCTGAGAGGTGTAGGTGTTGATTTTTTCCAAATGGTGGCTGATATCGCGGTAAGAATAATGAATGATACTGCCCTTTAACATTCCGACAGAGCCACTGACCTCAACTCCTTCGTGTACCGGAACCGTGGTAAACCTTCCGCGTGTACGATTGAAGAGCCGGAGATGAACTTCATTTCCCACTCCGCTGTGCCTGAGAAGCCTTCCCATAAAGAAAAGTGAAAACGGAATATTGTATCCGTCAAACAACCGGCGCTGAAACATCGCCTCTTTTTCCCCTGCAACGCTGTCACCCTGTGACACTGTGACTCTGTGACCCTCCTTCTCAAACATCTCCTCCAACTCGGCTAATAATTCTTCAGAAATCACCTCATCCGCATCGATGGAAAGAACCCAGTCGCTGGAAGCCTGATCAACGGCAAACTGCTTCTGCGTACCATAACCGTCAAAATCGCGGGAAAAGACTTTACAGCCAAACTCCCTGCATATCCGGATTGTTTCGTCTGACGACCCGGAGTCAACCACCACGATCTCATCGGCAACCGGCCTCACGGATTCAAGGCAGCGACGGATGTTCTTCTCCTCGTTCCTTGTAATGATGACTGCCGAAAGTTTGGGCATTTGTTATTGTATTGCGTTTATGGTGAAATCATCCCAGTCCATTCCTACGGTAAATGAATCGCGGAAGAGTGCCAGATCATTGGCTGAAAACGACACAGTTTTAATAGCCTCCGCACCTTCATCGGCGGCGTACATCACGATCCCTTTAGCGTCAACGGCCATGGAGTCGCCCGAATGCCAGGTTCCATGACCATCGTAACCCACCCTGTTAACGCCGGCCACAAAAGCCTGATTTTCGATGGCGCGAGCCATCAGCAGCGTTTTCCATACATGCGCGCGACTTGCAGGCCAATTGGCTAAACATACCATTAAATCGTATCCGTATTGGCCATCGCGCCAGGTGTTTTTGTTCCAAACCGGAAAACGAAGGTCATAACAGATTACCGGTGAAATTTTCCACCCTTTCACCTCTACAACCAGTTTTTTATTTCCATTCAAAAAAATCCTGTATTCTTCACTCAAACGGAAAAGGTGCCGCTTATCGTATGTTTCAAAATGTCCGTCGGGATAGATGCATACCAATCGGTTATAGCAGCCATGCTCCCCGCGTATCAGCAGGGTGGTCATGATTGCTGCATTTTTTTCGCCGGCTTTCACCCTTAAAAAGTTCATGGAGGGGCCATCAATTGGTTCGGCGCAGGATGCCGGGTTGATTGAAAATCCGGTATTAAATGTTTCGGGCATCAGGATCAGATCGGTTGGTTCGATAATCTGACCGAGCAATTTATTAAAATGGCGGTAGTTTTGATGCGGATCCTCCCAAAACAGGTTGGTTTGTATGAGAGTTACTTTTAAATCGTCCATTTTCCTTGATGTTAACTGAGCTTTGTCGAAGTAAAATTAAAAATATATGCGTTGTCGTCGTTAAAAATTTTAAATTTGCTCTGCTAAATAAAATGAGATATACCATGCAAACGATTGACAATTTTAAATTTAACGATAAAAAAGCGCTGATCAGGGTTGATTTTAATGTTCCCCTCGATGGCCAATATCACATTACGGATACCACACGCATTGACGCGACGATTCCGACGATTACCAAAATACTCAACGAAGGCGGTTCTGTGATTCTGATGTCGCATCTGGGCCGGCCCAAGGGAGGCCCGGAAGAAAAATATTCGCTGAAGCACGTAATTCCATATCTGTCGGAAAAGCTTAACCGTCCGGTAAAGTTTGCCGATGATTGCATCGGTCAATCTGCCACCGACCTGGCAGCCTCCCTGAAATCGGGAGAGGTGTTGCTGCTTGAAAACCTCCGTTTTTACAAGGAAGAGGAAAAGGGAGACAGAGAATTTGCCAGAAAATTGTCGTTGCTGGGTGATATGTATGTGAACGATGCTTTTGGAACTGCACATCGTGCCCATGCTTCAACCGCCATCATTGCTGAATTTTTTCCGAAAACAAAAATGTTCGGCTATGTAATGGCCAATGAGATTATCAACATCGACAAATGCCTGAAGGATGGTAAACGTCCGATTACGGCCATCCTTGGCGGCGCCAAGGTTTCGACGAAGATCGAAATCATCAACCATTTGATGGACAAAGTCAACAACCTGATCATCGGCGGCGGCATGATGTTTACCTTCATCAAGGCGCTGGGCGGAGAAATAGGCGCCTCTATGGTGGAGGAGGATTATGTTGAAATGGCGAAAGATATTGTAGAAAAAGCAAAGGCAAAGGGTGTCAGCCTTTATCTTCCGGCTGATGCCGTGCTGGCCGATGCCTTCTCAAACGATGCCAACAAAAAAACCAGCAGCGCTTACGACATTCAGGTTCCATGGATGGGCCTTGATATCGGACCATCGGCTTGTGCCAAATTCAGCCATGTGATTGACCAATCGGGAACAATTCTTTGGAATGGCCCCATGGGCGTATTTGAAATGAACAATTACGAGGCCGGCACAAAGTTTATCGCGTTGGCGCTTGCAAGAGTCACTGAAACCGGTACTTTCACGCTCGTTGGTGGCGGTGATTCTGTTGCGGCCATCAATAAATATGACCTGGCTGATAAGGTAAGTTATGTTTCTACCGGCGGTGGCGCCATGCTGGAGTATATCGAAGGCAAACAACTCCCGGGCATCAAAGCCATTCTCGATTAGCGTATAGGCACGTGGCGGAAAAGAGTCACGCGGTATTAGGGACTTTTTCCTATTGAGCCAAAAAACCTTCCAGGTTTATTAAGCCTGGAAGGTATAGGTGTATGGCAGAATCCTGCCGGAAGTTGGGCGATAGAGCGTTCATTCCGGTTTGCTTTCTGAATTTTGGGTAATTTTTGTATTTTTGTATAAAAATCACCTCCATGCGCTATCTCGATCCCAAAAATGACCTGACATTCAGGAAGGTATTTGGACAGCACCCCTTGTTGCTCAAAAGTTTTTTGAACGCGCTGCTGCCATTATCGGTTCCGATTAAGGATTTGGAATACCTGCCGGCTGAATTGGTACCGGAAATCCCGTTGCACAAATATTCTATTGTTGATGTTCGCTGCGTTGATGAACAAGGCCGTCAGTTTATTGTTGAAATGCAGATGCTTTGGACAGATAGTTTCAAAACAAGGGTTTTGTTCAATGCGAGCAAAGCTTATGTCCGCCAATTAGACAAAGCGGCCGAGTACAAGCAATTGCAGCCTGTTTATGCCTTAAGTTTGGTGAATCAGGTGTTTGAACATGACATGGATGAGTTTTACCATCATTATAAAATTGTTCATCTGGCAAATAGCAATAAAGTTCTGGAAGGCCTTGAATTTGTGTTCATTGAAATCCCGAAGTTTAAGGCATCTGATTTTAACGAAAAGCGATTGCAGGTGTTATGGTTACGGTATTTGTCGGAAATAAAAAATTCCACAGAAATCATTTCACCGGAACTTTTTGAAGATCAGCAGATACGCGAAGCGATTGAGCTGTTAAAGGAAAGCGCTTACAGCCAATCAGAATTATTGGCTTATGACAAATACTGGGACAGCATCAGCATCGAACGTTCGATGCTTGCCGATTCTTTTATTGATGGGTTACAAATCGGAAAGGAAGAAGGGAAGATTGAAGGGAAGATTGAAGGAAAGATTGAAGGAAAGATTGAAGGGAAAGTCGAATGTATTGAACTGATGATTGTGAATGGATATCATGCCGGCGGAACCATTGAATTTTTATCTGCCATGGCACAAACCAACGAGATAGAAGTAAAGAATATTCTGAAAAAACATGGCCTGATATCCTGAAACAAAAAATCCCGCCATCTGCGGGATTTTTTGTTTTACAAAGCTTAATTTGTTTTAATCAGCTTAATAGTACCGTTATACTCCCCGGCCACTACCTTTACAAAATAGAGTCCTGCCGGGAGCCCGGCGATG
>DYQT01000134.1 GCA_020719165.1 Draconibacterium orientale | reverse complement strand
AAACGATTGTTGCCAATGAAATGCTGAAAGATTTTTTAGCCAACAAAGAAAATTAATTCATTTTATTTTCCTGCTGAGAAGCTTTTTTCCCCGGAAAAAAGCTTTTTTTATATATAAAAAGTCGTATCATGGGTCTCTTCAACATCTTCTCCCGCGAGAAAAAAGAACGTCTTGACCAGGGATTGCAGAAAACGAAATCCAGTATTTTCACCCGGATTTCAAAAGCGATTATTGGTAAATCAACCATTGATGATGAGATTCTTGATAATCTTGAAGAAATTCTGATATCATCCGATGTGGGTGTTGAAACGACCCTTCGCATCATTGAACGCATCCAAAAACGGGCTTCAAAAGACAAATACCTGGGAACCGGAGAACTCAATTCTCTGCTAAAAGAGGAGATTGCCACCCTGCTTCAGGAGAACAATATCCAGGATTTCACTGAATTTTCACTGCCTGAGAATAAAAAGCCATATGTGATCATGGTGGTTGGTGTGAATGGTGTAGGAAAAACCACCACCATCGGGAAACTTGCGAACCAGTTTAAAAAATCTGGAAAGTCTGTCCTGCTTGGCGCTGCAGATACTTTCAGAGCTGCCGCCGTCGACCAAATCATCATCTGGGCCGAAAGGGTAGGGGTGCCCATTATCACCCAGGGTATGGGTGCCGATCCTGCCTCCGTTGCTTATGATACGGTGAAATCGGCCATGGCAAGAAATTCTGATGTGGTTATTATTGATACTGCGGGCAGGCTTCATAATAAAATTAATCTCATGAATGAACTTTCAAAGATCAAAAAGGTCATTCAAAAACTAATCCCCGACGCACCCCATGAGGTTTTACTCGTGCTGGATGCCTCAACCGGACAAAATGCTTTTGAGCAGGCCAAACAGTTCACCTCTGCTACTGAGGTCAATGCCCTGGCGCTAACCAAACTTGATGGCACTGCAAAAGGTGGCGTGGTGATCGGTATTTCCGACCAGTTTAATATTCCGGTTAAGTATATAGGTGTTGGCGAAGGTATAGATGACCTTCAGGTTTTTAACAGGATTGAATTCGTCGACAGCCTTTTCAATTAAACACAGTATTCTTGAAAACAAACTCCAAACCTCACCGGATCGGAATGATTTCGCTGGGTTGTGCAAAAAATCTTGTCGATTCCGAAGTTCTGATGAAGCAATTGGACGCAAACAAATTCGAACTTGTTTTTGATCCGGTGAATGTTGAAAAAATCGATACAGCCATTATCAACACCTGTGGATTTATTGGTGATGCGAAGCAGGAATCAATCGACACTATTCTACAATATGTTCAGGCAAAGCAAAACAGCCTTATCGACCATGTTTACGTGATGGGATGTCTTTCTGAACGATATAAAAGTAAACTTCATGAGGAAATACCGGAGGTCGATGCTTTTTTCGGGGTAAATGATCTAAAAAAAATAATCAGCCACCTTGGAGGCAGCTTTAAATCGCAACTATTGGGTGAACGGATGCTCACCACTCCGGCACACTATGCTTATTTGAAAATAGCCGAAGGCTGCGACCGTATATGTTCCTTTTGTGCAATTCCAATGATTCGCGGGAAACATACCAGCCGGTCGATGGAAGATATCATTTCGGAAGCTGCCTTGCTTGTAAAGGGAGGGGTGAAGGAGATCAATCTCATTTCGCAGGACACGACATATTATGGCCTCGACCTGTATAAAAAAAGATTGCTTCCCGAACTTCTCGACACTCTGGCAAATTTGGAGGGACTTGAATGGCTCCGTTTGCATTACACCTACCCTGATGGATTTCCTGCTGCCCTGACCCAAGTCATCAGGTCTCATAAAAATATTTGCAACTATGTTGATATCCCGCTCCAACACATCAGCGATCGCATTCTCAAATCAATGCACCGGGGCCTGGATGGTAAAGCTACCCGCAATTTAGTTGAGCTTATTCGCAAAGAAATTCCCGATGTGGCCATAAGAACCACTTTAATAGCGGGTTATCCCGGCGAAACAGAGAAAGAATTTCAAGAACTTCGTACTTTTATTGAAGAGTACCGTTTCGACAGGCTGGGTGTTTTTTCCTATTCTCATGAGGAAGATACCAGTGCATTTCTTTTGAAAGATTCAGTTTCTGAAAAGCGGAAAAAGGAACGGGTTGAGGAACTGATGTTTATTCAGGAGGGTATTTCATTATCGCTGAATGAGAAAAAAGTAGGGCATATTTTAAAGGTACTCATTGACCGGGAGGAGGGCGATTACTACATAGCACGCTCAGAACACGATTCGCCGGAGGTGGATAACGAAGTTTTGATTCTGAAAGGTGATCTGCGATTAGCCCCTGGAGATTTTCGCCATGTCGTTGTAAAACGCGCCGAAAGCTTTGACATATTTGCAGAATTGCAATAAATTTGCAGCTTAAAACCTTAATTGTATGAAAAAGATTGTCTCGTATCTTTTAACAATTGTTGCTGTAATTCCTCTGCTGATGAATGCACAGGTAGCTGCAAGTGATGGTAAATTTCCTGATACGGTAAACAGGAATGATGCAAACGGAAATAAAATTGGCTATTGGATTGAAAAATCTGGTGAGCTTACCTATAAAGGTGAGTATGCCGCGAATAAAAAAGTAAAAAACTGGGTTGGCTATTATCCCAACAACTTGATTTACAAGCTTGAGTATTTTACCAATGGCGAAAAAGATGGAATCTCCATTCAATTTGACCGCAAAGGCAAAATTTCGCTGGTCGAGTATTATAAAAATGGGTTAACTCATGGACAAACGGTGTATTACAGCCAGTTCAATGAATCGCCGGTATCGGAAACTGAATATGCATTTGGAAAGAAAAATGGTCTTTACCGCCAATATTATGACAACGGGAAAATTCAGGAGGAATCGTGGTTCAAAGATAATCTGAAAAACGGGCTTTCGAGATGGAACAATAAAAGTGGGCAGCGGCTTGCTGAATACAATTATAAGAATGGCAATTTTGACGGGCTGCAAAAAACATATTATGAAAATGACACGTTACAATCTACCTCAAATTATACTGGTAATCAGTTGTCTGGCGAATCAAAAGAGTATTTCAGAAATGGTAAACTGAAAGTGTCCGGAAATTACCTGAATGGGCAAAAAGATGGTGTATGGACTGAATACGATGAGTTGGGAAAAGTTCAGAAGGTGACAAGGTTCAAAGATGGTGTTGAAGTTAAGAAAAAGTAAACAGTAACAAATCCCACTTATTTATTTCGGATAACGTATGTTTTCCTGGTTGGTTTGCTTTTTGGTCCATACCAGGTACCGTATTTGTTTTTGTTCTTTTTAATTTTTTTCGACTTGTAAGGTCCGTTTGCCTCACATCCGGCCTTGCGCGATTTACAGGAGGAACCGGGTATCACAAGGAATAACATCACCAGTGAAAGACCGATTGAAATAATTCGTTTTATATTCATTGACCGCATTTTTCTTTATGAAGCAAACATGCCGCAAGGAAGCAAAATAAAACAATAAAATGTTCCTAAGCGGTAACCAGCAAGGCAAAAATAATAAATAAACAGTTACGACTGATTTTTTCTAATTTTGTATCACAAAATTTATAGTGCTGCCATCTATTGTATCAACCAAAATGCGCTATGATGCAAATAATTAACTCTATTGCTGATGAAAATTCCCAGAAACAGCGTCTATCTTCTCCTGATTTTGCTATCGATTTCCGGCACTTTGTTGGCTCAATATGCTCCACCAGCTGGTCAGCCCGGCACGACAGCGATTTTTAAAGACAGCTCGATATTCTTGGGCTGGGCAAACACCTGCATCATTGACCGAGGGTATATCGACATTTCTGATACCACAGTATTGTATAATGGTTCAAATAAAACAAGTTATGGAAGTTACCTTTACGGTAGTGGCCCTGCTGATGAATTGGTAGTAAGTCTGGGTGACCGTGGTTCAGCCCTTCTTGGTTTCGATCCACCCATCGTAAACAGAGATGGCCATGATTTTGCCGTGTTCGAAAATTCGTTTGGCGACACTTTTCTTGAACTTGGTTTTGTTGAAGTGAGTTCAGATGGTCAGCGTTTTGTGACCTTTCCTGCTGTATCCTTCACACCCGAGAGTCCTCAGGTCCCTACTTTCGATACGATTGACGCAACGAAAATACACAACTTCGCCGGGAAATACCGACATGGATTCGGCACACCATTCGATCTGGAAGATATCAGGGACAGTGCCGGAATCGATCTCAACCATATCATACTCATCCGTATAACTGATGCCATTGGCTGCATTCAGGATTCTTTTGCTACTACCGACTCAAGAGGGCATAAAGTGAATGATCCGTGGCCAACTCCTTTTGATACAGGTGGCTTTGATCTTGATGCAATTGGTGTGATCCATAACCAGACTGAAGGAGTTAACGATTTAATCAACCCGGCGACGATTCTTATTTACCCCAACCCAGTAACAGATAATGTTACAATAAGGTCGCGGGTGACCGCTGAGATACATTTCACAATCTCAAATCCAGCTGGTAAAATTGTATTTGAATCTGCTTTCACAGGGATGAAAACCCTAAACCTGGCCTCGCTTCAGGCAGGAGTATTCCTGGCACATTTTACCATGCAGGATGGTAGTTCTGTTACAAAGAAAATCATCAAATATTGAGATCAGCCGGTTTCTCCAAATCTTCATGCCTGTCATTTAACGGTTTTACCCGAAGAAAAAGATCGTTTAACTTTCGGATGTTTCGGAATTGCATTGTCCTGTTGCCATGGTTTGCAGGATTTCATTGTGCCCCGCTTGTTCTCCGGGCTCAAAATCTGAATGATACATTAAAATTACCAGAATTTGAGATAAAATCCAATTTCATAATTGATAATCAGGGATTTAAGCGGGTAAAAATGGATTCCGTTCTTTTTATCCCAAATCTGAATGCCGACCTGTCATCGATTTTATCAGAGCACTCCACAATTTTTATCAAGTCTTATGGCAACGGAACACTGGCAACACCCTCCTTTCGCGGAACTTCTGCCCAGCATACTCAGGTAGAATGGAATGGTATCAACCTGAACTCACCAATGCTCGGACAAATGGATTTTTCCCAGGTTCCGGTTGCCCAATTCGACGGCCTGGAAATTCTGTTTGGGGCTGCAGGAATATCAAGAACAAGCGGGGCGTTTGGTGGTGTTGTTAACCTGGTTACAATGCCCGACTGGAACAATAGATTTAAGTCGTTCATTTCGCAATCTATCGGTAGTTTCAGTAATTTTATCACCAATGCGAATGTTTCGGCAGGGAGCCAGTCCTTCCAATCTCATTCAAAGTTTAATTATGGATCAGCCTTGAACAATTTTCCATTTACCAGGGATTCCGGAGTGGTCGTTCGGCAACAAAATGCTTCTTACACCCAATTCGGATTTGCTCAGGAACTATTCTGGAAACTTAAGGATAAACATTTTTTTTCAGCCAGATGCTGGTATTCACAGGATGACCGGAATCTTCCTCCTACATCTCAGAATCTTGATACTGCCAAAATCGAAACTTTGAATGACAAAGCATTACGCGCTGTAATTGAGTATAAATTCATCGAACCAAATTGGAACCTTCTGGTGCGTACAGCGCTGAATGACCAGCACATGAATTACACCAATAGCCTCCTGAAGATCAATCCCAGGCATAAATCCTATTCATGGATTAACCGGATTCGATTCTCATACTCAGGAATCAAAAGGCTAATTGTAAGGCCAGGTGTTGATTTTACCTATGATTGGGTGCGTTCTGATGATTATGAGGGAATAAAAACGCGGACAACCACCAGTCTCTTCCTGGAAATAATCCATAACCTCAATGCAAAGATACAGTCTTCACTGATACTTCGGGATGACATTGTTGATGGTAAATTCAGTCCCATCATCCCGGCGCTTGGAATCGAATACCGTCCGTTCAACAAAATAAACCTTGCCTTTTCAGGAAACCTGGCACGAAATTACAGGTCACCTACACTCAATGAACTCTATTGGATTCAATTCGGAAATCCAAACCTTAAACCAGAGCTTAATTATTCGCTGGAGGCTGGTAGTACTTACAATTTCGGAACAAAGAATAATGTACTTTATCTCGAGGCCAGTGCAGCCGCTTATTATTCCTGGATCTATGATATGATTACCTGGATAAACATGGGTGGCGGACTTTATAAGCCAGAAAACATTGATGAAATTCTGGCACGCGGCATTGAATTGGGCCTGAATCTTAATCTGCAGGCCTGGGGTTTTAAATTCGACTTGAAGAATAATTACAATTTCTGCCGTTCAACCTATGAAAAGGCAAATTCGTCGTATGACAATAAGATTGGGAAACAACAGTTTTATATTCCTGTAAATACCTTTAATACAACACTTTCAATTGAGCGGTGGAAGTTTTATCTCACGTACAACTTCACTTATATCGGTGACAGGTACACTGCAAATGACAACCTTTCTCTGATGCCTGCGTATAGTCTGTCTAATATTATTTTTGGAAAAAATATTCGGATTAAACTATTTATTTTATCTTTACAACTTGATATTAATAACCTGTTTAATCTGGATTATGAGTCGGTAAGTAGCAGGCCAATGCCAGGAATCAATTACGCATTCACAGTAAAACTGGCTATTCCGGGAGCAAACAGACCATAGATTGTTTAACAAATTGCACAAAAGTGAAGAAAAATTTTGACATTATATATCATTTCTCGTTTTTAATTACCCTTTTAGCCGCAAGCATAATTCCATCCGGCTGCTCCAAAGAGCCCATTCGGGAGGTAATCGTTGACCCGGGAGACACCACAAAGGCTTCAACTTATGAAAATGGTGTTTTTATTGTCAACGAAGGGAATTACAACTGGGGCAATGCCTCGGTAACTTTTCTGAATAATTCGAACAACACTGTAATTCAGGACATATTTAACAAATCCAATAACAGAAGTCTTGGAGATGTAGCAGAGTCGATGACCATTTCTGGCGGACTGGGGTACTTGGTAATCAATAATTCAAACAGGATCGAGGTCGTATCCCTCAAGGATTTCAAATCGGTTAAATCAATTTCAGGGCTGAATTCACCGCGATATCTGCAGTTGGTTGATTCCAATAAGGCCTATGCGACAAATCTGCAAAATTATATTTCGATCATCGACCTGCATTCGAATTCTGTCACCGGAACCATCAAAACAACGAGTTGGACTGAGAATCTTATACGCTATGGCAAGTACATGCTTGTCACATCAATCGGCAGCTTTAATCAGCCCAGCGCCTTTCGTAAAGCACAGATTTTGGTCGTTGACACTGAAACAGATGCTATCATTGACAGTATTCAATCGGGGAAAGAACCCATTGGAATTGTGTTGGATAAAAAGCAGAAAGTGTGGGTTTTATGTTCGGGTGGATATGATAATTTTGAATCGCCTTCTCTCATACGCATCAATCCTGAATTGAGGATAATAGAGAAAGTCTTTACATTTCCTGACCCCAAAGCGCTTCCCAGCAGGTTGTGCATGAATTCCACCGGTGATACCATTTATTATTTAAAAGGAGGTGTGTATCAGATGCCGGTTACTTCAGCGGCATTGCCGGAAAAGCCGTTGATTGCAGCAGAAGGACGACTTTTTTACGGATTGAATATTCACCCGACCACTGGCCGAATATATGTGAGTGATGCAAAGGATTACGTGCAAAATGGAACTGCATACCAATACAGTGTTCAGGGAGATTTGATTAAACAATATGTGACCGGCCGGATTCCCGGTTCATTCTGCTTTACCCAAAACAGCAGTAAATAATTTATTTGGGATATATCCCGGTTAAAATCTCTTTCAATTCGCTCAATATCATTGCGGTTGCTCCCCAAATTATTTTCCCGTTGATGCAGTAGGAGGGGACTTTAAGGGAAATTCCAAGCCTCAGTTGTATCTTTTTCATTTGTCTGTTTCTGTCGTCAAGTAAGTCATCAAGCTGAATTTCAATTATTTCAGCCACCTCCTTGGGATCAGCTCTGAAGTCAGGTCGGGAAGTTTGATAACCAACAACCGGAGTTACCAGAAAATTGCTGGGAGGAATGTACAGTTCTGTTAGTTGTCCGATAATCTGAACCTGCGCCGGATCAATCCCAATCTCTTCGTTTGACTCTCGCAAAGCAGTGAAAATCAGACTTTCATCGGTTTCTTCAAACTTGCCACCTGGCAAACTGATTTGTCCACTGTGTACACCCGGGTATTCGGGCCTGAGCATCAGCACCAACCCTGTCTTATCCCCGAGCGGAAACAGTAAAATAAGCACACTGCTTTGTTTAGCATCATCGGAAGGAGCGAATTTCATTATTTCCCGAATTCGCTTCAGAGCTGACATCCTCATCTGGGCCTGTCGGCCAGGTAAAGGTTGCTGTAATCGTTTCTCAAGTAGGATGACAAATTCATGGAACTGCATCGTTCAAATGGTATTTCGATTCAATGACAAAGATACGAACCCTTTTATTTGTAATTTTGCATTTGAAAATCAATGTTCATGGTAAAACCTAAAGACAATCCTTCTACTTCGCAACAAGACAATTCGGCATTACAGCGCGGGCTCTTCCTGCACAACGATGATTTTAACACCTTTGATTTCGTGATTAAAACCTTGATTGAGGTATGCAATCATGAGCCTGAGCAGGCGGAGCAATGTGCATTGGTGACGCATTTTAAAGGCAAATGCAATGTGAAAACCGGCGATTACCACGAGATGAAACCAATGTGCGATGAGATGACTTTGCTGGGCCTGACTGTTACCATCGATTTTTTATAAAATAAAGGGCAGCACCGCCTTTCTATCAGCAGGATAATCGGGGAAAGTTGTTTTATACCATTTATGATGGTGCAAAGCCCTGGGCATCAGGTTAACCAGGGTCCAAACGGCAAATGCAAGGGCAGGCGAACACCATGTCATCAATGCAAATCCAAACCATTCCACGATTTCTCCAAAGTGATTCGGACATGAAACCAACTGGAAAAAACCTTTCCGCGGTATGACATAACCTGTCTCACCCGGTTTTCTCAGATGAATCAGAATGTTATCTGATTGCCAGTTGATAAACATGCCGAAGATGAATAGTGAAACACCTCCGATAAAACGTAAGTCATACAAATAGGAAACAGGATATTGGGCATCTGTTGCCAGGGTGCCAAGGAAATATCCATTGATGAATCCATTAACTAAATTGAATCCAACGGCCATTAATACAATTGCCAGCGGCATTTTCTTACCAGTTGTACGCAGACGAAAAGGAAAAATCAAGGTCCTGTTCACATAATGCAACACCCACAGGCCAAAGAAAATCCAGGTGACCATGGGATGGCTACCTGATCCCAGGAGATAAAAACCGGCAAAAACAATGAGCGCAGGAAGCTCCATCAGGATCCAGCCAACGCGATTATCGATCAGGGTACCCCATT
>DYQT01000385.1 GCA_020719165.1 Draconibacterium orientale | reverse complement strand
GCATGGCTCTGCTCAAATATTCATCCCCTACCTGGCCGGGCCATTTCGGAACCGGCAGATTTTCGGTTTCCTTGTAAACCCACGGCGCTTTGTAATGTGATATGATGGCGGGGTTATAGCCCCTGCAACTCTGGCCAATATCCAGATCGGCAATCTCGGGAATGACGTCCCTGCCAACATTATTACCATCAGCGATGATGAGGTGATCCACGTTTTCTTCTCTGATGGCTTTCGCTGCACCTTGAGCCACCTTGCGGTATAACTCGCCGGGAATCGGTCCGCGTCCGGAGTGCTGGTCGTTCATATCTACACGTGTACAAGGTTCATTGACGAGGTCGAAACTGATCTTTTTTCGTGAAACATTTTTAAACCGACTGGCCCAGAAATTCCAATGGAAATAAAAATCTTCCTGCGCCGCTTCATCCTGCCAGAGGTTGTAGGGTTCGTAGAATCCTGCGTTTACGCAAAACCCCGGGGCGCGGTGCAGATTCAGGCTTACGTGCATGTTGTGTTTATGTGCCAGTGCCACGAGGTTCTCAATTTTATCCGTTTGACTTGTATCGATGTTTCGAATCTCGTCCGGAGTGATATTTTTTGAACGATCAAACTTCAAATATGACGGATATGCCATGGGAATTCGGACAAAATCGAAACCCCAATCAGCCATCCATTTCAGGTATTCCTCCAGCGTTCCATCCCTGGATTCATTGGGATTGGGAGAAAAGAAGTCGAGCAGGTTAAAACCCTTCCATTTCGGAAGTTTATTAACTTTTGACTTAGGTGCGCCTGACAGTTCGAGATCAGCTCCAACCGTAATCGCTCCTGCAACGACTGCTGATTTCTTTAGAAACGAACGTCGGGTATTATTTGTATACTTCATCTGTTTACACTTAAAAATTAATAGATAATTGTTTGTTGGCTGTTGACTGTTAGCTGCAAGCTGCATGCTTCAAGTTCCTATGCCTTGTGCCTTATGCCTTATGTCTTATGGATCGTTGCCCGTTACAATCATCCCTTCCCCATCATCCTCAAACATCCCTTTACATAACCAACCGACTCACACAGACCCGGCATCGGATCGTTTTCATCTTTTTCGTATTCGAATGCGACAACCCCCTTGTATCCTTTGGTGACCAATACCTTGAGAAATGCGGGAATGTCAATGACCCCACGGCCGATTTCAACTGTATCTCCTTCCGGAGTAGAACTGCTGACATCCTTTATGTGAATATCAAAAAGACGGTCGAAGTATTTTTCAGCCTCTTTTGCCGGATCAAGACCGATACGCTGCGTATGACCGATGTCCATACACAAGCCAAAACGTGGATCCAGGTTTTTAATTTTCTCATAGACACTCCCCGGACTCGGATATACCTCATCGCCTGGGCCATGGTTGTGGATGGCGACCCTTATTCCGGTTCGCTTGATTTTTTCATTCGTGTACTCCAGCAGATCGTGATTGGGAACGCCTATGATCATGGGCATTCCGGCATTTTTTGCGTAGGCAAACGCCTGATCGACCTCGGCTTTGGATTTCATATAGATCACACCTCCAGCGTACAATGTCATTCCTACATCAGCGAGTTTTTTCGGAGCAGATTGTAATTCTGAGGTCGGTGCATCCAGTGGAAGATGCATGCTTTTAAAACACATATGAGTAAGGCCGGCGCGCTTAGCCATAAGGATAGCGTCTGATTGTGAAAACTTGCGCAAAGAGTAGGATGCCAGACCAAGATTGAGTGTTGCGGCCGATGTACTCGATGAGTATGCAGGAGTGTTCCAAGTGGTCAATGCAACTGCAGCAAGGCCGGATGTCGCTAAAAATTTTCTTCTGTTAAAGTCATTCATGAGTTTTTTAGGATTTTGGGTTTATCATGAAATGAAATTACTATATCTTCGGTTCAAATAATCCGAAAGGTCTTTTTTTTTGA
>DYQT01000384.1 GCA_020719165.1 Draconibacterium orientale | reverse complement strand
TTTCAGGGGTCATCAGTTCATAATAAACATCGTTAACCTGAATAACGGGGCATGTTCCGCACGATGCCAGACATTCGACTTTTGACAGCGTAAACAATCCATCGGGTGTGGTTTCTCCGTGTTTAATACCCAGTTTTTGGCTCAGATAGTTAAAAAGTTCTACAGCGCCCATCAATGTAGCTGGAATATTGGTGTCAACCTGCAAATGGTATTTTCCTACATGATGGTCAATATTGAACATCGAATAGTAAGTAGCCACCCCGTAAGCTCTTGATAGGGTTACCCCGATAATCTCTGCTATCTCACGAACCAGTTCCCTGGTAAGATTGTTGCCACTGGCTTTTTGAATATAGGTAAGTGATGGGAGCAAGGCCGATTCTTTTTTAGGATATTTGGCCATCAACTCCTCAATTTTGTTTTTTAGTTCTGTTTCCATTGAATAACAGTAAGTTTAAAAATTAGCAACTCCATTAACTTTCTCCAGCTTAATAGCACAGACCTTGTATTCAGGAATTTTGGCTATCGGGTCAAGTGCATCGTTGGTAAGCATGTTGGCAGCGGTTTCGGCAAAATGGAAGGGTATAAAAACAACGCCCTGCATAACCCTGTCGGTTACTTCGGCTGTAATTTCGATAGTGCCTCTTCTTGATGATACCTTGACTTTTTCGCCATTGGCAATTTTTAGTTTTTTGGCATCAGCGGTATTAATTTCTATCATTCCATGAGGCCGCAGGCCGTCCAGAACTTTTGACCGACGGGTCATTGAGCCTGTGTGATAGTGCTGCAATAACCTTCCGGTGGTAAGTGTCAAAGGATATTCTTCATCCGTAGTTTCCATTGGGGGGCGGTATTCGATGGCTTTAAGTAATCCCTTGCCACGGGCAAATTTGCCGACATGAAGAATGGGAGTACCCGGATGTTCTACGGTTGGGCAGGGCCATCTTAATCCGGTACCGTTTTTCAATCTTTTGTAGGTGATTCCTTTGTAAGATGGAGTGAGGCTGGTAATTTCTGCATACAACGCTTCTGCGGTTTCGGGAAAATTATTAAATCCAAACCGTTTGGCTATTTCAGCAATGATTTCGTGATCCCATTTTGCTCCGGCTGGCGGATTCAGTGCTTGTTCGGAATATTGAACCCGCCTTTCGGTATTGGTGAAGGTTCCGGTTTTTTCGGCGAAAGCGCAGGCAGGTAACACAACATCGGCTATCTGGGCAGTTTCCGTAAAAAATATATCCTGAACAACCAGAAAATCAAGTTTCTCGAACTGATGTTTTGCATGTTTCAGATTTGGGTCTGAAACCATCGGGTTTTCGCCCATGATGTAAAAGGCTTTGATGGAATCGCCGATATTCTGTACCATTCCAGTAATGGTTTGACCTGGTTTATCGTTTAAACTTTCGGGTTTCACACCCCAGGCTTCGGCAAACTTTTTACGGGCATCTTCGCTGGTTACAAGCTGATAGCCAGTAAAAACATTGGGCAATCCACCCATATCGCAGGCACCCTGAACATTGTTTTGTCCGCGCAAAGGATTTACACCTGTTCCTTCGAGACCATAATTACCCAAAATCATTTGAAGGTTGGCAACGGCCATTACGTTATCAACACCGTGCGAATGTTGAGTAATTCCCATGGCATAAAACACAGCACCCCTGCCCGAAGTGGCAAATATGCGTGCAGCTTTGGTAAGTTGTTCTTTGGGTATGCCACTTATTTCTTCCACTTTTTCGGGTGTGTAAAACTCGAGGCTTTTGGCATATTCGTCCCAACCTTCGACCCGTTCTTCGATAAATTGTTTGTTGTGCCAGTTGTTTTTAACAATGATGTGTTGCATTCCCATCAGCCAGGCATTATCGGAACCTGGATTTTGCCTCAAATGGATGTCGGCAATTTGTGCAAGTCCTATGTTGCGTGGGTCAACAACAATAAGT
>DYQT01000133.1 GCA_020719165.1 Draconibacterium orientale | reverse complement strand
TCTTCTTTAGAATTAGTCAATTCTATGCCTAGCACATCAAAATAAGATTTAGCCGACGTGTGATGGTTGATGTGTTTGGTATGAATTTGTACCTTTGGCGTACTTCAATAAAGACAACAGAAACTGACAGTAATGACCAACGACCAACTCAAAAAACTTGAAAACGACCTCTGGGCATCAGCCAACTCCCTAAGAGCTTATGGAGGCCTGAAGGCCGCCGATTATGCAGTGCCTGTGCTGGGCCTGATCTTTCTCCGGTTTGCCGATAATAAGTACAGCCAGTTCGAAACAAAAATACAGGAAGATCACAAAACCGATAAAGGCACCCGCCTTGAACGGACGATTGAAGCCATTTCCCTGGCCAACTGCGGGTTCTATCTGCCTGATTACGCGCGTTATGATTACCTGTTGAATTTACCGGGCGATCAGAGTATGGCAAAAGCCCTGCGCCGGGCAATGGAGGGCATCGAGGAGCACCAGGATGAAAAGTTTAAGAACGTGTTGCCAAAGGAGGCCTACTTCGACATCGAGAAAAAGAAAGCCGACATCCTTCCTCAACTGCTCAAGTCGTTTTCCGATATCCCCAAAGATGCCACCGGTGATGTTTTTGGTAAGATTTATGAATTTTTCCTGGGTGAATTCGCGATGAGCGAAGGCCAAAAAGGGGGCGAATTCTTCACCCCGACCTCTGTTGTACGGTTTATCGTTGAAGTAATCGAGCCGTATGCCGGTAAAATCTATGACCCGGCCTGTGGTTCGGGAGGCATGTTTGTACAGAGCGCCAAGTTTGTCCAGGAAGCCAACCACGACCTCAGCGATATCTATGTTTACGGCCAGGAGTATATGGGCGAAACAGCCCGCCTGGCCAAGATGAACCTGATGGTGAACAACATCCGCGGGGAAATAACGGAGGTAAATTCCTATGAAGGCGACCCTTACGGCAGCCTGGGCAGGTTTGATTTTGTAATGGCCAATCCGCCGTTTAACGTTAAATCGGTCAAGGAAAGCACGGTAAAAAACGATGAGCGGTTTTATAAATACGGGTTGCCCAAAAACAAGGGAAAAAACACCGACGACAGCATCACCGATGCCAATTACCTTTGGATTTCCCTGTTTGCCACTTCGCTGAATGAAAACGGCCGGGCTGGTTTTGTGATGGCCAACTCAGCCTCTGATGCCGGGAATTCGGAATACCAGATCAGGAAAAAAATTGTGGACAGTGGCATGGTCGACTGCATGGTCTCGATGCCCTCCAACATGTTTTTCACAGTTACGTTACCTGCCACCCTGTGGTTTTTCGACAAGCAAAAGGTGAACTCCTCCCGCAGGGACAAAATCCTGTTTATCGATGCCCGGAACACCTATCACCAGATCAACCGCGCACAACGCGAATGGAGGGAGGAACACATTCAAAATCTTACTGCCATCGTGCGCCTGTATCGCGGCGAAACCAACCGGTATCTTGAATTGGTTACCCATTACGAACAGCAGGCTGTACAATGCATCCGGCAATTACCGGTCTGTTTTGATGACTTTCATCGTAAATTCACAAACGGGCTTGTTATTTTAAAACAATACGCCGCCGAAAGCAAAAGCAAACGCAAAGCCGAAGAACAGCGAAAATTGGCCGAAAGCGGGTTGATGCAAAAACTCGAAGAATTCACCTTACCAGAGGTTGCATTGCCCTCATTCGGCTGGCATCTGGATTTGCCAGTTGACAATGCCGGTCAACTGAACTTTACAGAAATTTTGGCCACTTATAGCAATGCATTGAAAGAGGTGGATGCCAACCTGAAAACCCAAAAAGATCGCTTTGCTGAAATCTGGACTGAGGCCGATAAACAGGTGAAGGTGAAATCCGATAAAAGCTGGTCCGAACTGGGGCTGAACAACCTTGTCAAAGCCCTGGATGAAATGCAGCAAACCTGGAAAAGCGCCATCGATCTGGTTACCTATTGGCACTCTAACATCCACTGGCTTCAAAGCCGTTTCCCCGAAGCGAAATACACCGATGTGGTTGGACTTTGCAAATTAGCCGACAAACAAGAATACGCTGAAGAACAGAATTATTCGTTGAATGCAGGGAGATATGTGGGGGTGGAGATTATGGGAGATGATTTATCAAAAGATGAGTTCAAAGAAAGTTTAACTACTAAAAGAAATTTGTTATTTGAACTAAATTCCAAGGATTTGTATCTGGCAAAAGAGATTGAAAATCAACTTACTGACATTATCAATGATCTGGAATAGAAACACACTCGGCGAAATTTATAAAATGGAAGGTGGCTCAGTTCAAACTGGACCATTTGGTTCTCAACTCCATGAGTCAGATTATACTGAATTTGGAATACCGGTTATCATGCCAAAGGATATTCTTGATGACCAACTTGACTTAACGAATATTGCTCATATCTCCATTGATGATGCAGAAAGACTTTCTCAGCATATTGTCCAAAAAAACGATATTGTTTGCCCACGAAGGGGAGAAATTGGCAAACGAATTATCATCAATAATGAAACCGCAGGAGCTTTATGTGGAACCGGTTGTATTCGTTTGAGAGGTACAGGTTCAATCCTGAATCCTTTATTTCTTTTTTATTTCCTTAAGCAACCAAGAGTGGTTAAATGGATCGAGAATCAAGCCATTGGTGCCACAATGATGAATTTAAATACATCTATCTTAAACAGTATTCCAATAACATATCCTTCATTATCTGTCCAAAATAAAATTGTTTCTCTTCTCTTGGCATATGATATTCTTATAGAAAACAACAAGAAACGCATCAAGCTTTTGGAGGAAATGGCCGAGGAAATTTACAAAGAATGGTTTGTGAGGTTGCGGTTTCCGGGGTACGAAACTGCTAGATATTTTAATCATGCAGGTAAAGAAGTTTCAAAGGATACTCATGGTGCAATACCTGAAGGATGGAGCTATTCTACTTTAAGTGATCACTTAAAAATATTTCGTGGCAAATCATACTCTTCTGAGGAACTCAGAGATAATGAGGGCAGACCAATGCTAAATCTAAAAAATATCAATCGTGGAGGTGGATTTAGAAGAGATGGATTAAAGTATTTTGAAGGTAAATTTGCTAAACATCACTTAACCTATTCCGGAGATATTATTCTTGCCATTACGGATATGACGCAGAACCGGGAGCTCGTAGGGCGAGTAGCAATTATTCCAGAAATGGGTATACAGGAATTTATTATTTCAATGGATTTAATAAAAATCGTTCCGATCCATTTACCTAAGATTTTCCTTTATTCCTTTTTTAGATATTCCGGAATTGGATTGAAGTTAGCTGAATTTGCCAATGGTGCAAATGTATTACACTTAACTCCAGATTTAATATATCTCGAGAAAGCAAAACTGCCCAATTTGGAATTGGCGATGAAATTTGAAGAATTTTCAAAACCAATAATTAATGAAATTGATGTTTTGGAAAACAAGAACCAACTCCTTCAACAAACCCGCGACCTGCTCCTCCCCCGTTTGATCAGCGGGAAGTTAAGCGTGGAGCATTTGATGGAGCCAACCCCAGAAGGGGTAACAGGATAATTCATGAACAATGAAAAAGAACATTAAAAAGATCACGCCCAACAATAGCTTCACCGAATTTCTGCTATATACCACACCGAACGGAAAGGTAAAGGTTGAAATATTTTTGCGCGATGAGAACATATGGCTTACCCAGGATAAAATCGCACTTCTTTTTGGCGTGCAACGTCCGGCGATCACCAAGCACTTAAAAAACATTTTTGAAAGCGGCGAGTTAGCCGAACAGGCAGTTAGTTCCATTTTGGAACATACAGAAATAATCGTTTCACTTGCTGATGTGGGAAAAATCATCTGATTACATTTTAGTATTTTAAAATGAAAGAAATAGGGATACATAGCGAAATACTACAACTTTATGATAGTATTGCTGCGCTGATTAACCAGGCGAAAACCAGGGTAGCTGTTACTGCAAATGCTGAACTTACCTTTTTATATTGGAAAGTTGGCAAATCAATTCATGATTTTGTTTTGCATGGCAATCGTGCAGCATATGGCAAGCAGATAATCACCAATTTATCCGATCAGCTTACGGTCAACTATGGCAACGGCTGGGGTGAAAAGAATATCCGACATTGTCTACGCGCTGCGGAGACAATTGAGGAAGAACAGATTCTCTACGCAGTGCGTAGAGAATTAAGCTGGACCCATATCCGGACCCTTGCTTATGAAGATAATCCATTGAAACGGCAGTTCTATCTCGAAATGGCAATCAACCAGCGATGGAATACAAGAACTCTTGCTGAACAAATGGACAAAATGCTTTTTGAACGTACCGCCATTGCACCGCAACCGGAAGAACAGATAGAGCAAGCATTGCAAGAACTAAGAAAAGAAGACACCATTAACCCGGATCTGTTTTTTAAAAGCACCTATGTGCTCGATTTTTTAGGTTTAAAAAACACTTACTCCGAAAAAGATTTAGAAAATGCTTTATTGGCTAACCTTGAAAATTTCATTCTTGAGTTAGGTAATGGGTTTGCCTTTGTGGAACGTCAAAAGCGGATTACCATTGATTCGACAGATTATCACCTTGACCTGCTGTTTTTCCATCGGAAACTCAGGAGATTGGTTGCAATAGACCTGAAATTAGGCAAATTTAAACCCAAACATAAAGCTCAAATGGAGCTTTATCTTCGATGGTTACAAAAAAACGAGATGCAGCCGGATGAAGGAACGCCTATAGGTTTATTGCTATGCAGCGAAGGCAATACCGAACATATAGAATTATTGATGCTCGACGAAAAGAAAATAAAAGTGGCCCAATATCTTACGGAGTTACCATCCAAAAAATGGTTCGCCGATAAACTTCACAGGGCAATTGAAATTGCTAAAATGAATAACGAAGCATAACCCATGGCCTACCTGAACGAATCACACATTGAGGTTGCCGATATCAGTTTCTTTACAGATAAGTTGGGCTATACCCACATTAACGCATGGGAGAAGAAGCTTCTGGGCAGAGAAAATCTTAAAGAGGTGGTTTTGAAAGACCGGCTGAAAAAAAGCCTGTTAAAGTTAAACGAACATATTCCGCCGGCATGCATTGATTATGCAATAAGTGAAATTACCAAAAGCCGTGCTACCCTGACTCCGGTCCTGGCCAATAAAGAGGTTTATGAACTTATTAAGAACGGCGTTCAGGTAACTTACAGAAACAAACAGGGGCATGAAGAAGATGATTATGTGAGGATTCTTGATTTCAGCCCGGTCAATGCAAATGATTTCCTGCTGGTAACACAACTAAGCATTGAATATCAGCTCACGCAGAACATAACACGCCGGCCCGACCTCCTGATCTATGTAAACGGGTTGCCCCTCGTGATGATTGAACTCAAGAATGCCACTGAAAAGGTAAAATCAGGGTACGATAAGAATCTTCAGGATTACCGGCGGGATATTCCCCAGTTGTTCTGGTACAACTTATTTGTATGTGTGTCAAATGGAATTCAAACCCGGGTGGGAAGCTTTACAGCTCCCTGGGACCATTTTTTCTCGTGGTTGAAACTGACGGATACCGCCATTACGCATGACCAGCCGACGAGGGATGAGATAGAAAAAGAGAGCGCCAGAACAGGTGAGCATTTGAGCCTTAAAATTTTCGGAGAGGGCCTTTGTAAAAAAGAAAGGCTGATCGATTACTTTGAAAATTTCGTTTTGTATCATAAGAACAAAGTAAAGATCATTGCCAAGAACCACCAGTTTTTAGGTGTAAACAATGCGCTGGTTGCCCTTCAGAACAAAGATCATAACAAAGGGAAACTGGGTGTGTTTTGGCATACGCAGGGTTCGGGAAAATCCTATTCCATGATTTTCTTTTCCAGGAAAATTCATCGGAAAGTTACAGGTAACTGGTCATTTTTAATCATTACCGACCGTAAGGATCTGGACAGCCAGATTTACAGGAATTTCCTTGAAACTGAAACGATCGTTGAAACAAAAGATCAGAAGGAGAACTTTTTCAGGCCGGACGATAAGGAAACCCTGAAAGATTACCTGCAATCAAACCGGGCTTTCGTGTTCACCCTCATTTTTAAATTCGGAATTGAAAGCGGCAGGACATTCCCTCAGCTTACCGACAGAAATGGCTGGATCGTCATCGTGGACGAAGCCCACAGGACACAATATAAAACGCTGGCTGAAAACATGAGGATCGGCCTGCCAAATGCGCAATACATTGCATTCACCGGGACACCGTTACTCAGAAGCGAACTAACGAAAGATTGGTTTGGGCCTTATGTCTCAGAATATAATTTTGCCCAGAGTGTGGAAGATGGAGCAACCGTTCCGCTCTATTATAAAAAAAGCGTTCCCAGGGTTGAACAGGTAAATCCCGACCTGGTCAGAGATGCCGCAGCGATCCTTGAAAACGAAAACCTGTCGGAAGAGCAGAAGCTGAAACTTGAAAAAGAATATTCCACACTTCTCCAGGTTGTGAGGCGTGACGATCGTCTTGAAGAAATCGCCAGACATATTGTAAAACATTTTCCCTACCGGTTGGATGTTACTGACGATGATGGATTCAAGAGACCCATGAAGGCAATGGTGATCAGTATCGACAAATTCACCGCTGTCAGAATGTTCGATAAGGTGCAGTACCACCTGAAAGAAGAAATCAAGGATCTCCGGAAAAAGATAATCGTTGAAAAAGATCCGGAGTTAAAAGCACGATACGAACGGGCGCTTATCTTTATGTCGGAAGGTATGACCAGGATGGCTGTTGTGATCAGCCAGGAAGGCAGCGATAAGGAAGAAGAAAAAGTATTCAGGGAAGCCGGCCTTGATATCAGACCTCACAGGGAATTGATTGATCATCCTGATGATGACGGACGCAATATCGAAGATTATTTCAAAGATCCGAACAACACCTACCGGATTGTATTTGTCACAGCCATGTGGATGACCGGGTTTGACGCACCGTCTGTATCAACATTATACCTTGACAAGCCCTTGCAGAATCATTCCCTCATGCAGGCCATTGCAAGGGCAAACCGGGTAATTGAGGGCAAGAAAAACGGGTTGGTGGTCGATTATTTCGGGGTTTTCAGAAACTTAAAAATTGCCTTGGCTGCCTATGCTGAAGGCACCAAAGGGAAAGAGGCGGCAACCGGGAATGAGGATGACGAATACCCTGCAAAAGAGTTTGAAGAATTACTGGTATTACTGGAACAGGTAATTTCAGAAGCTAAAACATATTGCAAAACATTGGGAGCCGATGTTGACAGGATTTTGAACCTTGGCGAAAGGGGATTTAAAGAGATTGAACTTTTTCAGGAATTCGCCAATCTCATTTTGAGAAAGGATGAATTCAAAAAGCAGTTAGGCTTGTATGTGAATACCATTGTATCATTGTATGATTCTGCAAAACCTGAAGTTTATGACTTTCCATTGATTAAGAAGCATAGGGATGTTTTTCAGTATCTCCGGGATGTGGTTGACCGAAATGTCGATCAGGATGAGGCAGTTGAGCGGGCGAAAAAGAAAATAGATGATTTGCTGGATACCAGTATCCTGGGTCAGGGCGATTTACGTTCTGATATAAAGGAAGAATATATCATTGAGTATTCTAAGCAAATTGATTTAAGTAAACTGGATTTTGCTTTATTAAGACGCGAGTTTCCTGAAAAACAGCATAAGAACATTCAATTCGCCGACCTCAGGGAGTTGTTGGAAATCAAGGTAAAACAAATGATGGCTCAGAATAAGACCAGAGGATCATTCCTGGCTGATTTCCAAAAGATCATCGATGATTACAATTCAGGGAGTTTATCCATTGATGAAGCATACGAGGAATTATTGAAACAGGCCGAAGCAATGAATGAAGAACAACAGCGGGCGGCCAAAAATGAAATGACGGAGGCTGAATTGGAATTATTTGACCTGCTGAAAAAAGACAAGCTTACCAGGGAGGAAGAGAAAAGTGTAAAACTTGCGGCACACACACTCCTGGAAAAGCTGTTCGATGCAAAAAATAAAATCCTGATCCAGGAATGGTGGAAAGAAAAAGCGACCCAGGAAAGGGTGAAACGAGAGATTCAGCTCATCCTGGGTGAGCATTTGCCGGAAAGCAGTTACGACCGAATGATCTTTTCACAAAAAGTCGATGTTACCTTTCAGCATTTTTACGAACTGGCTCAATCGGGCAGAGGAGTTGCAGCCTGATTTTCTTATCAGAAACTTTGACATGCTCGTGGTGATTTTCCCCTGACTTCCCGGTTCTGAAAGTCCGGCTTTCAATGGAGGCATGTGTATAAATTGCTGCTTGCCGGCCTGTCCTGACTGGTTCCATTCGTTGTTCGGGGTTGCCCTGTTGTTCCCATTTTCTGTGGCACACTTCCTGAGGGAGACACCATCGCCGGCGATTTTACAAGTGAAGCAGTCGGGAGTTGAGCCTGCATTGTTCGTGAAATCCTGACAAATTCCCCCTAAAAAAAACTGATCAGCATACCAGCACATCAGCACATCAGCACATCATCACATCATCACATCATCACATCATCACATCATCGCAGCAATCATATTTTTTATCCTTCCTTGTTCGTCAATGATATAAATGGCAATCCGGTTGTGTTTTCCTCCGGCTATATCCACCCTGAGGAGATGATCCAGTTCGGAAAAACCGGAATAAATAAACTTCCTTAATACTACTAAAACAATGAAAACGAATCGAATCAGCATAAAAAGTCCCGGATTATAAGAAAAGGTCCACCGTAAAAGAAATTTTTGATGTGAGGAGAACTTAATGAAATATTACCCTTCCCAACTCGTTATATAAACTCATTCTAAATAAATAAATCGTAAACACAAACCCATGATAAAAAAAATATCTCCCAGGTTACTCATCCCAATGTTGGTTATGATGACCGCCATTTCATCCATCGGCCCGTTTTCCTCCTGCAAAAAAACAGAAGAAGTGATCCCGGCCGATACCCTGAAGACCATTGCAAAAGATTTCAAACTCAAAACACTGTCCGGCGATTCTCTTGGGTTGGCTGACATGACCAACAAAGTTGTCGTCATGTTTTTCTTTGGATACAGTTGTTCTTACTGCAAGGCTTCCGCTCCGGAAATCCAGAGTAATCTTGTATCGCCATATGCTTCCCGCACTGATTACCTGGTTGCCGGTCTTGATATGTGGAACGGAACCACATCTGCTGTTGACGCATTCAGAAGCTCGACCGGCCTTTCCAGTCCCATCTTGCTGAATGCATCGGGAGTTGCCGGTGACTATGGAACCACAAACGATCGCCTGATTGTTGTTGATAAAATGGGCTATATCCGGTTCAAGGGCAACCAGTCGGCTATAAAAGACATTGATGCAGCACGGGTGAAAGTAAACGAATTGCTTGCGGAATAACATACCGTTGTGCATTTTGACTGCTCAAAATTATCGAATTTCCGCCCTGACCCAAACCGATACCATTTCTTGATATAAAATGATGCCACCC
>DYQT01000020.1 GCA_020719165.1 Draconibacterium orientale | reverse complement strand
ACGAATGATGGCGGGTTAAGCTGGTCGTGGAATGCACCCTACAGCTGGAACTATTCGGTTTGGTTTACCGATCCATCCACTGCCATCATGTCGAGTGAGTATGTTCTCTACAAAAGCTATGATGCCGGTAACACCTGGACCATCAAACAATGGAATGTTTACGGATGGCGTGGCTCGCTGTTTTTCATGGATGCCGACACCGGGATTCATGTGGGAAGCGCCGGGCAGATTTTCCGCACCACCGATGCCGGTGAGACATGGGACTCCATTCAATCCGGAACATCCAACGTATTGTCTGCCTGTTATATATCTCCGAACGGCACAGGTTATGCTGTAGGTTTTTCCGGCACCCTGCTGAAGACGAACGATGCCGGTGCCACGTGGGTCAGCCTGCTCTCCGGGACCCTTTCCAACCTCGAAACCATCACTTTTACCGATGCCAGCCATGGCGTGATCACGGGAGAACTGGGCTACACCATGATCACCGAGGATGGCGGGATTTCCTGGAACACCAGCTATTCATCCGTTACAAAAAGCAACCTCAACGCGGTGGTTTTCCCAGATCAAAATACCGGTTATGCCGCTGGCGCTGGCGGAACTATCCTCAAATCGACAGATGGTGGAAATTCATGGCAGCAATTGTCTGTTCCGGTGTGGAATTCTTTCTTTTCCCTTTGTTATACAAATCCACAAACCATTTATTTCGCGGGAACGAATGGAATGATCCTGAAAACAACAAACGGAGGCGGATCGTGGGAAAGCCTCCTTACCGGGGTAAACTACAACCTGACATCCATTGAATTTCCTGATCAGCAAACTGGTTATGCCATCGGACGAAGGCAGGATTTTTACGATTCGGTGTATCTGTTGAAGACAACAGATGCCGGTGCAACCTGGTCATCACGAGTGATCGATAACGGGGTATATTACTCGATGGATTTTACCAATGCCGACACCGGCTACCTTGCCGGGTACCCCCGTGATCTAAAAAGAACAACCGACGGAGGTATTTCATGGAATACGCAGGCCTCTTTCCCCGGATTTTCATTTTCTGATATTTATTTCACCAGTCGGAACCGTGGTTTTGCCTGCGGTTATGGCATTACCATTCAAACATCTGATGCAGGGCTGCACTGGGATATCCTTTATTCCGGGCCGCTCAATTTCAAACGGTTTTATTTCACCGATTCATTGCATGGTTATGTCCTTGCCGACTATGGATATTCAGGCGGCGGATCTCTTTTATACAAAACAGAAGACGGCGGCACCACCTGGAGTGAGAAACCGATCGGTTTGACGAACTATCAACTGAATGATCTTTGCTTTACCCATTCTGATATCGGGTTTACGGTGGGTGGGAATGGCGTCATCTTGAAAACGACAAACGGGGGTGGGATCATCACCGGCACTCAAAATGAAAACAATCGTGCTTCGACCGAACCGGTCATCTACCCAAATCCCTGTAGCGGCTATTTCCGGATCAGGTTGCCGCAAACCTTGCCCCAGGTGGATGTCGGACTCTTTTCCATTACGGGAAACGAAGTCTGGTCATCAGAGTTCCAAAATGTGAGTGAAATCAATATTTCCCAACCCGGCCTAACCTCGGGGTTCTATTTTGTAAAAATCCGCACCGCCTCCTCCGTCGTCACCAGAAAACTTGTAATTAGCCGATAAAAGACCAACATCCTGGTTGCGATGAAACTTCAGCCCGGATCAATCGTAAATCGTAATTCGTAATTCGTAATTCGTAATTCGTAATTCGTAACTCCCTACTCCACCGCCAAAATCAACCCCTTAAGGTATTCTCCTTCCGGATGGCAGATATCCACCGGGTGATCGGGGCCCTGTGAGAGCTGGTGCAGAATGCGAACGTTGCGGCCGGTTTCGATGGCCGCCGATTGGATGGCCGAACGGAACATCTCCCGGGAAATAGGCTGAGAACAAGAAAAAGTAAATAAAATTCCTCCCGGGTTCAACCGTTTCATGGCTTCGGCGTTGATGTGAACATAGGCGTGAAGCGCATTGTTTGTAACATGATGGGTTTTGGCGAAAGCCGGTGGATCGAGAATGATCATGTCGTATTTTTCCTGTGTGTCAACCAGAAAACGCTTTACATCGGCAACTTCAGCCTTATGTCTGCCCAAATCGCAACCATTCAGTCTGAGGTTCTGTTCAGTCAATTCAATGGCCTGCTTTGAACTATCGATGGAGTAAACTTTTGTTGCCCCCCCTTTCAGCGCGTAAACCGAAAACGCACCCGAATAACAAAAAGCATTTAACACAGATTTCCCTTTGGCATAAAATTGCGCAAACATACGGTTGCCGCGTTGATCGAGAAAAAATCCGGTTTTTTGACCGCGTAAAAAATCAACCATGAAACGATGTCCGGTCTCGGTGATTTCGATGGGGCCGGAGGTGCCGTAAAGGAAATGATCGGTGGATGAATTGGACGGGCTGGCAAGCGGAAGGGACGACGGGAGGGCAGACGGAGCAGCAACCTGGCTTACCGGCGGGTTCCCGGTTTTTAAAAACAGTTTGGAGTTTCGTGTAATGAGTTTCGACTTTTCCATGGTCTCCGAACTCTTATCGTACACCGCAATGAGTTTTTCGCCGAACAATTCCTGCAGCCCTTCCGTGAATACTGGCAAAAGACCATGCATTCCGACCGAATGAGCCTGAATAACCGCCACTCCGTTGTAATAGTCGATGATCAGGCCGGGCAGGAGGTCTCCCTCCGAAAAAACAAGGCGACAGGCGTTTGATACGGTTGTCCCGATGATACCCAATCTTACCCGGAGCTGATAGGCGTTGCGGAGTTTCGCTTTCCAGAAATCCGCGTTCACATTGGCCATTTCAAATGAAAATATTTTCACGGCGATGGATCCGGGCAGGTAATGACCCAGTGCCAGAAACTCCTTACGGGAACTAAGCACCTCAACAACATCACCTTCTCTGGGGGCACCTTCCGTTCTGTCGATGGCGCCGGAAAAAATCCATGGATGGAAGCGTAAAACAGCCACCTCTTTTCCTGGTTTTAAAACAATTTTTATTGTGGAGATCATGGGAAATAATTTTCGGCAAAGTTAAGGTTAGTTCACAGCTTCTCAGATTATATTCATAAATAATTAATAATGCGAATCAAGGGTTGACATTCGAATGAAGGACTATTTATTGCAGTCAGCTTTAGCTGACTGTTAAAGGGATAATAAGGCGAATCAGGGGCTTCAGCCCCATTAATCAGACATCGATAGGAATTTCTTCCTTGATAAATAAAGTGGGGAATTGAAACAAATTGGGCTGAAGCCCATTGAACTACATCTAACCTGGACAGCAAAAATCCGGGAAATCCGGATGTGTGAATTTTGCAAAAAAAAAGCTAAATTATATAACAATTCGATGAATCAGGTGCTGCATCTTTGTCATAAATTCAGTTTATTCAAATATTTCTGAATTTATTCGTAATTTTGCACCAAATTAAAAAAAACGAACCAAATGAAAAAGTACCTGTTGCTTTTACTGATCCCGGTTATTTTTGCCTGCGGTCGTGAAGCTGAGAAAAAAGCTCTGGAATTGCAATCCAAGACCGACAGTCTGATGAGCCAAACCATGCAAAAAGATGAAGCAATCAATGAATTTATCCGCTCCATCAACGACATCCAGGGAACGCTGGATACCATTAAGCAAAAAGAGAACATCATCAACCTCACGACTGACCGCGGCGGAGAATTAAAACTTTCGGCAAAGGATCAGATCAAAAATGACATTCAGACCATCTATGGTTTGATGCAAAAAAACAAAGAAACCATCAATGCTCTTTCGAGAAAACTGAAAAACTCGAATTTGAAGGTTGATGAATTAAATAAAATGGTTGAACGGCTGAACAGAGACCTGGCTGATAAAGCTTCACAAATTGAGGATTTAAGGAATAAACTTTCTAAACTCAACGCCTCATTCGAGATGGCCAACCTGAAAATCGATACGTTATCACGTACCGTGAAAGATCAGGGTTCACAAATCAACTCTCAAACTCAAACCATTGCATCTCAGGATGAAGCACTGAACACCGCATACTACGTAATTGGCAACAACAAGGAGTTAAAGAAAAACGGCGTCATTAAAAGCGGAGAAGTTCTTGCTGATTTCAACAAAGATCTTTTCACCAGAATTGATGTGCGGAAAGTAACTGAAATTCCGATCCTCAGCAAAAAAGCCAAGATACTGTCGAGTCACCCATCGAGCGCTTACAAATTTACCGGTGATAAAAAGGTGATCCAGGCTTTGCAGATTCTCGACTACAAATCGTTCTGGTCAAATTCAAAATACCTGGTTATCGTTGTTGATTGATCAAAACCACACGAATTATCAGGGGCATCGTAAATGGTGCCCCTTTTTTTTTGATCTTTGCCATCAAATAATTCAAAACACATTCAAGCCCATCAGCAATATGCAGCACTTTTTTGTTACGATCCTCCTGATCACATGCCTGTCTCTAAATCTACCTGCTCAGAAAAGCAAAGACAGTCAGTTTAAAATTGTCTTTTACAATATCGAAAACCTTTTCGACACCATCGACGATCCGAATAAAAGCGACGAGAGTTTTTTACCCACTGCCAAGGTATCATGGACGAGCGAACGCTTTACCCAGAAAATAAATAGCATTTCCAAGGTTATTGTTGCCATCGACAGCAACAATTTACCCGCAGTGGTTGGTTTTGCAGAGGTTGAAAACATCGCGGTTTTAAACGATCTGATTACCAAAACAGCTTTGCAGAAAGGAAACTACCAGCCCATTCTGGTTGAAGGCAGCGATCCCCGTGGCATTGATGTAGCCCTGATTTTCAGGAAGAACGTTATGCGCTATATCAGTCACGCCTCATTTCCCTCCGCCTCCTCATTTCAAACCCGTTCGGTTCTCTATGTCAAACTTGCTGATGCAAAAAAAGACACCTTCCACTTGTTTGTCAACCACTGGAAGTCGCGCAGCGGCGGGGCAGCCGAGACTGAATCAAAACGACTTGAAAATGCAGCAACGCTGAAGCACCTCACAGATTCGCTACTTTCACGCAATCCCGGCGCCAACATCGTACTCATGGGCGATTTCAACGATGAACCTGCAAATAAAAGTCTTGCCGAAATTCTGGCTGCCCGGAAACCTGAAAGTAAAGTTTCTGGAACACAACTCTACAACCTTATGTATGAACGATTTGAGGCAGGCGAAGGCACCTTGTATTATAAAGACTGGGATGTGTTTGACCAGTTTATTGTATCGGGGAATCTTTTAAACAAAAAACCAGGAAAAGGGGCTGTGGTTTTACCCCCTTATGCATTTATTTTCAAGCCCGACTGGTTGCTGTATAAAAACAGAGCCGGGGTTATGGTGCCTAACCGTACAGCAGGGTCATCAGAATATTTCGGAGGATATAGCGATCATTTGCCGGTGTATATGGTTGTAAAGAATTAAGATTAAACAGCCGACGAGGGATGATGAAAAGCGCGAGAGGGAATGGAGTGATGGCTCAGGGTTTGGTTTCAGGGGTTGGAGCAGAGTAGTCTAATTCTCTGAGCAAACGTCCGTTTTCGTCAAAAAACCGCCATTTGCCAACACGCATATCTTCCTTGTAAAACCCTTCGTACCGTACTTTTCCATTTTCAAAATAGGTTGTTCTTTTCCCCTCCGATTTACCTTTTAAAAAGGTGCCTTCACTCCATAATTTTCCATTTTCATACCAATACGTCCATTTTCCTTCTCGTTTGTTGTCTTTGTAGGTACCTTCCATCTGGGGTTGCTTATTGGGATAATAGGTTGTTTCTTTGATCAATTCGCGTCCTTCGCCTTTGCCGATATAGATGCAGAGGCGCTTTGCGGATCCGTCGGGATAAGTTTCTTCCATCACCTTGTGTTCAAAACGGCATGAAGCAAGGGTAAATACCAGCAATGACAGAAATAAAAATGGTAATTTTTTTTTCATATGACTGAATGTTTTTATTGGTAGTTTAATCATTTGGCCGGGGGGGCATTGAATTGCAACCGATGGCCCTTGTGCGACTCGTCAAATTTCCCACAATCGAATACCAGGTTCCCGTTTACCCAGGTGTGGGTAACCCGCGATTTAAAAGTTACTCCTTCAAACGGGGACCAACCGCATTTGTAGAGAATATTTTCCGCATCAACGGTCCATGGATCATCTGCATCAACCAGCACCAGGTCGGCAGCATAACCCTGGCGAATAAAACCCCTGTTGTTGATCCTGAAAACGGTGGCCGGGGCATGGCACATTTTCTCAACTATTTTTTCCACAGAAATCTTCCCAAGCTGAAAAAAACCAAACATGGCTGCCAGGGCATGCTGCACCAGAGGCCCGCCGGAAGGGCAACTGGTATAGGGATTCTCCTTTTCCCCCTTCAGATGAGGGGCATGATCGGTGGCGATAATATCAATTTTATTGTTCAGCACGCCAGCGAAAAGGCCATCACGGTCACCGGAGGATTTAATGGCAGGATTCCACTTGATTTTTGAGCCAAGGTCGGGGTAATCGCGATCATCGAACCAAAGGTGATGTATGCATACTTCGCCGGTAATCATCTTCTCAGCCAGCGGCAGGTCATTTTGCAGCAGGTCAACCTCTTTCACCGTTGATAAATGGGCAAGGTGTAACCGGGAATTGTTTTCCTTTGCAAGGTTCACCGCCTTTTGAGATGACAGAAAGCAGGCTTCACCGGTTCGGATCAGCGGGTGTGCAGAAGGCGGGATTTCATCGCCAAATTTAGTTTTGAACGCTTGCAGGTTGTGCTGCACCATTGACTCCTCCTCTGCATGCACCATGATGAGCAGCGGAGATTTTTCAAAAATGGCCTGCAGGGCATCCGGATCATCCACCAGCATGTTGCCGGTTGAAGCGCCCATGAAAATCTTCACTCCGCAAATTTTCGCAGGATCGGCCTGTTCAATTTCGCCAATGTTGTTATTGGTAGCGCCAAGAAAAAAGGAATAATTGGCCAGCGATTTTTGTGAAGCAAGATCAAATTTCTGTTCCAGCAGTTCCAACGTCGTTGCATTGGGTCTGGTGTTGGGCATTTCCATATAGGAGGTGATTCCGCCAGCCACAGCCGCTTTGCTCTCGGTGTAAATATCACCCTTTTCGGTTAATCCGGGTTCACGAAAATGAACATGATCATCGATTATGCCGGGAATGAGGTACTTTTGCTTCGCATCCAGGGAAATTGTGCCGGCAGGCATTATAAAATCAGCCGGAGCTTTTCCAGAAAATATTGTTGCAATGATCCCATTCTCAATCAATATTCCTCCTGAAAACCGCTTGCCCTCATTTACAATCAGTGCATTGTGAATATAATATGTAGAATTCATGATTATCTCTCTTTTATTGATTATGATCACACGTGCAGTTCCAATCGAAAAAACCTCACACAGTGTATTGTACAGATTTCCGCATCCTTTTCATTTTGAAAACAACCATTTCAAAAAAAAAGCGCCCTGTCAGGTTTGTAGTGAAGATTTGGATTTAGTTTCGGCGGGGTATCTGCTTTTTGAACAAACTTCTCCAGCGAAGGCTGATTACACCCAGCACGGCCTCCTTGAAAATACCTTTACTCATTTTTGATTCCCCCATGGTACGGTCGGTAAAAATGATCGGTACTTCAACAATATTGAATCCGAATTTCCATGCGGTATATTTCATTTCGATCTGGAATGCATATCCGGTAAACCGAACTTTATCCAGATCAATGGTTTCGAGCACTTTACGTGTATAGCATTTGAAGCCGGCTGTGGTATCCATTACCTTCATACGGGTTACAAAACGCACATAAATGGAGGCCACATACGACATTAAAACTCTTCCCATAGGCCAATTGACAACATTCACACCGGTAATGTACCTTGAGCCAATCACAAGATCACCACCATGATTTTTTGCTGCATCATAGAGTTTAAGCAAATCATCGGGGTTGTGAGAAAAGTCGGCATCCATTTCAAAAATGAAATCATAATTTCGCTTCAAGGCCCATTTAAATCCATGGATGTAAGCGGTGCCCAAACCCAGTTTGCCTTTTCGTTCTTCAATAAAAAGCCTCTCCGGAAATGTGTTCATCAGCGATTTAACAATGGCTGCAGTTCCATCGGGCGAATTATCTTCCACAATCAGCAGATCGAACTCCTTAGGCAGGGAAAACACCTTTCGGATAATACGTTCGATGTTATCCTTTTCATTATAGGTAGGGATGATTACCAGGCAATCTGACACAAAACAATGGTTTAAATATGAATAATTAGACTTTGAGATAACGAAAAAGAGGGGCTGGTATTGTACCAGCCCCGTATCAGAACTTATTTTACAACCAATTTACGGGTAAGGTCACCATTGGCTGTACGAAGGCGAACAAGGTAGAGTCCCGAGGGCACCTTTATCTCACCAAGCTTTATCACGTTGCTCCCCGGCGAGGTGGTTTTTTGCATCTGGTAAACAACGCGGCCATCGAAGCCCATGATCTCGATGCTGATCGGTTCGCTGCGCCTGGCATTAAATACAACGGCGAAGTCGCCCGATGTTGGGTTAGGATAAACAGATAATTTGGAAATCAACGAGTTTTGTTCCTCAAATCCAGGGTTATGAGGTTTGAAGGTAATTCTCACGGTATCCGATTGTACGCCAAATGAGTTGGTTACACGGCAAAACACCTTCTTTACACCAAACCCTACTTCGGATGAATCAACTTTAATAATCTGAACATTCATTTGCCCGGTCGACCACACATAGGTTGTAAACTGACCCGCATCAAGGGTAACAGTATCGCCACCGTAAACAGATTGGTCGGGGCCCAGGTCAAGAACCGGCTGTTCGCTGAGTGGGATTGCTTTGTCGAACCTATATTTAAACTCCTGGTAAAACAGGTTGCAAACTTCTGCATTGTGTATTACGATGGAGTTTTCATCGTTGCTAACATTGGCCGCATCGCTCCAGTTATGAGAACCTGTCCACACAAAAGGATCGGAGGCTATCCCCGATTGGTCAATGATCATGGCTTTGCTATGGAGCAATCCCTGCTCATGATATTCCTTGAAATTATTACCGAGCGATGCGGTGAGGTCAGCAACAACAGTGGCATCTGAAGTTGCACGGTTGGAAATGATTACTTTGGAGGTAACCCCGGCATTTTTTCTGGCGATGATTGCATCGCTGATTACCCTGCGGGTCAACAGCATGGTGCCTACTTCGATATCATTGTTTGCTGTGCCAATGTGATTGATAATCTGCTGGTTTACCCCATCGCTCGGGCTGAAATAAACTTCAACCCGGTTTCCCCCGATGATCAGTTCGTGCGGGGTGTTGTCTGACTTGGCAGGTCCGAATTTCGCATTGGCCAAACTTGGGGTGGTGGTGGTGGAACCGAACATTTCATTGAATTCGATGGTGTACACCTTCGCCAGACTGGCATCCTGGATAAACAGGATATTGTTGGCATCGGTGTTTACATTCTGGTCGGTCCAATTACATGAGCCTGTCCAAACAATCGGATCGTTCTGGTTGGCAGACTGTCCGTCGATGACCATAAATTTATTGTGCATGATGCCGGTCGTGACCGGGCGTCCGATTTTACCGATTCCTGCCACCAGTTCCGGTATGGCAGAATTGTTGGTGCCTCCATCTGTAACAACGCGCACGGCCACACCCCTGTTGGTATAGGCTGAATTCAAGGCATTGGCGATATTGCTGATTCCTTCCACGTTGAAATTATAGATGGAAATGTCGATGGTATATTTCGCGCGGTTGATATAGGCTATACAGGTATCATCCACGGCCCGGTAGATCTCAACGGCTTTGGGTCCTGTTGCAACGGTTGTGTCAACCGGTCGGGTAAAATAGGTTTTAATCCAGCCGGCAGATGTTGATTGGGTGATGAATGTTTTCAATCCTGAAAATCCGGTGTCGGGGGTTGCAACCGAAAAAGCCTGCACATATACCAGGTCAGCCGGGTTAAGTCCGGAAATATTGGCCGAATGGGTGGTTCCGGTTCCGGTGCTGCTAACATGTCCGAGCTCCAGTTGGGGAGTGCGCCCATAATACAGTTCAGATGTTCCGGCAATGTTGGTGCTCCATGCAAAGGAGAGGGAGTTGGGGGTGATATTGGTTACCGCGAGCGGAGTGGTAAAAACAATTGAACTGGAGCTGATGATGTCGCTTTTATCGCGAAGCAGCATCTGGTAACCACTTGTGGCGCTGGTAAAGGAAAATTGGGAGCATATCCCGACCAAAGTAACCTGAGAAGCAGGTATGATCTGGCCAACCAGGTTTGAGGCATTGTTCACCCTTACCTGGCAGGTTTCGCCGTTTGCGCTGACATTGTAGTTGGTGTTGCCGGCAAAAACGCCGCCCGCATTGGCGAAGGTAACATTCACCAGTTTTATCAGCATGGCTTCATACTGTTCCTTTAACTGACCGGGGGTGATGATGATTGGGGTGGGCAGCGGTTTCGGGGCAATGGCACTGACTGAAGTAACCGGGTCAATTTCGAGCAGGAAATTGTAATTCTTTGTAACCCCGACTACCACAACAGAATCGCCGCGGTCAACGCCACTCATCGACGACCCGTAGGCGGCAATGCCGGCTGTACCATCCTGAATGTACCTGATAATACCAAGTTCGGCCCCATTCGTTGCAACACCGCGAATGGTTACCGTAGAACCTTCGGGCATGGCCCTCGCAGCTGCGATGTTGGCCTGTGAAAAACCCTGGTAGCCAATGAAGATCAGTGATATAAGTATGATTGCTATTTTTTTCATTTTAAAGTTGTATAAAGTTGATTTTTGGTTAATGGGGGAACGGGATTTGGTTTTCGTTAATAGCTGATTGCCAAAGATAAATTGAATGTTCGGCCTACTCCGAAAAAGACTCCGGCGGAGGCGGCATCAAAGCCGTTAGGGTTGGGTGAAACAGAATAAGAATCGTTATTCTTGGCATCAGCGATATAAACCCTGTTAAGCAGGTTCAGTACGCTTCCTCTCACATCCAGTTTGAAGTTTTTGAACATAAAGCGATAACCGGCATTGAAGTCAACCAGGTAATAAACAGGCAGTTGCCATGAATCACGAGGACTTCCGTTTTCATCGAAATTCTGCGGGTATCTGACCGGATCGAGTGTTGAGGGATCCATCTGTGAATAGTTTTTTGCAAACAGGGTGAAACTGCTGCTAACGTAAAGATATTTAATAATCTCCCAGCGGATGCTCTCCATGAACTGAATTTGCGCGGCATCGCCGACATGAACTCCCTTGGCATCAAATGTAAGACTGTCGAGGAGGTTTCCGGTCGGATCATACACATAAGCGGTTCCTCCCGATGCCCAGCGCCAATCGCCAAAAGCAAGCACCTGGTCCCATTGAATGGATGGAATCGGTTTCCAGCCAAATTCGATTTCAATGCCTTTATGGAAGGCATCAATACCATTGATATTTGCAGGATACAACTCCCCACCGATTGGTACTTGCAGTGGTGAATCCATTGGTCGGTTTTTCCAGTAGGTCAGATAGCCATTTACATTCAGCGCTACCTTTTTTGAATTGAAACTGTAACCCAGTTCCACTGCTTGAACGATCTCGTTTTTAGTATTGAGGTATTCCTTGTTTGAATTGTCAAACACATTGCTGAACCTCGGTGCTTTGTTCAGATAGCCCAGATTCATAAATATATTATTCCGGCTGTCAATGTTGTAGTTCAAGCCTCCCTTGACCGTGAAGCCCATAAAGATTTTCCATTTTGTGGAGGCGGCACGAGCCTCGGATGAGTTGATGGTATAACCGGTGGCATTTGCCAGTGCTGTGGTATCATAGCCCCCGCTGATCGGCTTTAAAACATACACAGTATCTCCAGAGGTATAGGTCTGGTCACCTTTTCCCGGGGTGTAAGTGATATTCTGTGTTCCGTTGTAAAAGAAAGTATCATCATAACCCACTGCCTGAGTAAAGGTGACATCGTCGATAACGAGGTCTTTCTTCTTGAAATAGTCAACTCTTTTATAAGCAGAGAGGGCCGAGGTAACATTGAGGAATGCAGTCCAGGCTTCCTTTTTGAATTCCAGCTGAGCAAAGACACCGCCCCACCTGACCAGCCCGTCGTTGTAGTAGTATACTTTGTCTCCTTCATAGAATTTCGACTGGTAGGGATTGATATTTTTATTCCCGTCGTCGCGCATAAATGTACCACCCAGGAGATCATACACCTCTCCATAATGCTGTCCTTTGTAGGTTCTGAGGTCGACACCACCGGAGAGGTTCCATGCAGGGTTGATTTCCCAGTTGAAAGTAGACAATAAGCCATACCACCGGTGGTTGTTAACGCTGGCGCGGAGCATCTTTTCGGACCGTCCGGAAGGGTCGTTCATATTGCGATCGTATGCCGACTGGTAATCTATCTGCCCGGTTGAAAGAATCAGCGGGAAGGTGGATCCGCCATAACTGCCATTGGTTCCGGTTGAATAGTTATTGGTTCCACCGCCATTTCCGATGGAGGCATATAGAATGTTGGACCAGTAGAATTTGTCATTCACCCGCCAGAAATCACGCAGGCTTAACTGGGGCTTGAAATAGTAATTTTTTGATTGGGAAAGGTTTTCCGTTTTGTCATTCAGAATTGGGTTTCCTTCCGCATCTTTTTCGGTCCAGCGATTTACCTGTCCCCAATTTTCATTATACCGGGTTCCGTAGCTATACTTTGCAAGCATGGAGTCGGGAACCCCAATTTTAGAGGCATAGTCCCTGTCGAATGTAGAGATCGACTGCTGGTACGACCGCTGGGCATGCTGCTGTGGAGCTCCCATGGCTGAAAAGGTGAGTGTATGGCGGCCCAGCCGCTTATCAATTCTGACATATCCGAACCAACCTCGGGTCCAGGTATTGTCGACCCAGCCGTTTCCACGCTTATACGAACCTGCAATGGTAATGCCCCAGCCATGTTTCAGCTGGCCTGTAGTAATTCCGAGCGATGTTCGCAGGTAGCCATCCGACCCAAACTCCTGCTTGATGATGCCGCCAAGGTTGGCGTCGATCCCCTTGGTAATGATGTTCATGGTACCGCCCACTGACGGGAGCGCCAGTTTTGAGGCACCCAGACCACGCTGCACCTGTATATTGCGGGTTACGGCATCGAGCCCAAACCAGTTTGACCAGTAAACCCAGCCATTCTCCATATCATTCACCGGAATTCCATCGATCATCACAGCAAGATTACGCTGGCTGAATCCGCGGATATTGATACGAGCATCGCCGTCGCCCCCTCCCTGTTGCGTTGCATAAACCCCAGGCGTTTTATTCAGGATCATTGGAATATCCCGTGAAGCAAGCTCTTCCTGGAGCTTGATTGGCTGAACCGTTGAGAAAGCAACCGGAGTTTCACGGGTTTTTGCCACGTCGGCAACCACTTCCACTTCAGTTAGAGTCAGTGTTTTCAATTGAAAATCCTGAGTTAATTCTTCTTTTTGTACCACAACATCTGCCTCCTGCGGCAAATAGCCAACATACGACACTTTCAGGTGATAGGTTCCCGGTTCAATTTTTAGATAATAACGGCCATCCATGTCGGTTACTACCCCCTTGCCTTCGGCATAAGAGATAGTTGCGCCGATAAGCGTTTCACCGGAATTGGCATCTGTAACGACACCCCGTATCATTAATCTTTGACCAAAAAGCAGAACCGGAAAGAGAATAGTCAGGATGAATACAGTAAAATGTTTTGTCATGTTTTCCTGGAATTTGGGGATTGGGGTTGTTGTAATTCAGCACAAAATGGCGACATTGTAAAATGTAGAGACGTGGCATGCCACGTCTCTACAGTATCTGGTTATCTGGTTTGGACATCGATAAAATCGGGACCGGACATGTCCCGGAAAATTATTGAATAATGATTTTTTTAATTACCAATTGGTTACCGGCAAACATTACTTTCACCAGGTAAACTCCATCGGGAAGATCAGTCAAATTTACTTTCACATCCCGCTGTGCGGATGCCAAATCACGAAAATATACCGTTTGCCCTACAATTGAAACTACTTCCACAGAGGATATTGGTTGTAAAGACTGAACCGTGAACTGATTGCTGGTAACTGGATTGGGCGAAATCAATACATTCTGTTCCTGGGTGAGTTTTCCAATTCCGGAGTTGGTTTTGCAATCGCACCAATGCTGACCAAGGCTGTCGAAAAAATTCACCGGTAAGGTGTCGTATTCCAATAATGCATTGAAACTATTTGGAACACCACCCGTCGAGGTACTCCCATAAGTGATCATGGTAGCGCGGTCAACACCAAATTTTACGGTATGTTTACGTTTCAGGGTTTTGCTTTTTGTCAAATATTTTCCAACACCCAAAATGTAAGGTTTGGTATCAGTCCACGATCCGGAAGGGCTGTAAGTTCCCTGCCAGTTGGTTGGCCGGACTCCGATTTCGCCAAAGATATCGATGTCTTTCCAGGTTGAACCTACCTTTTTTTGAAGTGAAACCGCATCGTCTCCATTCCAGAAAACGCAGTTACCGCCTGGGGTTGTTCCACCGTAATCATATGGGGCAAGCCAGGTAGCTTTTTTGCGCAAACCGGGCCACACCATTGTGTCCTGTCCGGGTTTGGTAGTATCCTGAACCATGACCATCACCTTGTAGGGATCGATTGTTCCGGTAAGTGGCAGCACATACAGCGGATCAGTATCGGAACTTGAACTTCCGTTTGACCAGCGGATGAGCCGGTACACATTGTCGAGGGTGATGGGTTGTCCGGTCGGATTATAAACTTCCATGGATTTGTTGTTGTTCCAGCCTTCCACATATTCCGAAAAGAAGAGATCGGAGCAGTTGGTTTGGGCAAAAATTGCGCCTGCTGATAAAAAGGCGGCTAAAAAGAGTACAAGTTTTTTCATATGTTTGGTTTAAGGGTTTACTCTGCGAAAATAGAGAACAAAATTAAGAAAAGTAAAGGCAGGCGGGGTGACAGAATCACTAAATGTTAGTAACTTTTGATATTTGGAATGCTTCCAATCTGGCCAGGGCTTCATTTATTCCTGGAACATCGCGGAAGGTCATGAATAACTTGTTCCGTTCTTCGGTCATTTTACCCCACAATGGTTTTATTTTCATGTATTCAAGGATCGCTGTAAATTGGTCTGACTGGAAATACGCTGACTCGGGATTGTTGATAAAATAGGCGGTCAGCCGCTGGTTCCGCAGCACCAGCTTTTCAAATCCGATCTTGCGTGCAAGCCAGCGCAGCCTGATGGTATGCAGCAACGACACGGTTTGTTTGGGTATCGGTCCGAAACGATCGATCAGCCGTTCCATAAATGCACGGAGATTCTCCTCTGTCTCAATAGAATCAAGCTCTTTGTAAAGGTTCAGCCGTTCGGTGATGTTGGTGATGTAGTAATCGGGAATCAGAATTTCAAGATCGGTCTCAATGACACAATCTCTGACATATGTTTTTGGCTCATCTGTGGGATATAAATCCTTAAATTCTGTCTCCTTCAGTTCAACCAGGGCTTCATCCAGAATTTTCTGATACATTTCATACCCTATTTCCGAGATAAAACCACTCTGCTCAGCGCCGAGGATGTTGCCGGCGCCCCGGATGTCGAGGTCGCGCATGGCGATGTTGAAACCGCTCCCCAGATCGGCAAACTCTTCAATGGCGCGAAGCCGCTTACGGGCTTCATCAGTTAGCACCGACATCGGCGGCGCCAACAGGTAACAAAAAGCCTTTTTGTTCGAACGCCCTACTCTGCCGCGTAACTGGTGCAGGTCACTCAGCCCGTAATGGTGTGCATCGTTGATGATGATGGTATTCACATTGGAGATGTCGAGTCCCGATTCAATGATCGTCGTGGCGATCAGCACATCGTACTCACCTTCAATGAACTCCAGCATCACCTTTTCCAGTTTATGGCCTTCCATCTGACCATGGGCTACTGCAACCTTCACCCCTGGCACCATGCGTTGTACCATCACCGAGATATCCATAATGTTTAACACCCGTGTGGTAACAAAAAACACCTGTCCGCCCCGCTGCACTTCATAGGTTATCGCCTCTTTGATAACCTCTTCGCCAAACGGATGAATTTCGGTTTGAACCGGATACCTGTTTGGCGGCGCGGTGTTGATAATGGAAAGGTCGCGCGCACCCATCAGCGAAAACTGCAGTGTGCGGGGAATGGGCGTGGCCGTAAGGGTGAGTGTATCAACATTTACGCGAAGCATTTTCATCTTCTCCTTTGCCCCCACCCCGAATTTCTGCTCTTCATCAACAATCAGCAACCCGAGATCTTTGAATACAATGTCCTTGCTGAGCAGGCGATGGGTTCCAACCAGAATATCGATTTTTCCATCTTCCAGGTCAAGCAGCAACTTTTTTTGCTCTTTGGCCGATTTAAACCGGTTGATGTAATCGACCCTGCACGGGAATGTCTTGAGCCGCTCGGCAAACGTTTTATAATGCTGCAGGGCCAGAATGGTGGTTGGCACCAAAACCGCTACCTGTTTGCTCTCGGTAACCACTTTAAAAGCCGCCCTGACAGCAATTTCTGTCTTTCCAAAACCGACGTCACCACAAATCAGGCGATCCATCGGATAGGTTTGTTCAAGATCCTTTTTCACATCAACAGTCGCCTTGATCTGATCGGGGGTGTCTTCATATATGAATGAAGCTTCCAGCTCGGTTTGCAGGTAAGTATCGGGTGCACAGGCAAGTCCTGTTGCGGCCCGGCGTTCGGCATACAGCTTGATCAGCTCCTTGGCAATATCTTTTACACGGCTCTTGGTTTTGTTTTTTAATTTGTTCCAAACATCCGACCCCAGGCGGTTCATGGTCGGGGCGGTTCCCTCCTTGCCAATGTATTTTGAGATCCGGTGCAGGGAGTGAATGCTGACATACAGCAAATCTTCATTCTTGTATATCAGCCTGATGGACTCCTGCTCCTTGCCGTTGTTGATAATTTTTTCCAGCCCGTCAAACCGTCCAACGCCGTGGTCGATGTGGGTCACAAAGTCTCCGGGACGAAGATCATACAGATCTTTCAAGGTCAAAGCCTCTTTGGCCGTGTAACCATCGCGCAGATGAAATTTGTGATACCGTTCAAAAATCTGATGGTCGGTATAACAGGCAATCTTCAGGTCTTTGTCAAGAAAGCCTTCGTGGAGGGAGAAGTTGAGTGTGGCGGTTAATGAATGACGAATTACGATTGACGATTCACGATTGGCCGGGACATCATGCACTCGTTTCGACTCAATATCTTCAAAGATACTTTGAAGTCTTTCGGCTTGCTTGGGATTGTCGGCCAGAAGGAAATTCTGATACCCGTTTTCAGCATTCTTGTGAATATCCTGCAATAGCAGGTCGAAATTTTTGTTGAACGAAGGCTGTGGGGTCGTGTTGAACACAACGGGCTGACCGGTTTTAAAATAAAACTGTTGTCCGAATTCAAGGGTGGTAAAATCAAGCAGGGTTTTTAAAAATTCGCTTCCATGCAACAGCAATTCCGACGCGGGTTGCATTTCAAGCAAATGGGCCATTGAACCTGCATCATCGATCCACACCGCAGCTTTTTCGGGCAGGAAGGAGAAGATGGATTCGTAGGCTATCTTTTTATCAGCATTTACCCGAATGTCGGGAACGATGCTGATTTCCGTCATTTTTTGTATCGAAAGCTGGCTTGAAGGATCGAATGACCGGATCGATCCGACTTTGTCGCCGGCAAATTCAATCCTGAAAGGGTGATCGCTGCTGAAGGAGTAAACGTCAACCAGTCCTCCACGAAGGGAGAATTGTCCAGGCTCTGCCACAAAATCAGCGCGTTCAAACTCGTATTCCACCAGCAAGTCAAGGATAAAGTCCATGTTGACCAGCTCCCCGACTGAAAGTTTTAATGTGTTTTTCTCAAGGTATTTTTTATTTACAACCTTTTCGGAAACAGCTTCGGGATAGCTTACAATAATGAATTTGCGTGTCCGGCTGTTGAGCAGGTTTAAAACCTCTGTCCGTGACAACAAACCCTGGTTATCTTTGATCCCGGTTTGAAACCCACGCTTGAACGAGGACGGAAAATAATAGACCCGGTCGCCCAGAATTTGCTGAAGGTCGTTGAAAAAGTAAGCGGCAGTCTCCTTGTCGGGTAATAAAAGCAGATGGGTCTGGGTTGTTTCCTCAAAAACAGCAGCAGTTACCAGCGAGCGGGAAGAGCCAACAAGGCCTTGCAGGTGGAGACGGAAACGTTTTGACCCCACCCTAAATCCCTCCCCAACAAGGGAGGGACTTTCGGATTTCCTGAAATGCTTAACGATCTCCTTTACGAGGGGACTATCTTTAAAGTGCGATAAAAGATCGGCAGGCTTCAATCGATGTTTAATCGATTTTAAAATCGGGTGAATGTTCCTTCATCAGTTGCTCCGCTTTTTCAACCATATAGGTAGGGCCAACAAACAAAGGCGAGCGTTCATGCAACTGTGTTGGCTGGATGTCAAGTATGCGCCGGAATCCGTCGGTGGCTTTGCCCCCGGCCTGTTCGGCAAGAAATGCCACCGGGTTGCATTCATAAAGCAGCCGGAGTTTGCCTCTTCTGTTTTTTGTGGTTCCGGGGTATAAAAACATTCCGCCTTTGATGATGTTCCGGTGAATGTCGGCAACCATCGATCCAATGTACCTCGTTGAATAAGGCCGGTGTGTAGCTTTGTCTTCCTCCTGGCAATAATGGATGTACTGTCTGACTCCTTCGGGGAAAGAAAAATAATTGGCTTCATTGATGGAATAGATACTGCTGACCTCGGGATACATCATGTCGGGATGGCTCAGGATAAACAACCCTACCGATGGATCGAGGGTAAAACCATTCACCCCGTAACCGGTAGTGTAAACCAGCATGGTGGAAGAACCATAAATTACATACCCGGCTGCGACAAGGTTGCGTCCGGGTTGCATGAAATCTTCGAGGGTTGCAGATCCCCTTACCGTACGCCGGCGATAAATTGAAAACAGGGTACCAATGGAAACATTCGACTCAATGTTGGAAGAACCATCAAGCGGATCCATGGCTACCACATATTTTCCGTGTTTTGAAATATCACTGTCCAGAATGATGATGTCTTCGTTTTCCTCAGAACCAATGGCACAGCATTGCCCACCCGATTTCAGGGCGGCAATAAACTGATCGTTCGCGTAAACATCCAGCTTTTTCTGATCTTCACCCTGAACATTTACCTCACCGGCATAGCCCATCACCTCACCCAATCCGGCACGGTTCACCTCCCGGTTTACAAATTTGGCGGCTATTCCGATGTCATTGAGCAATCGCGACAGTTCGCCTGATGCCTGAGGATACTCAGATTGCTGTTCAATAATAAACTCAGTAAGGGTCTTGAATTTCATGGCTTTTGGATTTAGAATACAAAATTAGAAATTTCCGGCGAATTCAATCTTTCTTTTTCTTTACTTTTGCGACATGTACATCAATGTTTTCAAATTTGGGGGTGCGGCAGTCAATAGTGCCGCAGGGGTAAAAAACGTAGCCGATATTCTGGCACAATCGGATGCAAATCATCTGCTTGTGGTCGTTTCAGCCATGGGAAAAACCACCAATGCCCTTGAGGTTTTGCTGAAAAATTACAGAAACAACGATCCCATCACTGTTATTGAGTCGTATAAGCAGGTACATGATTACCATTATTCAATCCTCGAGGGGCTTTTCGAAGATAAAAATCATATGGTTTTTGGGGAGGTTGATTCCCTGTTCAACATGCTCCGGGGATATATCCGCAAGGGACACCTTTTTACAAACGAACCCCTTGCGTATGACTTTGAATATGATCAGATGGTTTGTTTTGGCGAATTGCTCTCTTCAACAATTCTGTATCACTATCTGGCATTAAAGAGCCGCTCCGTAAAACTATTTGATGTTCGCGACCTCATCCGAACCGATTCTACCTTTCGCGATGCTCATGTTGATTGGAAAATCACGGAAAAGTTGATTCAAAAAACCATCCCGGGCTTTTTCCACGATCATCCTGAACATGGCGCTATTGCGCTTACACAGGGCTTTATCGGGAGCAATTCATCGGGGAACACGACTACGCTGGGACGGGAAGGGTCCGACTTTTCAGCGGCAATTTTTGCCTGGTGCCTGCATTCAAAGGAGATGACGATATGGAAAGATGTTCCCGGTGTGATGAATGCCGACCCTAAATGGATGGCTGATTCAGTGTGTCTCGACACACTCTCCTACCGCGAGGCCATTGAGTTGGCCTATTACGGGGCCAGTGTGATCCATCCGAAAACCATCAAACCTCTCGAAAATGCCAACATTGTGCTTCGGGTGCGGTCATTTGTTGATCCAAATCTCCCGGGAACCTGCATTAAAAACCTGCGCCATTGGAAAATTCAAATCCCCATTTTCATCCGCAAACAGGATCAGATATTAATCTCTCTCTCTCCGCGAGACTTTTCTTTCATTCTTGAAGAGAACCTGAGCGAAATCTTCCGAATTCTGGCCAACTTCAGGGTGAAGGTGAATATCATGCAAAACTCAGCCATCAGCTTCTCCATTTGCGTGGATGCTGATCCGCAAAAGATCAATCCCTTAATTGCATATCTTAAACAGGATTACGAGACCCGATACAACGATGGTCTTGAACTGTTTACCATTCGTCATTACACTGATGGTGCGTTAAACAGCATTATCCGTGGTCGTAAAGTGATGATGGAACTCAGGAGCAGGAGTACGGTGCAGGTGGTTTTGAAGTAAGACGGGACTCGTGACGCGTGACGCGTGACATTTTTTGGTTGACGGGCTTTCAGGCCCTGGTGGTAATTATGGTATCACCACCGGGAAATCGTACCTGAACTCTTCAAATCCGGGCTTTCCAAGAATTTGTGTCAAAAAATCCATGTAAGCATCGGTAAATGAGAACTTGTTGATGTCGTAATAATCGTCGGATAAAGGTTTGTTTCCAACAGCCCCCATATCAATTGAAGCGGTATTAAACTCCTCAAGCTCAACATTTGGCACAATTTTCTTCATAACCGGCATTTGGCCATACTCTTCACGAAGCAGCAGGTCGACTACTTTATCGGCCAGTGTTGAGGTTAACCGGCGGTCGTAGTGGCGGCAATGGCCCGAACGGGGATAATAACCGGAAATCTGTGCACGGGCCTCAATGCCCAATTTGCTGCTGATCTCCGAAGCAATAATGCCGCTTACGCCACCAAACCGGGGATGACCATATTCATCCAGCTCAGAACTGGCATACACCACATCGACTTTGCCTGATTTTTCATCATACCATCTGGTGCCTTCCGAAACCGGAATCACGAGGCACCTCTTTTTTGAATGCATGTAGGCCTCTTTCACTGTTTCAAAAAACACCTCCTTGCGTTCCTTTGTAATCTCAAATTCAGGGATGAGGCCCAGTGAGGCGCCACCAAAAATTGCAGTTCCGGTGAGCCAACCGGCATCGCGGCCCATCACCTCCATCACCAAAACACGTGAATGTGACTCGGCAGTGGTTCTGAGGTTTGACGTGAACTCCATCATCGACTGTGCTGCCGATGGAAAACCCGGACACATCACGGCCTCAATATCTTTTCCGTTATAATGATGGATGGTTCGCGTGCGCAGGTCATTGTCGATGGTTTTCGGAAATCCGATCACCGGGATGCCTTCTGTTTCAAATAAGCGTTTAGCAGCTCCATTGGTATCATCGCCACCGATGGTTACCAATACATCGATCTTATAGCGTTCAAAATTCCGTAATACTTGCGGAACACGGCTTTCAGGATTCTTTTTTGACGGGAATGGGTTTGTACGGCTTGAGCGCAGCGCTGTGCCTCCGTAATATCCGTCGTATGGCTGGTTGGTTAAATCAACTACATCGCCATCACCCAGCAATCCCTTCCATCCCTGGAGGATGCCATAAACCTTATACCCCAACAAAGAGGCACGGTTCCGAATGGCTTCGATGCTTGCATTGATGGCTGGCGTATCACCGCCCCCGGATAAAATTGCCAATGTTTTTCCCTGAAAAAGTTTGTGCTCGTATTTCATGATGTTTTTGTTTTAAGGATGCAAACTTACAATTTTTTTGCAAATGTAAGATAGTTCATCATTTCTCCGATCTTATCAACCAGTACCTTTGCCAGTTTGACATTCGACTCCTGTGTCCAGCCTGCAATATGAGGAGAAAGTATCACATTTTCAGCATTCAAAAGATAATGAAGTTCAGGAGGTGCGTTGTCTGAAAGTAACTCAAAGGAAGAATCTTCATACTCCAGCACATCCAGCGCAGCGCCCCTGACTTTGCCCGAAGCAAGGTTTGTTACCAGATCGGCAGTTTTTACCACTTTTCCCCGGGCTGTATTGATGAGCCAGATGTTTTTTCGAAACCGGCCTAAAAAAACGCCGTCAACCATATGGGTGGTCTCCTTTGTAAGCGGAACATGCAGGCTCAGTATGTCGGTTTGGTTAAAAAGCTCATCAAGAGACACTTCGCTCGTGTTGCCATCGGTATAGCCTGATTTGTATTTATCGTAGGAGATCACCCGGGCTTCAAATCCTCTCAACCGTTGTGCAAAAGCGCCTCCCATGTTGCCATACCCGATAATGCCGACTGTTTTCCCCTTGATTTCATCTCCCCTGTTTCCTTCTCTGTTCCAAACTCCTTGTCGCACCTGCCGGTCGGCACGGTTTAGATGATTCATCAGCGACAGCAGCATACCCAGGGCATGTTCGCCAACAGCATCCCGGTTACCCTCGGGAGAGTTGAGACAGCGAACACCTTTGCGTTCAGCATATTCGACGTCGATGCTTTCCATCCCGGCTCCTACCCTTCCTATAAATTTCAACCCTACGGCTCTGTCGAGAAACTCCTGATCTATTGTAATCTTACTCCGGATAATGATACCGGTATAGTGACCGGCGACCGACAAAAAATCTGCTCTTCCGTACTCTGGAAAATAGTCGCATTCAAACCCCATGCCGGTAAGCTCTTCGCGGATGAGGGGATGAACAGAATCGATGAAGAGAACCTTGGCCATAGTCGGGGATTTTCCCAACAAAGGTAGGAGAGATTCCCAAATTTCAATTAGGTTTTCGTACTTTTGCCCTCTAAAATCAATATTGTGTGGAATTTTCTTGTTAAAACCATTTTACGAAACCGGATTGCCATTTTGGTGGTTATTGGCCTCATGACGACTTTTATGGGCTATAAAGCCATGCAGGTTAAAATTCAATATGAAAATGCCAGCATTTTACCTGCCAGTGATTCAACAAACATTGTTTATCAGGAATTTATCCACAAATTCGGTCAGGATGGCACCATTATGTTCATCGGAATTGTAGATAAAAACTTCTTCCGGCTTCCCAATTTCAATGCTGTTTTTGATCTCACCGATTCACTGAAAAAGATCAGGGGTGTTGCCGAAATCGTTTCGGTGACCAGACTGTACAACCTGGTAAAAAATGATTCACTGAAAAAATTTGAATTCATCCCGATTTCACCGGGCAAACCCTCCAGCCAGCAAGCTCTTGACTCAATCAAGACGCTCATTTACTCCCTCCCTTTTTACAACGAACTTATTTACAACAAGTCCACGTCCGCTTACCTGATGGCGCTTACGCTGGATAAAAAGATCATTGACTCGAAAGAGCGCGACCGGCTGATCAATGACATAAAAAGCACCATGGAACGGTTTTCGGAAAAGTCGAAGGTGGAGGTACACTTTTCGGGGCTCCCCTATATCCGTACCCTGGTTGCCAGAAAGCTGCAGAACGAACTCAAGCTGTTCATTTTTCTGGCACTGCTGGTGAGCGCTTTGTTTCTCCTTATCTTTTTCCGTTCTGCCAAAGCGGTTATTTTCCCGGTGTTGATCATGCTCATCAGTGTTTTATGGGCGCTTGGACTTATGGCGCTTTTCGGGTATAAAATAACCATGCTTACCTCCATTATCCCGCCACTGGTTATTGTGATCGCGGTTGAAAACTGCATCTTCATCCTGAATAAATACCACTACGAATTCAGTATCCACGGAAACCAGGCCAAAGCCTTATCGCGCGTGATCCAGCGCATCGGGGCTGCAAACCTGCTTACCAATGCTGCCACCGCCGCAGGGTTTGCCGCATTCACCATCACCAACAATAAATTGCTGGTCGAGTTCGGGTTGATTGCCGCCATCAGCATCATGGTCATTTATGCCCTGTCGCTTACCCTGGTCCCGATATTTTTCAGTTTTCTGCCCCCGCCCAAAGGACGACATACCAAACATATTGAGGAAAGTATAGCCAAGTCGCTGATTGACAAAGCTGTGCTTCTTGTTTCGCATCATCGCAACCCCATTTACATCGTCATGGCTGTTTGCATTGTGATCGGTGTTGCAGGCGCATTCCGGCTGAAAACAAGCGGAACCATCGTTGACGATTTGTCAAAGCGCGATCCAATTTACAAAGACATGATCTTCTTTGAGCAAAACTTTAAAGGGATCATGCCGCTCGAAATTGTGGTTGACACAAAAAAGAAAAAAGGGGTGCTGAACCTGGCTACCCTGAAAAAAATCGACCGGTTGCAAGACAGCATCAAAACGTACAAAGAGCTATCCAAACCCTTGTCGGTTGTTGAGGTCATTAAAACAGCGAAGCAGGCATTTTATGCCGGAGATCCACAGTTTTATGAGCTCCCGAATTCCAACGAATTGGCCTTTATGGCCGGATACATCCCTTCATTCAAATCGAAAAAACGGTCGCTGCTCGACAATTTTATCGACTCCACATACCAGGTAGCCCGGATCAGCGTACAGATGGCCAACGTGGGTACCGTTAAAATCGACAGCATTCAGCAGAGCCTCAGGCCAACCATTGATTCGATATTCAATAAGGCAAAATATAATGTTACCATCACCGGAACCAGCGTGGTTTTTTTGAAAGGAACAAATTTCCTGATCCGGAACTTATGGGAGAGCATTGCCCTCGCCGTGGTTATTATTGCTTTGCTGCTGGCCTTCCTGTTTACCTCGTGGCGCATGATTCTCATTTCGCTTATTCCCAATTTAATTCCACAACTCATGACCGCCGCGCTGATGGGCTTTACCGGGATACCCATCAAACCATCTACCATTCTGATTTTCAGCATTGCCCTTGGGATTTCGGTAGATAACTCCATCCAGTTTCTGTCGCGCTACCGGTTGCAGTTGAAACAAACGGGTCATGATATCCCGTCGTCGGTGATCTCTGCATTAAAAGAAACCGGCTACAGCATGATCTACTCTTCCACCGTGCTGTTTTTTGGATTCGGAATTTTTGTTTTATCCACCTTTGGCGGCACCCAGGCCCTTGGATTCCTGATCTCTTTCACCCTGCTGGTTGCCGGTTTGCTGAACATGTTTGTTCTTCCGGCCATGTTGCTCACCCTCGATAAATGGAGCACCACCAAAGCTTTTGAAGAACCATTGATGAATATCCTGGATGAACGTTCCGATCAGGAGCTGGAGATCCTCGACAATGAAAAGAGAGAAAAATAACAACATTTTTTATTCATTTTCCCATGATTTTTAAATCAATTGCAGCATGAAAGGAATCATTTTAGCCGGAGGCGCCGGTACACGACTTCACCCGCTTACCCTTGCCGTGAGCAAACAACTGATGCCGATTTACGACAAACCCATGATCTATTATCCGTTATCGGTACTCATGATGGCTGGCATCAACGAAATTCTTATCATTTCCACCCCCCACGATTTACCCCATTTCAAATTGCTCCTGGGAGACGGAAATTCACTTGGCTGTTCGTTTTCATACGCCGAACAGGCAGTTCCAAACGGACTTGCCCAGGCTTTTGTGATCGGCGAACCCTTTATCGGCAAAGAGAAAGTGGCGCTGGTGCTTGGTGATAACATCTTTTTCGGCAATGGGCTTTCTCAGATTGTACACGAAAACAATGATCCTGCCGGCGGCGTAGTTTTCGCCTACCATGTAAACGACCCGGAACGTTATGGCGTTGTTGAATTCGACCACAACTTTAAAGCCTTGTCCATCGAAGAGAAGCCGCTCAAACCAAAATCAAATTATGCAGTGCCGGGCTTATATTTTTATGACAACTCCGTGATTGAAGTTGCCAAAAACATGAAACCCAGCGCCCGTGGTGAATATGAAATTACCGATGTAAACCGGTGGTATCTGGAACAGGGCAAGCTGAAAGTTGGCGTTTTAAGCCGTGGAATTGCCTGGCTGGATACCGGAACCTTTGAATCGCTTCTTCAGGCTTCGCAGTTTGTTGAGGTTGTTCAAAACCGGCAGGGACTTAAAATCGGTTGCATTGAAGAAATTGCCTATCGGATGAAGTTCATAACCCGGGAACAACTCAATCAGGTTGCCCAGCCATTGCTGAAAAGCGGTTACGGACAATACCTTATTAATCTTACAGACTAAGGAAGGGTTAAGTGTTAAGTGTTAAGTGTTAAGACGGGTTCGCAGTATCCCGGTTCACCAGTTTACCTGAAAATATGTATTCCATCAAATCAATATACCTGCGGATAGGTGAAGCATTTACCAACTTAAAATTCACCCAGAATCCGGTGCAGCTCTACGAGCCCATTTCCTACACGCTCAATCTCGGTGGAAAAAGGTTGCGCCCGGCGCTGGTATTGATGTCGTGCGATATCTTTGGCGGGGATATTGAAAAAGCTGTTCATCCGGCCATGGGAGTTGAAATCTTTCATAATTTCACGCTGCTTCACGACGATATCATGGACAACGCACCTTTGCGTCGTGGCAACAAAACAGTACACCAGAAGTGGAATGCCAATACCGCTATTCTCTCAGGCGATACCATGTTTGTGCTTGCATATGAATATGTTGCAAAAACTGATCCGGCCCTTTTACCCGAGGTGCTCGACCTCTTCAACGATACCGCCCGAAAGGTATGTGAAGGTCAGCAATACGACATGGATTATGAAACACAGGCAGATGTCTCCATTCCCGAGTATATGTTGATGATCAGGCTCAAAACGGCAGTTTTGATTGCCTGCAGCCTGAAACTCGGAGCAATTCTGGCCCATGCCGACAAAACCGCTGCCGAAAAAATTTACGAACTGGGAATTGAATTAGGCCTGGCCTTCCAGCTTCAGGATGACTTCCTGGATGCCTTCGGCGATACGGCAAAATTTGGAAAGGCAATCGGTGGCGACATCGCAACAAACAAAAAAACCTATCTGTATCTCAAAGCCTTTGAGCTGGCGAAGGACGATATGCTCATCAACCTATCCAAATACGTTTCCGGCAACCCCATTCCCATCGCCGAAAAAACTGAAGGTGTTTTAAAGATTTACCGGAAATTGAAAATTGATGAAATAACCCGTCTTGAAATTGAAACCCACCATGCAAGAGCCATGGAAATTTTACATTCCTTTCACTTCGCCCCAGAAAAAACCAGTGAATTAACCAACCTCATGCAAGAAATGCTCGGTAGAGAAAAATAATTCGTCATTCGTCACTCGTCATTCGTCATTCGTCACTCGTCATTCGTCATTCGTCATTCGTCATTCGTCATTAAATCACCCTTCCATAATCTCCAGCTCATAATTCAGCTCTTCCCAACGCTTCATCTCCCGCTCTAAAGCAATTTTCAGCTGCTCGTATTCTTTATAGAGGCTGCCATCCTGGATTTGTTTCTGATGTTGATCTGGAGAGCCCAGCATCCCTTCCCTTTTCCGGATATCAGCCTCCAACCTTTCAATTTCCAACTCACTTTTGCCGATCTGGGTTTTTACCTTCCGGATATCCTTCTCGTTTTCTTTACGCTTCTCCCAATTAATTTTATTCGTTGAAGCTTGTTCCGCATCCGGGGAGGCATTCTGTGCCTTTTTAGCCACTTCCAGTTCTCTGAGGGATTGAATGCGTCGCTGTTCCAAAAAATCATAGATATCGCCGATGTACTCTTTGACAACGCCCCGCCGGAACTCAAAAACGCGGTTGGTCAACCCTTGCAGAAAATCACGATCATGCGATACTATCAGCAGTGTGCCATTATATTGAAGTAAAGCGCTTTTCAGCACATCCTTTGAACGCATGTCGAGATGATTGGTAGGCTCATCCAGAATAAGCAGGTTCGCCGGGGTTAACAACAATTTAGCCAGTGAAAGACGTGATTTTTCACCTCCCGACAACACTTTCACCTTCTTTTCAATATCATCGCCGCTGAATAAAAATCCGCCTAAAATACCCTTTATCCGGGTGCGGATATCCCCTACCGCAATATCATCAATGGTTTTAAAAACCGTTTTCTCAGGATCAAGATAATCACTCTGGTTTTGGGCATAGTAACCGATTACGATATTGTGGCCGAATTTCAATTCACCGGTATAATCAACCAAACCGGTGATAACCTTCGACAGGGTCGTCTTTCCCTCCCCGTTCTTACCCACAAATGCAATGCGATCATTTTTGATGACCGAAAAATTCAGGTCATTTAACACTCTTTTTTGAGGATAATCCTTGCTGAGACCAATTCCCTCCAGTATAATTTTACCCGAATGTGGCGCCGGCGGAAAGCGGAAACGGATGCCCGATTCGTCCACCATGTCAACCTCAACAAGGTCGATCTTCTCAAGCAGTTTGATGCGCGATTGAACCTGCTTGGCTTTGGTGGCCTTTGAGCGAAAACGTTCAACAAACCGCTCAATTTGTCTGATTTGCCGCTGCTGATTGTTGTGGGTGGCAAGCTGGCTCTCCATCCGCTCTTCGCGCATCAGAACGTATTCCGAATAGTTTGCTTTGTAATCGTAAATCTTGCCAAGGGATATTTCGATCGACCGGCGGGTAACATTATCCAGAAAAGCACGGTCATGTGATACTAAAACTACCGCTCCTTTGTAATTTTCAAGAAACTCCTCCAGCCATTGAATCGAATCAATATCGAGGTGGTTTGTTGGTTCATCCAGTAAAATCACATCATGCTGCTGCAGTAATATTTTCGCAATCTCCACCCGCATTTGCCATCCGCTGCTGAAAGTAGTCATCTCCCGGTTAAACTCTTCCCGCTCAAATCCCAAACCCAATAAAACCTTCTCAATATTCACATGAATGGCTTGTCCGCCGATCAAATGATAACGTTCCAGCGCTTCGGAATGTTTTCTGATTATTTTATGATAACTTTCCGACTCATAATCATTGCGTTCGCCAATCTCCTTTTCATATTCGCCAATTTTTTTTTCCAGGAGAACCACTTCTCCAAAGGCATTCATGGTCTCTTCGATAACAGTCCGGTCGCTATCCGTCTCCATTTCCTGAGGCAGATAACCAACAGAATAGCCATCAGGTAAAATCACATCGCCTTCATCCGCTTTTTGTATGCCCTTGATTATTTTTAGGAGCGTAGATTTTCCTGCGCCATTTTTTCCCACCAAACCGATACGATCTTTATCGTTGATGATAAATGAAACATGGTCGAATAACGATTCGCCGCCAAATTGAACAGAAAGATTGTTGATTGAAATCATAAGGTGCAAAGATAAAGAAAAAGGGCTGACCATCGGCCAGCCCTTTTCGGGATTGTCGTAGGGCCACGCCGTAGAGGCCACACCATGGTGTGGCCCAACAGGTG
>DYQT01000383.1 GCA_020719165.1 Draconibacterium orientale | reverse complement strand
TAAGCTTTGTTCTTGCAAAACGTGAGAAAAATTTACGTTTTTTGGGTGTCACATATTCATTGCCAAGCCTTGTGTAATCTGCCTTAACCCCTGATTAATGAGGCTTACCCCTTGTTCAAGAATATATGGTTGTGCCGAGAGTTTTGTTGGCGTAGTTTTGGAAATAGTTACAATTACAGGGTTTTTAAAATATAGCTTGGAGCAAATTGAAGCCCAGAGCCATTTCCAACCAGTTGGCGTAACCCTATAGAATGATTTGTTTTTCTGTTTTTGGACAGCTCCACGAGAGATCAATTTGACCAATTCATACCGAATTTGTGCAGAATTTGAAAAAAATTCACTTAATGCCTTTTTCAAATCAATGGTTCGAAACCCATGAACCGCATATTTGGGTTTGAGAAGCTCTCTGCAAAGGGATATTTGACGATTCTTTCTCAAGTCCGGAGCCGCGACTTTCACCCCTTTGTGATTCATAACCGGCTGGTCGAATAGAGCGGCCTCACCATCACAAATGGAGGATAAATCCACATCCGCACAGCAGTTCAGAAGACGGTCATTACATCCAAGGCCGGTCCACAGGCATGCCTGTAAATAAAGGACAGGTTTTTGAAGCCCCAGCGATTTGGGGTTGTTGATGGTGGTCTCGGTCCGGATAAAATAGCTTTCTTTATTGTACTGCTTGATGGCATTTCCCCTGAACCAGTGTTTGATGCAGGCGTTGTTATCATACAATCTCCAGAAAGATTTAGAATGGGAGCGGGCAGGCCGCAAGCTGAATATTTTAGCAATGGTGTCGGGCAATCCGACACGCGAGAATTTATCCAAAAGCCGTTCAAAGAGACTGGTACAGAAACGGGCAGATTTAAAAATGACATTGGAGCAGACTTCCACCTGGGCCAGGTACCAGTCATGATGCAGATGTTTGGACCGGGTGGCGTACTTTCCTTTGTCAAACTTGAAAAAGAGGTTCATCCAATAATCGATTCTTTGCTGGACAAGCTTGCCATCAATTTCCTTTGCCGCCTGGTTGAGGGCATCAGGATCTGAAACAGCAGTAAAAGCATTGTCTTTCATCTTGTATGACACACCCCGCTGATCAAGCTGGTGGCTGATGTAGTTATGTCCGTTGAAATAAAATTCACAGGGGAATGGCAGATAAGAAGAAATTTTCAGATAACAGGGGCCTCCCAGCACTGAATCATGAAAATAAATATAATATTGCTTGACCGGTTTTCTGCATTTGTAAAGCGACTGGTATTTTCTGCCCTTCTTGCTGACAAACTCTCGTGCAGCAAAGGTCCTGACCGGTTCTTTGTCCGTAATGATACAAAACAGATGGTCACCCTGCCCTCTGAAATTACCGGCATAAACTTTTTCAACAAATCTCAGTTTGGCCCCATTAACGCCTCCATCTTCTGAGGGCCACCAGTGAATAGGAGCACCCAATCTTTCGGCCTGTCTGGAAATATGGGAATTAAGTTGATCAGTGAAAATACGCATGATGCCATTGGTGCTTCGGGAAAACCCCATTGCCCTTAAAAACAAAACCACACAGGCAGATGAAAATAATTTCAGAATATATCCACGGATGATGACCCGGTCAAAACAGGTGTAATCAAATTTGATATTTTCAGAAAACTGATCTATAAAGGAATTCTTCACCGGTGCTCTCCTTATGTTCGGATTAGGTTTTGTTGCCAACCTTTATAATGAGAGACCTGTGAAAAATCAAACAATGAATGGGGTTACAGACAAGGGGCTAAGGAGCATCTGATGGGCAAAATGAGCCATGAGCTCGATTATAAAACATCCGGGGATTGCCCCGGCATATATATTACCATCCGCCCTTAGCTCCTTGTCTGTCGCCCTTTTTGAACTTTAGTTCGGTAAGCTTTGTTCTTGCAAAACGTGAGAAAAATTTACGTTTTTTGGGTGTCACATA
>DYQT01000019.1 GCA_020719165.1 Draconibacterium orientale | reverse complement strand
CTGCCGCCGCCCCCGAAGCTGAGGAAAAGAGCACTTTTGATGTGATTCTCAAATCAGCAGGACAGGCTAAGTTGGCCGTTGTTAAATTAGTAAAGGAACTGACCAGTCTTGGCTTAAAAGAAGCTAAAGAATTAGTGGATGCTGCACCGAAGGCTATTAAAGAAGGCGTTTCGAAAGACGAAGCCAACGCTTTAATGATTCAATTAAAAGAAGCTGGTGCAGAGGTTGAAATTAAGTAAGACATACGTTTCTTATACCTTAATATAATCATAGATCTCTTCCGAGGTGAAGAGGTCTATGATTTATTTATAAAAATTAATTTCAAACCTTCCCGCTTGGCGGGAAATAAAAATATCGACCTTGGCTTCAAAAAAAACCGAAAGAATTCGCTTTGGATCCACCAAGATCAAAGCTGAGTATCCTGATTTTCTTGACATTCAGGTAAAATCATTTCAGGATTTTTTTCAACTGGAGACGAATCCTGAAAACAGGGTCAATGAAGGGTTGTACAAGGTTTTTGCTGAAAATTTTCCTATTTCCGATGCACGTAACAATTTTGTGCTCGAATTTCTGGATTATTTCATCGACCCCCCACGTTACTCTATTGAGGAATGCATTGAACGCGGCCTTACCTACAGCGTTCCCTTAAAAGCCAAGCTGAAGCTTTATTGTACAGATCCGGAGCACGAAGATTTTGAAACGATTATCCAGGATGTATATCTTGGCATGATCCCCTATATGACCCCACGTGGCACTTTTGTCGTCAACGGGGCCGAAAGGGTGGTTGTTTCACAATTGCATCGGAGCCCCGGTGTGTTTTTCAGCACCAGTTTTCATGCCAATGGATCGCAATTGTATTCAGCCAGAATAATCCCTTTCAAGGGTTCCTGGATTGAATTTACAACCGATATCAACAATGTGATGTATGCCTACATCGACCGGAAGAAGAAGTTGCCGGTAACCACTTTGTTACGTGCCATCGGATTTGAAACGGATAAAGATATTCTGGAAATTTTTGGGCTTGCCCAGGAAATTAAAGTTAGCCGGACCGCTTTAAAGCGCGTTGTCGGATCTAAGCTGGCCGCAAGGGTAGTGCGTTCCTGGATTGAAGATTTTGTGGATGAAGATACGGGTGAGGTTGTTTCCATTGAACGTACAGAGGTAATTATTGAACGGGAGACGATTCTCGAAAATGATCACATCGATCAGATTCTTGATGCGGGCATTAAAGCCATCCTGGTTCACAGGGAAGAGGCGCTGGCTACTGATTATTCAATCATTTTCAATACCCTTCAGAAAGACCCTGCCAACTCAGAAAAAGAGGCGGTTGAATTTATCTACCGTCAATTGCGTAATGCCGAACCTCCCGATGAAGAGACAGCACGCGGAATCATTGAAAAATTATTTTTCTCTGACAAACGTTATGATCTGGGAGATGTAGGCCGTTATCGCATCAATAGAAAATTGAATCTGACCACACCGGTTGAAACAAAAGTTTTAACCAAGGAAGATATAATTTCTATCATCAAATACCTGATTGAGCTTGTTAATGCCAAAGCTGAGGTTGACGATATCGACCACTTAAGCAACAGACGTGTGAGAACTGTTGGCGAACAGTTATACAATCAATTTGGTGTTGGACTATCGAGAATGGCCCGTACCATCAGGGAGCGAATGAATGTTCGTGACAATGAAGTGTTTACGCCGATGGACCTGATCAATGCAAAAACGTTGTCTTCGGTGATCAATACTTTTTTTGGCACCAACCAACTTTCACAGTTCATGGATCAGACAAACCCCCTTTCGGAGCTTACGCACAAACGGCGTATCTCTGCACTCGGGCCTGGCGGACTTTCGCGTGAACGTGCCGGTTTTGAAGTTCGTGACGTTCACTACACGCACTATGGGCGGCTTTGTACCATCGAAACCCCCGAAGGTCCGAATATCGGATTGATTTCTTCTCTGTGCGTTTATGCCAAAATCGATAAACTTGGTTTTATTGAAACCCCTTACCATAAAGTGGTTGACAGCCGGGTTACTCTTGAAGAACAACCTACCTACCTGACTGCCGAAGAAGAAGAACACAAAATCATCGGACAGGCAACAACGCCGATGGATAACGTTGGAAATTTCAGCGAAGAAAAGGTAAAGGTTCGTTATCTGGCTGATTATCCAATTATTGAAAAATCAAAAGTTGACCTTGTCGATATTGCTCCCAACCAGATTGCATCCATTGCTGCTTCATTGATCCCATTTCTTGAGCATGATGATGCAAACCGTGCACTCATGGGTTCAAACATGATGCGTCAGGCTGTTCCTTTATTAAATCCCGAAGCTGCCTTAGTTGGTACCGGAATTGAGGATGATGTTGCGCATGATTCCCGTGTGCTTATCAATGCAGAAGGCGATGGTGTGGTTGAATATGTTGATGCAAATGAAATTGTGATCAATTACAACCGCGATGAAAAAGAGCGGTTGGTCAGTTTTGATGATGATTCAAAAAGGTACACGCTGACAAAATTTGCACGTACCAACCAAAATACTTGTGTCAACCTTCGACCGATTGTCAGAAAGGGTGATAAAGTTGCGAAAGGACAGGTATTGTGCGAAGGTTATGCAACCAAAGACGGCTCACTTGCTCTGGGACGTAACCTGATGGTGGCTTTCATGCCTTGGAAGGGATACAATTTTGAAGATGCTATCGTAATCTCTGAGAAGGTACTCAAGGAGGATATCTTCACATCAATTCATATTGAAGAGTTTACGTTGGAAGTACGCGACACCAAAAGAGGCGTTGAAGAGTTAACCAACGACATTCCCAATGTGAGCGCCGAAGCTACTAAAGATTTGGACGAGAACGGATTGATCCGGATCGGAGCCGAAGTTAGTGAAGGCGATATCCTGATCGGTAAAATTACGCCAAAAGGGGAAAGTGATCCTACACCTGAAGAAAAATTGCTGCGTGCCATTTTTGGTGATAAAGCCGGTGACGTAAAGGATGCCTCCCTTAAGGCTCCTCCCTCCATGAAGGGTGTGGTAATTGATAAAAAACTCTTTTCCCGGATCGTGAAAGACCGCAAGGCCAAGGCTCGCGAAAAGGATGATCTCAAAAAGCTGGATGACGATTATCACAAGGAAGTTGATAAACTCAGGGTAAAACTTGTTGAAAAGCTCAACGTTCTCGTAAGCAGTAAGGTGTCGCAAGGCGTTTATAATAACTTCAAGCAGGAGATTATTGCCAAGGGAGCGAAATTTCAGACGAAAAGTTTGATGGACATTGATTATCTTAATGTTAATCCAAATAAATGGACAACAGACAAAGATAAGAATGATCTTATTAAAACCCTGATCAATAATTTCATCATCAAATACAAAGAGGTTCTTGGCGTTCACAATCGCAAGAAGTTTGTGGCTGTTGTTGGAGATGATTTGCCTGCCGGTATTGTGCAGATGGCCAAAGTTTATATTGCCAAAAAGCGCAAATTGAAAGTGGGTGATAAGATGGCTGGTCGCCATGGAAATAAGGGGATTGTTGCCCGTATCCAGCGTGAAGAAGATATGCCATTCCTGATTGATGGCACACCTGTGGATGTTGTTTTAAACCCACTTGGCGTACCTTCACGTATGAACCTTGGACAGATTTATGAAACGATACTTGGCTGGGCAGGAAAGAAGCTCGGCTTACGTTTCAATACTCCGATTTTTGACGGAGCAACCATCGATCAAATCAATGATTATCTTGATAAAGCAGGCCTTCCGCGAAACGGAAAAGTTTACCTGCATGATGGCTTATCCGGCGAACGGTTTGACCAGCCAACAACGGTGGGATTTATTTACATGCTGAAACTTCATCACATGGTTGAAGATAAAATGCATGCCCGTTCCATCGGCCCCTATTCTCTCATTACGCAACAACCGCTTGGTGGTAAAGCTCATTTCGGTGGTCAGCGTTTTGGTGAAATGGAAGTTTGGGCGCTTGAAGCATTCGGCGCTGCCAATATCCTGCTTGAAATCCAGACTGTTAAGTCTGATGATGTAATCGGTCGTGCCAAAGCCTACGAAACCATTGTCAAGGGCGAATCAATGCCTACTCCCGGAATCCCTGAATCATTCAATGTTTTGGTTCATGAATTACGCGGGTTGGGTCTGAGTTTGAGCTTTGATTAATGAATAAATTGATGCATAGACATCAATGTATGTGAATTTTCTGTTTTTGGTTTTCATAGAAATATAAAAAAATATGGCTTACAGAAAAGAGGGTCAGGTAAATAGCAGCTTCTCAAAGATTACGATTAGCCTTGCTTCACCTGAAAAGATCCTCGAGATGTCAAGTGGTGAGGTTTTGAAGCCTGAGACTATCAACTACAGGACCTACAAACCTGAACGCGATGGCCTTTTCTGCGAACGCATCTTCGGTCCGGTTAAAGACTGGGAATGCCATTGCGGCAAATATAAACGTATTCGCTACAAAGGAATTGTATGCGACAGGTGCGGTGTTGAGGTGACCGAGAAAAAGGTACGCCGCGAACGCATGGGACATATTCAACTCGTTGTTCCGGTTGCTCATATCTGGTTTTTTCGATCGCTTCCAAATAAAATTGGTTCATTGCTTGGTCTCCCTACCAAGAAGCTGGAGGCAATCATTTACTATGAAAAATATGTTGTCATCAACCCGGGTGTTAAACTCGTTGATGGGATCAACTATCTCGATTTTCTGTCGGAAGAGGAGTATTTCGACATTATGGACAAACTTCCACAGGAAAATCAATATCTGGATGACACAGATCCAAACAAATTTGTAGCCAAAATGGGGGCTGAAGCTTTGTGTGAATTGCTGGCCCGTTTGGATCTTGACAAGGAATCATATGATCTGCGTGTGAAGGCCAACACCGAAACATCGCAGCAACGTAAAGCAGAAGCGCTGAAACGCCTTCAGGTTTTTGAATCATTCCGCGATGGGCAAAAGCGTTTGGAAAACCGGCCTGAATGGATGATTGTAAAGGTAGTGCCTGTTATTCCTCCCGAGTTGCGGCCATTGGTGCCATTGGATGGAGGGCGGTTTGCCACTTCCGATCTCAATGACCTGTATCGCAGGGTGATCATCCGGAATAATCGGTTGAAACGATTGATTGAAATCAAGGCTCCCGATGTGATTCTGCGTAACGAAAAGCGTATGCTTCAGGAGGCTGTGGATTCATTGTTTGACAACTCGCGGAAAGCAAGCGCTGTTAAAACCGAATCAAATCGGGCGCTTAAATCCCTTTCGGATAGTTTGAAAGGTAAGCAAGGCAGGTTCCGTCAGAATTTGCTGGGTAAGCGTGTTGACTATTCCGGACGTTCCGTCATCGTTGTTGGTCCTGAATTGAAATTGAATGAATGCGGGTTGCCGAAGGAAATGGCCTCTGAGTTATACAAGCCATTCATTATTAGAAAGATGCTTGAGCGCGGCATTGTAAAAACCGTGAAATCAGCCAAGAAAATTGTCGACCGCAAGGATCCCGTTGTTTGGGATATTCTCGAAAGTATCCTCAAAGGACATCCGGTAATGCTTAACCGGGCTCCAACACTCCACCGTCTGGGCATTCAGGCCTTCCAGCCGAAGTTAATCGAAGGTAAGGCAATTCAGTTGCACCCCCTTGTTTGTACTGCTTTCAATGCCGACTTTGACGGTGACCAGATGGCCGTGCATGTTCCCCTGGGAAATGCCGCCATTTTAGAGGCTCAACTATTGATGCTTGCATCACACAACATCCTCAATCCGGCAAACGGCGCCCCCGTAACCGTACCTTCTCAGGACATGGTTCTTGGTTTATATTACATGACCAAGGCGCGTAAGAGCGATTCGGTATTGAAGATGAAAGGAGAGGGGATGACCTTTTATTCTCCGGAAGAGGTTATCATTGCCTATAATGAAAAATGTGCCGATCTTCATTCCATTATCAAAGTAAGACATTCTTTTTACGAAGGTACAGAAAAAGTTACCCGGATTATTGAAACTACTGTCGGCAGAATTTTATTCAACCAGGTTGTCCCGGAAGAGTATGGCTATATCAACCAGTTGCTGACAAAAAAATCATTGCGCGATATCATCGGCCAGATACTGAAGAAAACCGGTACAGCCAAAACAGCCAAATTTTTGGATGACATCAAGGATCTTGGTTTCAAAATGGCATTCCAGGGTGGTTTGTCATTTAACCTTGACGATGTTATCGTACCAGCTATTAAGGAGTCGCTGGTTGCAGATGCACGCGCTGAAGTTGAAGAGGTTGTGAATAGCTACAACATGGGTTATATCACAAACAATGAGCGTTACAATCAGATTATTGATATCTGGACTCATGCGAACTCTCAGTTGACAGTCTCCCTGATGAACCAGTTGATCAACGACAAACAGGGGTTCAACTCTGTTTACATGATGCTCGATTCCGGAGCCCGTGGTTCGAAGGAACAGATCAGGCAGTTGTCGGGAATGCGCGGTCTGATGGCGAAACCACAGAAATCAGGCGCCGGCGGCGGTGAAATTATTGAAAACCCGATCCTTTCAAATTTTAAAGAGGGCTTATCGGTACTTGAGTACTTTATTTCTACCCACGGTGCCCGCAAGGGTCTTGCAGATACTGCATTAAAAACCGCTGATGCCGGGTATCTTACCCGCCGGCTGGTGGATGTTTCGCAGGATGTAATCATTTCAGAGGAGGATTGCGGTACGCTTCGTGGTTTAACCATCACCGCGCTCAAAAAAGCAGAGGAAGTTGTTGAATCTTTGTACGACAGAATACTTGGTCGCGTGTCTCTGCATGATATTCATCATCCCCAGACAGGGAATCTGATTATTGCTGCCGGCAGCGAAATTACAGAAGAATTAGCTCACATAATTGACAACTCCCCACTTGAAGGCGTTGAGATTCGTTCGGTGTTGACTTGCGAATCAAAAAAAGGTGTTTGCGCAAAATGTTACGGACGTAATCTTGCCACCGGCAGTATGGTTCAGCGTGGTGAGGCCGTTGGTGTAATTGCTGCCCAGAGTATTGGTGAACCGGGAACACAGCTAACCCTCCGTACATTCCACGTTGGTGGTGTGGCTGGTGTAAATATTGCCAGCGCTTCGCGCATTGAGGCAAAATATGAAGGAGTACTCGAAATTGACGAATTACGGTCTGTTGACTTTACCAGTGATACCGGCGATAAATTTGAAATCGTTATCGGACGCTCAGCTGAAATGAGGATTGTTGACCAAAACACTAGGATTGCGCTCACTTCGGCACATATTCCTTATGGAGCAAAATTGTACTTTCATGATGGCGATTCTGTTAAAAAGGGTCAGCTGATCAGCGACTGGGATCCATATAATGCCGTAATTCTTTCAGAAGTAGCCGGAAAGGTGAGTTTTGAAAGCATTATCGAAAATGTTACCTTCCGTGTTGAATCGGATGAACAGACGGGATATCACGAGAAGGTTGTGATTGAATCGAGGCAGAAAGCCAAAAATCCGGCAATCAATATCTTGTCTGCATCGGGAGAGGTGGTGAAAATTTACGATATTCCGGTGGGCGCTCACATCAACACGGAGGATGGTGTTAAGATAAAAGCGGGTGAAGTACTGGTGAAAATTCCACGTGCTATTGGAAAGGCTGGCGACATCACCGGAGGATTGCCGCGGGTTACAGAGTTGTTTGAAGCTCGTAATCCATCTGATCCTGCTGTTGTTTCAGAAATTGACGGAGTGGTTTCATTCGCAAAGAAACTTAAGAGGGGGAACCGCGAGGTCATCATTACCTCAAAAACCGGTGAAGAAAAGCGGTATCTCGTGTCTACTTCAAAACAGATTCTTGCACAGGAAAACGATTATGTTCGGGCTGGTACCGCCCTTTCCGATGGTGCATTAACACCAAGTGACATTCTTGCCATCAAAGGCCCAATGAAGGTGCAGGAATATATCGTTAATGAGATCCAGGAAGTTTACCGGTTACAGGGTGTGAAAATCAATGACAAGCATTTTGAAACCATTGTTCGCCAGATGATGCGTAAGGTTGAGGTTGAAGATCCGGGCGATTCGCGTTTCCTTGAAGGTGAATTGATCAATAAAATTGATTTTCAGGAGGAGAACGAATGGATCTATGGCAAAAAAGTTGTTGAAGATCCAGGTGATTCCGCTACTTTAAAAGCAGGACAGATCATCAGTGCACGTAAACTGAGAGATGAAATCTCCATGTTGAAACGCAAGGATAAGAAACTGGTAGATGCACGAGATGCAAAACCGGCAACTGCCTTCCAGATTCTTCAGGGAATTACACGGGCTTCTTTGCAGACAAAAAGCTGGATTTCAGCTGCTTCATTCCAGGAAACTACTAAGGTTCTTACCCAGGCTGCCATCAATGCCCGTCAGGACGATTTGATGGGGTTAAAAGAAAATGTAATTGTGGGGCACCTTATCCCGGCAGGAACCGGATTACGTGAATATGAAAACCTGATCGTTGGCAGCAAAGAGGAATACGAAATTTTGTTAGCTTCAAAAGAAGAATAGAAAAAACCTTATTATGCAAGATAAAAAAAATCCGTTGAATCAGATCAACATCGAAATATCTGATGAAGTTGGCGAAGGTATTTATTCAAATCTCGCCGTGATCACCCATTCACCTGCAGAGTTCATTGTTGATTTTGTAAAGATGATGCCAGGTGTTCCGAAGGCAAAGGTGAAATCGAGGATTATCCTGACCCCACAGCACGCCAAACGTCTTTATAAGGCTTTGAAGGAAAATGTAGCCAAATATGAAGCAATGCATGGGGAGATCAGAGATTCGGAAGGTGAGATTCCATACAATTTTCCGATGCCGACCGCCCAGGCTTAAATTTCGTGACAGGTGACGCGTGACAGGTAAAAGAGGTGACGCGTGACGACTGGCCACGGATGACTTGGGATGATTGAATCTTGCTAGTAAAAATTGAGAACCTGTAATGAAAAGTTGCAGGTTTTTTTATTTCTGGAACAGTAAGATATTTTCTTCGTACTTCGAAATGTCGGTGTTGGCTTTTTTGGCGAGTTCCAGAGCTATTTTTTCATATTTAAGGGCTTCCTCTTTGTTGCCCAGTTTGAACATCAGGTTGGCATAGGTGTCGTTGTTTTCCGGGGTGCTTTTCAAATTGATCGATTTTTTTGCCCAGCCTGATGCCTTTTCAAGGTACTTTTTATCGGTTGTCATCTGGAAGAAATTCCAAGCCATCTGGTTGAGCATCTGGTAGTCGTTAGCGTAGTAAGTGTCCAGTCCGTTGTAAACAAGCTCAATAAACTTCGGCATGTCGCCTTTCATTTGGTAAAGCGTAAGATCGCCGGAAAAAATGACCATTTCTGCATTTTCGAATCCGGAAGCCCTTATTTTTTGTTTGAGTTGATTGTAGGATTCTTCTGTAAAGGCCCTGTTTCGGGTAAAATTCGTAATTGTCTGCAAAAAAACACCAGAGATTTTAGCTTTGACTGAATCTTTGGTATAAAGTTTTTCATACTCTTTTTGGTGCTTTATCAAATATTTAAATTCTGGCGAATCTATGTCAGTCACATACCCATAAATTATTTCCCAGTTTCCCCGGTTTATTAAATCTGATTCTTTTTGTGAGGCAAAATACTCCTTGAGAGGTTCATTAATAGGCATATATGCTCCCTTTAAGCGGTCGAGGTATTTTGCTATAAAACTTGGGTCGCGATTCCCGGCATTGAATTTTTTCACATAGGCATCAAAACCTTCACCAGGGGTAAGTGCTATTTTTCCCATATCAAGATAATCCTGAACTTTTTGAGGAGCACCAACCCGCTTGTGAACCATTTCTCCTGCCTGGTTAACAAATAATAACGTTGGATAGGCTCTTATCTGGTAGAGTTGAGCCAATTGTATCCCTTCGCCTTTTTCCATGTCGAAATGGGCGCATATGAAGCTCTTGTTGTAGTAGGAGGCAATGGTATCGTTTGTGAACATGTTGGCAGCCATCCATTTGCATGGGCCACACCATGTGGTGTAGGCATCAAGAAAAATCAATTTGTTTTCCGACTTAGCCTGACTGAGGATTTCGGACCAGGGTTTTTCAACAAAAACGATTGATTGGTTCTGACTAAAACCGGAAAAAATTGTGAGCGTTAGGATCGTGAAAAATGTTGCGAATTTGATTTTCATGCCGAATGATTTGCTGTTAAAATTATTTATTGATAAAGATTATGCGAAGGTAACACCATATATTGTATTTTTAGCAAAATTTTCAGCAGGTGAATGAAGGACAAATTCAGAAAATTGTAATCATAGGTGCAGGCAGATTAGCTTCCCATTTGGGTTTGTCGTTTTTCAAACAAGGATTAGAAATTGTTCAGGTTTACAATCGTACCCCCGAAAAAGCAGGAAAACTTGCCAGCAGGATTGGCGCTGCCTGCACAGATAACATTGCGGAGCTTAATTTGCATGCCGATATCTATTTTCTTGCTGTTTCGGATTCAGTTATCGGAGAAATTGCCTCACGGCTTCGGTTAAATAAAAAATTAGTGGTTCATGCATCAGGAACCATGGGTATGGATGTTCTTGCTCCCATCTCCTCTAATTTCGGAGTTTTTTACCCGGTGCAAACGTTCTTATTAAACAGGAAAATTAACTTTCGAAAAGTTCCCATTTGTATTGAGGCAAATTCGGAATCTATCGAATTGAAATTGGAGTTTCTTGCGAAAAAACTCTCCCGAAATGTCTGTTTTCTTAACAGTGAAAAACGGCGTTATCTGCATTTGGGCGCTGTTTTTGCATCTAATTTCACCAATTTTCTTTACACCATCACCGAAGATATTTTAATTTCCAATAACGTTCCATTGGAACTGCTTGAGCCGCTTATTTTTCAAACTGCCATGAATGTCAAACATGGCAATTTATTTCAAAATCAAACCGGACCTGCCTTAAGAGGTGACAAGAAGGTGCTTGATAAACATTGTGAAATGCTGGCAAAACATCCGGATTATCTTGAAATTTACAACCTGATCACCAGTAAAATCATTAAACATAAAATGCTTCATGGCGAACTATAAAGAAGATCTTAAATACATCAACACCTTCATTTTTGATTATGACGGCGTATTAACAGATGGAAGTGTGATTACAACAAATGATGGTGAAGCCTATCGTACATCAAGTGTCAAAGACGGGTATGCTCTTCAGCTTGCCCATAAAAAGGGGTATAGAGTGGCCGTGATTTCCGGTGCCAGGTCAGAATCAATGGTACACCGAATGAAAGCATTGCAAATTACCGATGTATTTATGGGTGTTGAAAAAAAACAGTTGGTCTATCGCAAGTATATAGCCGACAACAACCTGAACCCTCAGCAGGTACTTTACATGGGCGATGATATTCCTGATTATGAAGTAATGCTCGAAGTTGGAATATCGTCGTGCCCTGCCGATGCTGCTGAAGAAATAAAGGCGGTTGCCAGATATATTTCGCATTTCAATGGAGGCAAGGGCTGTGCACGCGACGTTATTGAACAGGTGTTAAAAGTTCAGGGTAAATGGATGAATGATGATGCTTACCATTGGTAGATCAAAGATTTTGGTTGTTTTAATGGGTCAAATTCAAATCTCAACAGTGTGTTGGTAAATGAAGTTTCATTTTTCTCTTTTTTAAGAGCATGGGCACAGTTGATCAGGCTGCCAAATGTGATGATTATCATCCTGACACAATTTTTGTTGCGATATTGTATAATTCTGCCCAACCTTTATGTTGGTGTGCCTGAATTCATTACTCCCTTCTCCGATTTCCTGATCCTTGTTCTTGTAACAGTATTCATTGCGACCGGAGGTTATGTGATCAATGATTATTTCGACGTGAAGGCCGATAGCATTAATCGACCCGGGAAATTGGTGATAAACAAATTGATTGACGGTCGTGTGGCCATTAAAATTCACATGATCCTGAATATATTTGCAATTATGGGTGGCGTTTACCTATCCTGGAGAGTGCAATCCATCAGTTTCGGTCTTTTTTTCCCTTTTATCTCCGGATTGTTATGGGTTTATTCAGCCAAATACAAGCGCACGTTTTTCTGGGGAAATTTTATCGTCGCAGCCCTCTCTGCTTTTGTAATTCTGATCATCTGGCTTTTTGAATTTTATTGGCTTCGGTTGAATGTCAATCATTTTATTGAAGTTTTGCCAGACATTCATTGGGTTGCTTCTGTTATCGCAGCATATGCGATATTTGCATTTCTGCTATCCATGGTTCGGGAAATTATCAAGGACATGGAAGATGCCGAAGGTGACCAGGCAATGGGTTGCAGAACGCTGCCAATCGTGCTGGGTATGAAAAATACCCGGTCCATTGTGGCGGCGATGTTGCTTGCGACAATTACACTGCTTTTTTGTGCACAAATCGCCCTTTATCAGCTCAATATGGTTCTTGTGTTCTGGTATTTGCTGTTTGCGGTTCAATCCGGAGCTTTTTACCTTTTGATCAAGCTATTTCGATCCCACGGGAAACGGGATTATCATAATCTGAGCCGCCTGTGCAAATTAATAATGGCAGCCGGAATTCTTTCGATGGGAGTATTATTAATCAGTAACTAACTTGCCATGATTACACGACGCCTAAACGGACGACATCTAATTCTTGCTTCGCAATCGCCCCGGCGACAATATCTTTTAAAAGAATTGGGACTTGATTTTGAAATTTGTGAAACACATGTAAAGGAGGTTTATCCAGCCGGACTTTTACCAGCAGAAATTGCCCTATACCTTGCTGATCTTAAATCGGGTAGCTTTGATGAATCGAGGATGGATGAAAAGGCAATCATCATCACGGCGGATACGATTGTATCTCTTGGTGATGAGATACTGGGGAAACCTTCAACGTATGGTGAGGCTGTCACCATGCTGAAAAAGCTTTCTGGCCGGAAACATGATGTAATTACGGCTGTTTGCTTGAAATCACCAACCAAAAAGCATCTGTTCCATGTGCTTTCTTCTGTGTACTTTAAGGAACTCAGCCTGGAGGAAATAGAGTATTATATTGATAACTTTCAACCATTCGATAAGGCTGGAGGATATGGTATTCAGGAATGGATAGGTTATATTGGGATTAATAAGATCGAAGGATCATTTTTTAATGTAATGGGCCTGCCGGTGAAGGAGCTGTATGAAGAGCTGCTTCGGTTCTAATTGGTTGTCTTGAAACATCACCTGCACTTACAATCGCTTGAATCTCTGATTGCTACCAGTGAAACATCATCTATAAAATAATAGGTCGATTTGAATAGGGAATCGGTGTGAGACCGGGTTTGGATATTCCAGAATTCATCTCCGGGTGAAAAACTCCCCAGCGTTAACAACCGTTCATTTCCTTTTGCTTTATATATTCCGCTGATACACATCCATTGGTCCTGATCAACAAGGTAGTTGCCGTTTCCAAGTGGAATGTATGGAACATTCAATCTGTGCGCATTTGTTGATTTGAATTCAGTAACTGAAAGCACTGCACCCAATCCTTTGAAGGCGTAGGCCGAACGACCCAGACTGACAAAGGCGGTGATGCAATAGAGTTGTCCGGAAATCAACGCGGTGTCAAGTTTTGATTGAATGTATTCAAAAAACTCATTCCTGTTTAGTAAATGTGTTTGCAACCCTGCATAAGCATGGCCTGTATGGGCAACCTGCCCGCCTTTGAGGTTGAATTCGGTTCCGTAATCAAGATAGGTTGAGCAGTCGTTGAAATAATCAGGCGTGGCGCTGCTGGGGCTGGCCCAGAAGTCAGCATGACTAATTTGGCCGGGCCTTTCGGGGCAACTGTTTTTTTGTTCAAACCCGGGATTACGAACAAGATTTTGAGCGAATAACAAAACGGGCAAAAACATGATAAATAAAGCAATGCTGCGGATCATGGAATGAATTTGAATAATTACACCTCAAAGCTACAGGATTTATTCCTAATTTTGAAAAACATTTTTGAATAAAGAAAATTGACGCGAATGAATGATAAGCCACTGATACTCATTACCAATGACGATGGTGTTAAAGCTCCCGGGATTCGAGCATTGATCAACTACATCCGTCCTTTTGGCAAGGTAGTAGTTGTCGCTCCCGATCGACCCCAGTCAGGCACTGCCCACGCAGTGACCATTGCTCATCCGCTCAGGTTGGACCTCCTCCTGCAGGAGCCGGATTATGAAGAATATTCGTGCAATGGAACTCCTGCTGATTGTGTTAAGCTTGCTTTTAAAATTGTAATGCATCGTCGTCCTGATTTTCTCTTTTCAGGCATCAATCATGGCACCAACGCCTCAATCAACATCATCTATTCCGGAACGATGGCGGCAGTGCTGGAGGGCGCTCTGGCCGGAGTTCCTTCTGTTGGCTTTTCATTGAGTAATTACAGTCTGAATGCTGATTTCGGGCCTGCGGAACAATTTGTGAAATCGATCGCTTCCAACGTTATTAAAAGCGGACTTCCAGCAGGTGTTTGTCTGAATGTCAATATTCCCGATGTATCTGTTGACAAGATCAAGGGGATCAGGCTTTGCCGACAGGCAGCCGGGACCTGGGAGGAAGATTTTGACGAACGGAAAGATCCAAACGGCAGAAAGTACTTTTGGATGACAGGTGTTTACGCTCAAATCGGCAATGGTGAAGATACCGATCAGTGGGCCGTAGAAAATAATTATATTGCAGTGGTGCCTGTGCAATTTGACATGACCTCCTACGCGGCTCTTGAACTTCTTAGAAACAGATTTTAATGCGATATTATCTGATTGCCGGCGAAGCATCTGGCGACCTGCATGCCTCCAACCTGATGCGGGAGCTCAATCTTCTGGATCGGGGTGCAACTTTCCGGGGTTGGGGAGGGGATTTGATGGTGCAACAGGGAGCTGAGCTTGTAAAGCACTATCGCGACCTTGCATTTATGGGATTTATGGAGGTAGTTTCTCATCTGCCGACCATTATGAGAAATTTCAGTTTATGCGAAAAGGATTTGCTGGCCTATAAACCTGATGTTTTAATCCTGGTCGATTATCCGGGATTTAACCTGCGTATGGCGAAATTTGCGAAAAAACAGGGAATTCGGGTGTTTTATTATATTTCACCACAATTATGGGCATGGCGTTCCTCCAGAGTTAAAACCATCAAGCAGTATGTTGATAAAATGTTTGTCATCCTGCCCTTTGAAAAGGATTTTTATGAGAAGTATAATTATCGTGTTGACTTCCAGGGACATCCGTTGCTTGACGTGATCAATGAAAACATGGTGGTTATGGCACGAAAGGAATTCCTGGCTCAGCACTTATTGGCTGATCTGCCTTTAATTGCCTTACTTCCCGGTAGCCGCAAGATGGAAATTGAAAAAATGCTGAAGATCATGATGTCGGTCCGTTCTTCATTTCCGGGATACCAGTTTGTGATTGCAGGCGCTCCATCGATTGAGCCTGATTTTTATACTGCAATTCTCGAAGATACCAATGTGCGGGTGGTAACAAATCAAACGTACCAGTTGCTCAGCCATGCAGCCGCAGCGCTGGTAACTTCGGGTACGGCTACGCTCGAAACGGGTTTGATGAAGGTTCCACAGGTGGTATGCTACCGCGGAAATCCCCTTTCTTACATGATCGCCCGCCGGCTTGTGCATGTTAAGTACATTTCGCTGGTGAACCTGATAAGCGATAAAACTGTTGTACCGGAATTGATACAGCACGAACTAACCTCTCAAAACCTGGCGAAGACCCTGAAATCAATACTGCAGCCAGGCCCTGACCGGGATGCAATTCTCGCTGGTTACACAACTTTAAAGAAAAAATTGGGTGGGTCCGGCGCTTCTGCCAGGGTTGCCGGGCTGATGATACAATATTTAGCGCAAAAGTGAGTTATTCCCAATCAATTAAATAGTTATGAAACAGATTAAGTATTTTCTATCATTATTGGTTCTGAGTTTATTTTTCCTCCATGGAAATGCTCAGCAAAATACTACCAAAAGTCCGGCTGCCCAACAAAAGGTGGTCAGGATCAATCCGGTAAAAGTTGACACAACAGACCCGAATAAAAAGGCCCTAAACAAGTTTTCGAAAGAGCAGATGTTCAACGTGAGTACCCCACCCAAGCAATTGAAGCCCGAGGAGATCAAGGCATTGAATTTTTTCAATGAGGGATCAAAAAAAGGGAAAGCCGGTGATTATGAAGGCGCAATATTAGATTTCACAAAATCGCTCGACCTTTCAAAGAGCTTTAGTACCTATGTAAAACGCGGAAATGCATACCTTATGCTTGGGAATTATGGCGCCGCCATCAATGATGAAAATGAAGCCATTCTTTTGCAGCCATCCATGCCGTTATCCTATTTCGTCAGGGGAATTGCCCGCTATGAAACCGGAGATTACAAAGGCGCAAAACAGGATCTCGAATTTTTTCTGGAAACAGACAGATCCAATGCGATTGCATTCAACTATATGGCTGCCATTGCTTTTATCAATCAGGATTATAAGGGTTCTCTGGAAAATTACAATGATGTGGTAAGGATTGAACCCAAATACCCCGACATATACACCAACCGCGGGATGATGCGTCATTTTAACCAGGATTTTAAAGGTGCCATTCAGGATTACAATGAAGCATTAAAAATTGACTCAACAAACGCGACGGCCTATAACAATCGGGGTGCTGCATATATGGAGCTTAATGATATGGAGTCTGCCATCACCGATTTCAACAAGGCGATCAGTTTCAATGAAAAGTATGCCAATGCTTACATGGCCCGTGGAGGTGCAAAAAAGGCGCTTAATGATAATACCGGAGCCTGCGCCGATTGGGAGAAAGCCTATTCCTATGGTATGGAAGCAGCACGGGATATGATTTTCAAATATTGTAAGTAGACAAGGTTCTCTTGAAAACAGTACTTCTGCTTCCATTCATTTTCCTTGTGTTTCATTCGGCTCATGCACAATTTTCTGCTCAGAAGGAATTGGTAAGTTCCGGTATTCTGAAAGCAAAAATGGGCGATTATAAAGAGGCAATCAGGGATTTCGACAAGGCAATTGCCCTTGACACCAACGAGGCCGAGGCCTATTATAACAGGGGTATTGTTCGAAGCGAACTTCAAAATTATCCTGGTGCCATCCTTGATTTTACCCGGGTAATCAAACTTAAGCCTTCCCATGCTGAGCCATATTACAACAGGGGACTGGCAAAGGATTACATGCGGGACTTTCGGGGGGCGATTGAGGATTACAATACCGCTGTTTCACTGAAATCAGATTATGTTGATGCCTATCATAACCGGGGGCTTGCCAGGTACGACCTTGGGAATTTTGAGGAGGCCATGCGCGACTTTACCCGTGCTATCGGGTATAAACCCGATTTTATTGAAGCCTTTTACAACAGAGGTCTTTGTCGCTTCAATTTAGATGATCTGTTGGGAGCCATTCAGGACTTCAATGTTGCCATCGGGCTTGACACTACACAGTACGAGTATTTTTCAAGCCGTGGAGCCGCCAAAGCAGCTGCAAGGCAATTTGAAGAGGCTGTTTGGGATTTTTCAATCGCCTTGTCGATCAATCCCAAGGATTTGAATACCAGAATGAACCTTGCCCTGGCCTATATGTACCTTCAGCGCTACCAGGATGCGCTAGTAGAGTACGACCTGGTTGTTTATACCGATCCGACCGTGGCTGAGGCACTTGCCAACAGGGGGGTGGCCAAGAATTATCTTGAAGATAAATCAGGAGCTTGTGAAGACTGGGAAAAGGCCTCGGAACTGGGTTCTGAAAAAGCAAAACAATATTTATTGAAAATTTGTGAGTAAGGAGGTATTACCTTTTCGTTTTTTCCTGATTAAGCAGGAAGAAAATGTAATATCCTATGAACTCATGGAGACCGTACCCGCTTCTTCGGCTGATTATTCCATTTTTAGCCGGAATTATTACCGAAGTTTTTTTTGCGCCATCTGAAAACTACGGGCTACTGCTTCCGTGGTTGATGGTTGTTTTGCTAATTGGTTCTGTCATCCTGCAAATTACTTTCAGCAGTTACCGGCTGCGCTGGATCACAGGAATTCTGTTCAACTTCTTTTTAATGGCAGCAGGTTATGAAATTGCCAGTTGTCATCGACCTGCCAATGATCCGGCTTTTTTTGGAAAACATCCCGATGGTTTTTTTATTGCTGCAATTGCTGAACCGCCAACGGTTAATAAATCGGGAATCAAGACAGTGCTGGAAGTTCGCTTTCGACATGAAAACGGGCAATGGGTCTCAGCCAGCGGCAGCGCCATCGGATATCTGAAAGGAAAAGCCGGTGTTTCATCATTGCAGTATGGCGATCATGTGCTATTTAAGGCTGGTTTCAAGGAGATCAATGATAATTCAAACCCGCATGTTTTCAATTACGCCCGATACCTTAAGAACAAAGGTATTACGCACCGGGTTTTTGCTGAAACTTACGGATGGAAATTGATCAGTCTGAAACCGACCGGAGTCATCAGAAAGGTGGCATTTCGGGTTCGGGACAGGCTGCTTAATATTTTTCGTGATAACCATGTGGAAGGGAAGGAGTTTGCTGTAGCGGCTGCTCTATTGCTTGGATATGTGGATGATATTGATGCCGGTTTGCGCAACGACTATGCCGCTTCCGGCGCCATGCATATTCTTTCTGTATCGGGCATGCATGTTGGAATTATCTACATTTTTCTTGAATTTACCCTGGGATTTCTGAACAGAAGGAAGATTGGACGGTTTGTAAAAGCGATCTTGTTGCTAACATTTATATGGTTTTATGCAATGGTTACCGGACTTTCACCATGCGTTTTACGTTCGGCGGCCATGCTCAGTTTGCCGATTCTTGGGAAATCGATGAACCGGTCGCCGGATATGTACAACATAATTGCTGCTTCACTTTTATTTATTCTTGCATTTGATCCTTTTTTGATCCTGGATGTTGGATTTCAACTGTCATATCTGGCAGTAACCGGCATTCTGATCCTCTATAAGCCCATCTATGATTTATATATCACCTCTGCCTGGTTTCCCGACAAAGTATGGTCAATTCTTGCAGTTTCCATCGCAGCCCAGTTAGCCACTTTGCCAATTACGCTGTACACTTTTCATCAGTTTCCCAATTATTTCATGTTGACAAATGTGCTGGTGGTGCCCCTTTCAAGTCTGATCATCTATATTGGAATTTTGTTAATGATCGTAGGATACATCCCCATCATCTCCTGGCTATGTGCAAAAGCTTTTATTTTTTTGGTCTGGTTGCTGAATTCGACCATTCATTTTATAGAACAGCTGCCGTTTTCAACGATTAAGGGAGTATTTATCTCAACTCCGGAAATGTTTCTGCTTTATCTGCTTCTTTCAGCAGGTTTCCTTTTTCTGATATTGCGACGAATTTCATTTTTTTACCTTTTTCTGATTACGACAATTTCACTCAATATTCTTTTTTTGCAGTTTAAAATTAATCGTCTTAATGTGAATAGGTTAATAGTTTTCAACGTCAATCGTGAAGCGCTTTACCTGTTTAACACACAGGATAAATCAGTTTTGTTTTATGACTGCGTTGGAGAAACAGACCTGATTTCCGCAATTTCGACCAATGTGGCGGTTGTTTCAGAGATGCAAGCCAATGGAATTTTTCACAAAAGGGATTATTGGTTAAATGGTGTTGACCGACCGGAAGAGCTTTGCAAATCTTTTGTTCCGTTAATTAAGGCAGGGAATTTCATCTTATTTGCAAAATCCCGGATTTTCGTTCTTAACAACCCCATTCCCAAAAGTTTATCACAGCGTTTTGATGTTGATTTGCTGATAATTTCAGGCAATCCCAATACCAGTATTGCTGAGGTGGTTAAAATATTTCATCCGGCCCGGGTGGTCATTGATGCAACTAATTCACATTACAGAGCGATGAAATGGATGAAAGAAGCTGAGAAATCAGGAGTAAAATGTCATGCCGTGGCAGAACTTGGTGCTTTTCAAAAAGATTTTTAAAAAGATAGTTGCTGATTGATAAAAATAGGTTACTTTTGCATCACAATTGAGGATCGGTAGTTCAGTTGGTTAGAATGCCGCCCTGTCACGGCGGAGGTCGCGGGTTCGAGTCCCGTCCGGTCCGCAGAAGCCCCCAAAAGGGGCTTTTTTTTGTCCCTGATCTTCAAATATCAAGGGAGAATAAAAAGAGGGCACCCTTCTCAGGCTGCCCTCTCTGGTAATGTCATGGCTGCAATATGATGGTTAACAGCTACTTCGCGTAACTCACCGCCCTGGTTTCCCTGATTACCGTAATTTTAATTTGCCCCGGGTAGGTCATCTCGCTTTGAATTTTCTTCGAAAGATCAAATGAAATCTGGTTGGCCTCCACATCGTTTACTTTATCAGCGCCAACAATAACCCGAAGTTCACGACCGGCCTGAATTGCATAGGTTTTTACCACCCCCGGATAGCTGAGCGCCAATTCTTCAAGGTGTTTCAATCTTTCAATGTATGCCTCAACAACCTCGCGCCTTGCGCCCGGACGAGCGCCTGAAATTGCATCACAAACCTGAACGATCGGGGAGATAAGGTTATTCATTTCCACTTCATCGTGGTGTGCACCGATGGCGTTGATGATCTCAGGCTTTTCTTTAAATTTTTCAGCCAGTTTCATACCGAGAACTGCATGTGGCAACTCAGGTTCGGTATCGGGCACTTTACCGATATCGTGCAATAGCCCTGCACGTTTAGCTATTTTTGGATTCAGCCCCAGTTCTGCGGCCATAGTTGCACAAAGTCTTGATACTTCAATGGAGTGTTGCAACAGATTCTGCCCGTATGATGACCTGTATTTCATCTTCCCGATCATCCTTACCAGTTCGTGGTGCATGTTGTGTATTCCCAGGTCGATGCTGATGCGTTTTCCGGTTTCAATGATCTCCTGTTCAATCTGCTTTTTAGTCTTGGCTACAACCTCTTCGATGCGCGCCGGGTGAATGCGACCGTCGGTGACCAGTTTGTGCAACGCCAGCCGGGCAATTTCACGTCGCACCGGATCGAATCCTGATAATATGATCGCATCTGGTGAATCATCAATGATAATTTCTACACCGGTCAACGATTCAAGGGTGCGAATATTTCTTCCCTCACGGCCTATGATCCGACCTTTAATCTCCTCGCTCTCAATGTTGAAAACGGAGACTGTATTCTCTATCGCGTGCTCTGAAGCAGTGCGCTGAATGGTTTCAATAATGATTTTTTTCGCCTCGGTGTTTGCCGTAAGTTTCGCCTCATCGATAATATCTTTCATATAAACGATGGCTTCGGTTTTCGCCTCCTCCTTGAGTGTTTCAATTAAATGTGTTTTGGCTTCAAGCGCAGAAAGACTCGAAATTGCTTCAAGTTTTTCCACCTGTACTTTCATAGCCTTATCAAGGTCAGACTGTTTCTTATTGATTATTTCCAGTTGCTGGGCAAGATTCTGTTTAATGGTAATAACCTCTTTTTGCTTTTTTGAAAATTCTTCAACCTTCTGATTCAGTGTGCCTTCCTTTTGTTTAAAACGATTTTCGTTTCGCCCTAACTCTTCGTTTTTTTCATGGATGAATTTTTCATGTTCACCCTTCAACTGCATAAATTTCTCTTTTGCCTGTAATATCTTCTCCTTTTTAACAACCTCTGCTTTTTCCATGGCATCTTTTAACAGCGCATCGCGTTTTCGCTCCAGGGCTCTGTTTAAAACTGTTGCTGTTAATACACCTCCAAGGATGACCCCGGCCATCCCAATGATGATATAAAATAAAAATCCTCCCATATGTATGTTGTTTTATGCAGCGACATTTGCGATGACTGACTGCATGATTTATAATGACGAAGGAACTTTGAAGCAATAAAAAACCCGCATTATCCAGCGAGGTATTGATAATCCTCTAACGACACGAATAGAGCTGCCATACTTTTCGAACGTCCACTGTTGGGGAGTAATCCCTGTTCCCATGCCGAAGCAGGGTGAGGCCTGTCCTACGAGTTGCTGAGCTTTGCCCTAATATTTGTAATGTTAGGATTACAAACTGTCTGAATTAATGCGGGTGTATTTTCAGATTATTTTCAAAGAACATTTGGCACTTAATACTTAAGTTGTTCATCCAGCGCATGATCTATTGCCAACAGCTTTGCCTTCCATTGTGTTTCATTATCCGACAACATTTGATCATTTTGCAGGTATCCTGTGGCATATTCCAATGCAACCATGGCCAGGAGGTCCTGTTTGTCTTTATATGCATAACTGCCAGAATAATCTTTTATCCTTTTATCAATTAATTTGGCAGCTTTGCGAAAAAGTTCCTCATGTTCTTTCTGAATCGCAAGCCGGTACGACCTGTCTGCGATTGGCAACGATATTGAAAGTTCACTCATTGGCCTGACTATGAATCGTATTCTAAGTATTTAAAAGCCCGATACATTTATCGATTTCCCGCACAAGTTCGTTGATTTTTAATTTTGCTTCAACGTTTCCTTCTTTTATTTCCAGTGTTTTAGCTATTTTTAGTGTTTTAATCTTTTCTTCAAGATGTTTGATGGTATGTTTCTGTTCGCTGATTATTTGCTTTAATTCTTCAAGTTCAATATTACACCTTTTATTTTCAGCACGTTGAGTGTGATATTGTTCAATAAGCTTCCCCAGTTTATACTCAATGCCGGAAACCAGGGTGGCAACATCCTTCATAAGTCATCTCCATAATAATTAATGCAAAGATAATTATTTATTTTATTTTTTTTCAACAACCGTATTACCTTTTCACCCTTAACCCGATTAAGCGATTTAGTTATTCACTTAAAACGGATTAGCCATGAACGAAGAATTCATCTCCTATCTTTGGAAATACCGGCAGTTGAGCCAAACGCTGATTACAGAAGCCGGTGATTCATTAGCAATTTTACACCCTGGTGTTCAAAACACCGACAGCGGTCCCGACTTTTTTAATGCCCGATTGCGCATTGGGAATACCACCTGGGCTGGGAATGTTGAAATTCATGTACATGCCTCTGATTGGTACCGGCACGGCCATCACCTCGATCCGGCGTTTGATCACGCGATTTTGCATGTTGTGTATGAAGCCGATCGACTTGTTTATCATCAAAATGGTGAGCCCGTTCAAACACTTGTAATTAATAATCAGTATGCCGAACGGATTTTTGAACGCTATCAAATTTTGATGCAAACCCGGCAATGGATTCCCTGTGAAAATCAACTTGATTCAGCAACGGATTACGGCTTCACAATTTGGTCGCCAGCGCTTGCCGTCGAGCGGCTTGAGTATAAGACTCAATCCATAAGAAACTTGTTGACAGGCAGCAACATTGACTGGGATGAGGCTTTTTATCAACACCTGGCTGGCAGTTTTGGTTTCAAAATTAACAATCTGCCTTTTGAGTTGCTGGCGAAATCGCTGCCGCTCAAAATAATCAGGCAGCACTGCAACAGCAGGTTTAAGCTGGAGGCCCTTTTATTCGGGCAGGCAGGAATGTTGGCCCATGAGTTCGTTGAGTCATATCCCATAGCATTAAAACAAGAGTACCTGTTTTTGTGCGGCAAGTATGGTTTGCATCCGATAGCAGAAAGTATGTGGAAATTCCTGCGGCTGCGGCCGTCCAATTTTCCAACCATCCGTATCAGTCAGTTTGCAGGTTTTTTACAGTTCACCGAAGGCAAATTTTTCAACCTTTTTGAGGGTGGCACCCTTGATGAGGTTTTAAAATTGTTCGTATTAAGCGCATCCGAATACTGGAACACCCATTATGTTTTTGGCAAACCGGTTGCTGAAAAGCCAAAAACCATGGGGTCTTCAGGCATAAAGCTCATAATTATCAACGGGTTGGCGCCATTTCTTTTCTTTTATGGGCAGGAAAAGGGTCAGCCTGCCACCGGTGAAGGAGTTTTGGATTTCCTGGAACACCTTGGAGGAGAAAACAATGTTGACATTGACCATTGGAAGCTGGCAGGTTTCCCGGCCGACAATGCCATGCAAACACAAGCCCTGCTTCATCTGAAGCATTTTTATTGTGATAAAAAAAGATGCCTTGAATGCCGAATCGGCAGTCGGTTGCTGGCTGATAACACTCAATAAGCTATATTATGGACAAGCGAACGTTTATCAAAAGATTTGGCAGGTTGGTTGGAGACTACCTGACCTACAACCGTACTGAACAGCGCGGAATTCTCGTGCTCAGTCTGATTCTTTTAGGGGTGATTATTGCCAATGTGGTGATTCCCTCGGGCACCTTTCAGAAATCTCCTGATTATGCAGGATTTGCAAAGGATGTCTGCGCTTTTGAAGCGGCATGGAAACAGGCGTCCGACTCCGATAGTATCGCACGAATCAGGAAGTATCAGAATTACAAAACCAACTTTTCCCGAAAGGTGCCGGATTCACTCAAAAACAATGGTTTCCCTGCTAAGCCGATGGTTATGGTAGAACTTAATTCTGCCGACACCTTTGAACTGCAGCAGCTACGGGGAATCGGACCTGGTTTTGCCAGGCGGATAGTGAACTATCGCGACCGATTGAGGGGGTTCTATGACAAAAAGCAGGTGCTGGAGGTGTTTGGGATGGATACAGTCAGATATCAAATGATTGAAAAGAATCTAAGCGTTAATCCTGACTCCATCCATCCTATTGAGCTCAATACGGTAACCTTCAAGGAACTTCTGCGGCATCCCTATTTCCCATTCTCCACCACTAAAAGCATCATGATTTACCGCCAAAAAAATAAGACATTCAAATCACTGGAGGAGTTGAAGAATATAGCGGGTGTAAATGATTCAATGTTCCGAAGGATGGTCATCTACCTGAGGATCAGCCCATGATTCATCATCGTTTTCATCTTCTTCTCCCCAATCCCAGGGTTTACGCTGTGGCCCCTGCTTGCGATAATATACGGCCAGAACAAGTCCGGATAAAAGACCCATCAGGTGCGATTCCCAGGAGATGGGCTGGTTTGGAAAGAGTTGCGGGAAAACGCCCCAGATAAGGCCCCCATATAGAAAGGCAACAAGCATGGTGATTACCAGAAGGCCGGTCTCGCGGCGGATCATCCCGCTGAAAAATAAAAAGGAGGCAAGCCCGTAAATAACCCCGCTTGCCCCAATATGAGCGCTGCTTCCACGGGCGTAAACCCACACCCAGATACCGGTGATCAGGTACACCAGAAATAAAATCATCCAGGCAATGTCCTTGTAGAAATAAAAGAGAAATGAGCCAAGAATGAGTAAAGGCAGCGAATTAGCAAAGAGATGTGCCAAATCGGCATGCAGAAAGGGTGAGGTTAGGATGCCAGGCAAGCCTTTGATTTGCAATGGATAAAGTCCAAAGTTGTTCAAATCAAGGTTGAAAAGCAAATCCATGCCTTTGATGAGCCATAAAAATAAAACTAAAATTACCGGAATTCGCAAACTTCGGAATATCCTTTGTTTTTCTTCGTCTGCCACTGCATAATATTTATCGTTAAAAGTAGTTAAATTAAAGGTATTACAGCACCATAAGATAAAATAAAAGTACCTTTGGTTCTCCAAAATCATCTTAATTAACATATTACAATGAACAACTTATTAAAAATTAATGTCTTCAGAGTGGGATTATTGTTACTATTCGCCTTAATTTTATCAACCCAGGCGCAGTCCCAAACTGCAAAGCAGGACCCGAATGCCGGGGTAAAGAAGTACAATGCAGCCATGCAACTAATCAATTATGCCTACGTTGACACCATCAATGAAGCCAAATTGGTTGAAAAGGCTATTGTTGAAACATTGAAAGAACTCGATCCCCATTCGGTTTACATTTCGAAAAAAGATGTTCAAAAAGCCAACGAACCTCTTGAGGGTAATTTTGATGGCATTGGCGTTCAGTTTGAGATATTTAAAGATACTATTTCGGTTGTTCATGCCATTCCCGGCGGCCCTTCCGAGCGATTGGGGATCATGTCGGGAGACAGAATTGTGAAAATTGACGGCGAGGTTGTTGTAGGAAAAAAAATCACCAATCAGTTTGTGCTCGATCATTTGCGCGGCAAACGGGGAACCAAAGTGAAGGTATCAATATTCCGCAAAGGGAAAAAGGAGCTCATTGAATTCACCATTACCCGCGATAAAATTCCCATTAACAGCATTGATGCTGCTTACATGATCAAGCCCGGGGTTGGTTACATCAACCTGAACAAATTTGCCCAAACGTCGATGCAGGAATTTGTAGAATCGGTTAATAAGTTGAATTCCAAAGGAATGAAAAGTCTGATTCTTGACCTGCGAAATAATTCCGGTGGTTATATGGGCACCTCTATCGATTTGTCTGATGAATTTCTGAAATCGGGGAAACTGATTGTATATACACAGGGGAGAAATGCACAGCGCGAAGACTTTTATTCTACCGGACGGGGGCTTTTTGAGACTGGCAAACTGGTTATCATGATCAATGAAAATTCTGCTTCTGCCAGCGAGATTGTTTCAGGTGCGATTCAGGATTGGGACCGGGGCATCATTGTCGGGCGCCGTTCGTTTGGTAAAGGACTTGTGCAGCGGCCATTTCAACTCCCCGATAGTTCCATGATCCGCCTGACCACAGCCAGATATTATAATCCATCTGGGAAATGCATTCAGAAGTCATACGCTGATGGAATTGATAAATATTACGAAGATTTCAGCATCCGAATGAAACATGGTGAACTGATTCATCCCGACAGCATTAAATTTCCAGACTCACTGAAGTATTATACCTCCAAAAAGCGGGTGGTTTACGGTGGCGGCGGGATCATGCCCGATGTTTTTATCCCTTGGGACTCCACCCCGATTTCTGATTATTACCTGGAATTGCGTCGCAAGAATGTGATCAACTCCTATGTAGGTGAATATGTGGATAAATCGCGTAAAGCGCTCAAGACCAGCTATCCGGAATTCAGTACATATGAGCAAAATTTTCAGACAGATGAGGCATTCATGGCAGACTTTTTTGCGTATGCCGAAAAAGAGGGAGTGAAAATGGATGAAAAGGGGTATGCAGATGCTGAGAAGTTGATCAAATCGCAACTCAAGGGACTGATCGCTCAAAAACTTTGGGACATGACTGAATTATATACAATTATAAATCAGTATGATGAGGAGGTGTTGAAAGCCATTGAGGTGATAGAGGATGATGCCTTGTTCCAAAAACTCAACATTGACCGATAGCCGGGCCAGCGGTTCCGGGTTGCCTTTTTTATATCTGGCTCTTCCGGTTATGGATGAGCCTGATCATCTTGAACGGTTGCTGCTTTGTATCTCATCGCAATCTTATAAACGCTTTAAATTATTTGTTTGTGTCAATCAGCCCGATCAATGGTGGGATGACCCTAACAGGCTGGATGTTTGTATCCGCAACTCGGAAAGCATCAGGATTTTAACATCATATCAGGATTTTGCCATTGAGGTGATTGATCGTTCCTCCAAAGGCAATGGCTGGAAAGGGAAACGGCATGGTGTGGGTTATGCCAGAAAAACCCTTATGGATACAATAAATGCTGTTGCCGCGGAGGAGGATGTTATTGTAAGCCTTGATGCCGACAGTGTTTTCCCGGAAAATTACCTGATCTCCATAGCATGCAATTTTCATGAACATCCCCGTTCTGTTGCATTAGCTGTTCCATATTTTCATAATTCCCCGCCAGATGAGCTTGCCTGCAGGGCCATGCTGCACTATGAGATTTACATGCGTCATTATTTTCTGAATATGGCAAGGATTAACTCCCCATACGCCTTTACGGCGCTCGGTTCAGCAATGGCGGTGCCGGTTTTGGCCTATCGGGCCATTGGTGGAATGACCCCGAAACTGAGTGGAGAGGACTTCTATTTTCTTCAAAAACTTAGAAAATATGGCGAGGTGTTGTTGTGGAATGATGAAATGGTGTATCCCGAGGCCAGATTTTCGAACCGTGTTTTCTTTGGTACCGGTCCGGCCATGATTAAAGGAGCTGCCGGAGATTGGACAAGTTATCCAGTTTACTCCGGTAACTTATTTGATGATATCCGGGAAACCTATGCACTGCTTTCAAGATTGCACAGGCAGCCGGTTGACACAAAAATTGTGAGGTTTATTGCTACAGTTTTCAGTGAAGATGATCCATTAGAACCGCTTAGAATAAATCACAAAACCCCTGAGAAATTTATCCGGGCTTTCCATGAAAAATTTGACGGATTACGCATCCTCCAGTATCTGAAGACTCATCACGACACTGAATCATCATCGGATGAGGACAATCTCTGGGAATTTTTACAGCGATTTTACCCCTCCGGAGAGTTGGAAAAACTAAAAATAGACCCCAAAGGATTTTCATTCATCTATTCTCCGGTAGAGGAACTGGAGAAAATACGGATGTTCCTGTTTCAAAAGGAGATGGAGGTGCGCTCTATTTCAGCACTTGCGTAACCAAATCGGCAGCTTCCAGCAGCGTTATGGCTGAATGCACCTTCAATCCCGACTCATCGATCAGTTTTTTACCTTCAATGGCATTGGTTCCCTGAAGCCGCACAATGATCGGAATGTTGATCTCCCCGATATTTTTATAGGCATCAACAACGCCTTGTGCAACCCGGTCGCACCGTACAATTCCACCAAAAATATTGACAAGGATGGCTTTAACGGCAGGATCTTTGAGAATTATCCTGAAACCTTCTTCTACCCGTTTGGCATTGGCTGAGCCGCCAACATCAAGGAAATTGGCGGGATCTCCTCCCGAAAGTTTGATAATATCCATGGTAGCCATGGCTAAACCAGCGCCATTAACCATGCAGCCAACGTTCCCGTTTAACTTCACATAGTTCAGGTCGTGACGCGTTGCCTCCACTTCAATGGGGTCCTCCTCATCAAGGTCGCGCATCAGGGCAATGTCGGGGTGACGAAAAAGTGCGTTGTTATCGATCACCATCTTGGCATCGGCAGCTAGAATTTTATTATCGGAAGTTTTAAATACTGGATTTATTTCGATCAGGGAGGCGTCGCTGCCTTCATAAGCTTTATAAATCCCGAATACGAATTTGACCATGTTTTTATATGCTTCGTCTTTCAGTCCGAGATTAAATGCCACCTTTCTGGCCTGAAAGGCCTGCAACCCGATTTTCGGATCGATCTCCTCTGTGAAAATGAGTTCGGGTGTCTCTTCCGCAACTGCTTCGATATCCATGCCGCCCCGGGGTGAGTACATTAAAATGGTATGACCTTTTTGCCGGTTCAGCAGGATGCTCATATAGATTTCGGATGGTTCAGTCGGACCCGGATAATATATGTTTTGTTCCACATATACCTTTCTGACGAGCTTTCCCTCTTTACTTGTTTGAGGTGTGATCAGCGTCATCCCGAGGATTTGAGTTGCATAGAACCTTACCTCATCAATGGATTTGGCAACCTTGACTCCTCCGCCTTTACCGCGTCCACCTGCATGAACCTGGGCTTTAATCACAAATTTATCGGAGCCGGTCGCACCCTGGAGGTATTCGGCAGCCTTAACGGCCTCTTCTTCGGTATTTGCAAGTCCGCCTTCAGGAACTGCAACACCGTATTGTTTCAGAATTGATTTACTTTGATATTCGTGTAGGTTCATATGTTGGATGGTTAATAACGACTTTCAAAAATAGGTGTTTGATTTGGATTTACAAAAAAGAGAGCACAAAGACTTCATTTTTCCTAACTTTGCCGTTCAAGGCATCCCTATG
>DYQT01000382.1 GCA_020719165.1 Draconibacterium orientale | reverse complement strand
ATACGCAGGATTTAGTCTGACATATGGACCTGATTGTCTTGTTGGAGAACGCTATCCTGGTAATATTGCCTATTTCTCTGGCTGTTGAAACATTGGCGTCAACTTCCGGATCTTTCTCATCACTGGACGGATTCGGGGTTTTTTTGTCCAACCCGCTAGGGGTGAAAAACTTGGTGTTTGTGGCTCCCAGACTCCGCGCCTTTTTGTTCAAAGCTGTTATAAAACCGGATTTTCCACCTGGAAAAGCGCATGCCAGCGCTTCAGCGCAATCGTTTCCAGAACTTATCAACATACCTCGCAAAAGGTCTAGAACAGTGAGGGTATCGCCAGGTTTCAAGCCGACAACGGATTTGGGGACATTCTTAATATGTTTCGGAATGGTAATAGGTTTGTCCAGAGGCATGTGATCTAAAGTCAATAGAGCGGTAACCAGTTTTGTGAGACTCGCTATCGGCAGTTTTTCATCTGCATTCTTGGTTATTAGAGTTTGGTTGTTTGCCAGATTTATACAGTAAACGGCCTTGGCCTGGACCCCTGTGGAAACAGGTTTAACATTCCTGGCCTTCGGGGGCTTTAACGATGATTTTTTTTGAGTTCGAACTTTTTTGTGATGCTTTTTGGTCACTGTGGCCGGCTTGGATGTTTTGGCCCCGGCAATACACAATCCGTCAGTTCCGTATCCAGAAATTAAAAATAGAGATATAATTAAACCGAGTAGAGACAATTTAATAAAAGAAAAAAAACTCTCTCTTACCTCGAGCGAGGATATAGTGTAATTTGACATTTTTATCCTGTTTAACTAAACATTTAATGGGACACTATATAACATACTTTAGTTTATTTTGGAAGCCATTTAACTTTTTGAACGATCAAAGGAGTCCAATATGATTAGAGCCCGAATCTGGTTCCGTTGCGCTGCGATGCATGATCCTGTTACGCCCAGGATAGTTGCTCCGGCAATAATTGGATGGTTCGGTAAAAACCGCCAGATAGATTTAACTATTGAACGCGAATTCAATGGCCGTGAAATGCTCAATAGAATGAAAGGATGGATAACCATTAGCCCTAAAAAGGCCATTGAGATTTTTGAAAAGTTTGGCAGGCTTAAAACATTTGATGATGGAGAATTGATAATTGAGGTCGAGACTGAAGAAGATTTCGCCGCAGTTTTGAAAGAGACAGAGGAAAATTTTCACGATCAGTGTGATATCGAGAGGATCTAGGTTTGATTTGGCAGTCCAGATGTCTTGCCATACTTAAATGTTGCGCAAGCCGTGATTCGTAATAAGGGACAAATGCCACGAGGACTCATCATCATCGGCTAAACGCTTCGATGGGTTCTGTGAATGTCTCAAGTCGAAAGCGCCTGATCGTCTTTGTCACCTGTTCGGATTCTGACAACTGATTCTACGCGTCTGACCGTAACCTGGCCATCATCGAGTTTACCGCTTGAACCGTGGGCGCAAAGGGCTTCTAATACCGAATCAACAAGCCAGTCCGGAACTACAACCTCAATACTTATGTGTGGAATGAAATCAACGGTTCCCGATTGCGCTTCAGAGAATCTGCGCCCATGCCTCTGTGGCGGAACCTGACGCAGTGACTCTGTTACAGTCATCCCTCCTACACCCAAATCAACCAGGGTTTCTCTAACATCATCGAGTTTGAATGGTTTAATTGTAGCCTCTATTGAAAACATGCGCCAATCTGTTCCAGGGTACGGTTATCGCGAAGAAAGAACAAATGATTTGACATAAGAGCATAACGTAAAATACACTAAAACGCTATATCCGTTACGGTTCATTTTTCAACGCCCCCGTAGCTCAGGGGATAGAGCGACGGATTCCTAATCCGCAGGTCGCAGGTTCGATTCCTGCCGGGGGTACCAAAGAAAACCCGAAATATCCCCCGATGTTATCTGGCCACAACAGCCAGATTTCTCTTTCACAACAT
>DYQT01000132.1 GCA_020719165.1 Draconibacterium orientale | reverse complement strand
CGGAAGCATAACCAAACAGTTTTCAAGAGTCATAGGTGTCCGTTTCAGAGGTGGATGGGTTCCTTTGGCCGGCTCAGTAACCGATCAATATGTTTTCCCTAAAGATGGCGACCCGGCTAAAATAACCCAGCATTTCAAATCATGGGTTATTGAAACAGGCGTTGAAGCTACCATCAACTGGGTAAACTGGATCATGGGTTATAAGCCTGAGAGATTTTTCTCGTCCTATATCATTGCAGGATTTGGTGTTGACCATTCACAAGGCGCCAAATTTGATGTAAACAACAATGAGATCGGTTACCTTGGATATCCAAGCCACTTAACTGAAGATGCAGGTTCATTGGGCTATGGCAACAACAGTGGCATAGGAAAATGGAACATGGAATTTAAAGCCGCAGCAGGTCTTGGGTTCGATTTTAACCTTAGCAAACATTGGTCAATCAATCCTGAAATCATCTGGAGATGGAGAGATGGAGACGTACTCGACATGACCCCGGGCGGAGCCAAACAAGTTTATAACGACATGTACAGCGGTGTTAACCTGGGAATCACCTATAAATTTGCTTATAGCGGCTGCAACCTGAAGGAAATGGCCAAAAATTATTCCCTGATCAAATATGAAACTACCCCCGCCGTGCTTACCGAAAAAGGCGACTCCATTGTAGTCCGCATCAAAGGAACAGTTCCTCCCAAATATTTCTGCCCCACTGCGGCCATGTATTTCCACCCTGTTCTTACCTATGAAGGCGGAAAATATGAATTACCTTGCGGAAAACATCTGTATGGTGAGAAACTGACCGGTGAAGGTCAAATGATCAAATACAAAGAGGGTGGCACGTTCGAATATACCTGTACATTCCCGTACAAACCCGAAATGAACACCTCACAGCTTACCGTAGCCCCTATCATTTATGAAGCAAAGGAAAAGGTATTGCTGAAAAAAGACGAAATCAAAGTTAAGGCCAAATTCATGGAAATGCCTTCAACTAACTTAGCGCCTGGCGTTATCTATACCTCAAAACGTGTTCAACACGACGAAATGACCCTCAGCGCGGACCATGGTTACCAAAAAGAGGTTTTCCAATCTAAAACCGGAACCATCTATTTCAAAAAGAATAAATTTGATCTCGATATGAAATATGGGATCAACAAAACGGATCCTGCAAAACTTGGATTGGCTGACCTCGATCTGTTTATCCAACAGGGATGGAAAATAAAAGACATTACCATGAATGGCTACGCCTCTCCTGAAGGTGAAGAAACATACAACGCAAACTTGTCTGAAAACCGTTCAAAAACCGGTAATCAGTGGATGCTTCAGCAATTCCAGATGTGGGTAAAAGAAGCCAATAAGGAAAATAAAGACAAGAAGGCTGTAAAAGCAGCAGTTGAAGCTGCCGGCAAAGATGTAAACATGGTATTGCAGCATCATGGTCCCGACTGGAACGGATTCCTTAAAAACGTTCAAAACAGCAACATGAAAGACAAAGACAAAGTTCTGAACGTAATCAACTCCAATGTTGACCCAAACAAAAAGGAGCAAGAAATCCGCAACATGATTCTGATTTATCCTGAAATTGAAAGAGACCTCCTCCCAAGTTTACGTCGCAGCGAAATTACAGCTACCTTGTACGAACCACGCATGACTGATGCTGAATTACTGCAGTTTGGTGCTTCAAATCCGGAAAAACTCAAAGTTGAAGAGTTACTGTATGCTGCCACGCTCACCAAGGATAACAACGTTAAAGTGACCATCCTCGAGAATGCGGTAAAACAGTATCCGGGCAACTGGAAAGCCTGCAACAATGCAGCCGTAGCTGAAATTGAAAAAGGAAACCTCGTACGTGCCAGCGAACTGTTAACGCAGGCTCAGGCTGCACAGCCAAACAATGGCATCATTGAAAATAACATTGGTGTTGTTGCTGCGAAACAGAAAGATTTGAAAAAAGCTGAAGCACAATTTAAAAAAGCTGCACAGTTGGGTGAAAATACAAATTACAACCAGGGAGTCCTGATGATCCCGAAAGGTGATTATCCGAAAGCCGTAACGATGCTTGGCAACGCAAAATGCACCTACAATCTGGGTCTTGCACAGTTGTTAGCCGGCAACAATGCAGCAGCTGAAACAACCTTGAAATGTGCTCCGGAAACACCCGAAACATTCTACCTGATTGCTGTAACTTCTGCCCGTGCAAATAACAGCAAAGGTCTTTATGAAAACCTGATGAAGGCTTGCAAAAGCGCTGATCTGAAAGCTCAGGCCAAAGGCGACCGTGAATTCTACAATTTCGCCAGCACTCCTGAATTCCAGAATATTGTAAAATAGTTTTGTTTGCTGATTTTGAATTGAAGCCGTTTTGGGAAACCGAAACGGCTTCTCTTTTTTTGATTACCCGTTGTTGGCAGGATTCTGAATATGATGCATTCCCATGGGATACTCTGCCATGGTCAACTCTTTTAACCAAATATAGTCACTGCTCCGTCCAACAAAGTCCAACCCGTTGGTGTCAACAACTATAATTCTTAAATCGGTTTGCTGTCGCAGAAATTCAAGGTAACCTTTCTGAATCTTTTCAAGATAATCAAACTGGATATTCTGCTCATACGGCCTGCCGCGCTTTTCGATATTCTTTTTAAGGTTCTCCAGATTCAAGTATAGATATACGAGCATGTCAGGCTTTGGAACAACCGAACTAACGATGGAAAACAACTTACTGTATAATCCGAATTCAAGCGGTTCCAGATTCTTACTAGCGAAAATCAGCGACTTGAATATAAAATAATCAGCCACTGTAAAGGGCTTGAATATGTCTGAAGCATTGAATTGCGATTTAAGTTGCTGATAACGATCGGCTAGAAACGACAATTCCAACGGAAAAGCATACCGGGCAGGGTCCTCGTAAAATTTTGGCAAAAACGAATTCTCTTCAAACTGTTCAAGAAGCAGCCGGGCATTGCAATCTTCGGCAAGCATGGAGGCAAATGATGTTTTTCCCGCACCAATATTGCCTTCTATAACGATGTAATTGTACACAAATATAAAATCTAAAATCCGAAATTAAACTTTCTCTACTCTCTTAACCAAACACTGATCCGTGCAATCCTGCAGCAACCTTTCCATCGACTTTTTTAACAACGGATGCACAAATTCACGCGAAATCTCATTCAACGGTACCAGGGTAAACTTCCGCTCATGTAGCCTGGGATGCGGAATCATCAGGTTGTCGGTAAACACCATCCGCTGACCATAAAAAAGAATATCCAGATCGATCGTCCTGCCTGTATATATTGCTGCCTTCTCGATTCCGGATCCGATATTCAAAGCCACCGTTGCGGGAATCCCGCAACCGCACGCATCAAACGGACGAATCCGGCCAAGCCGTGACTCAATCGTCAGCAACTGCTCCAGCAAATCTTCCGGCTCCAAGTCGGTTTCAATTTCAACAACCTGGTTGAGAAATGGCATCGGGTCGTCGAATCCCCAGGGATCGGTTTCATAAAGTACAGAACTTTTGCAAATAGTCCCCGCCATCTCTCCGATCAGGGTTTTTGCTTTGTTGATAAAACCCTCTCTGTCACCCCTGTTACTCCCCAATAAAATGTAAACATCCTTCATCTGTTCCTGTCACTTTTTCGGCCATCCCGAATTGGATGAATCCGACGGCAATGATACAAGATTTCAAACATTTTTGAACGGTAAAATATCTTTTGTTATTCACAAAATTCAAATTTCCCTCCCACTCGATTTTCAACTTTTAAAACGCACCCGGCAAAGTATATATTTATTACATTTGCTACAATCAAAAATCCATTCCCATGAAACAATTCTTTAAATTTATGTTCGCCAGCATGCTGGGCACATTTTTACTCATTGTCCTGGTTACCCTCATATCTGTTGGCATAGTAGCCGCTATTGTGGCCACTGCATCCAGCGATGAAACCATCATCACAACCAACACGCTGCTTGTTGTTAAACTCAACAAAGAGATCGCCGACCGCGGAACGAAAACTAAATTTGTGATGGGCTTTGCAGGTCCTGAAAAAACAGCCGGGCTTAACGACATTCTCGATAACCTCAAAAAAGCTGCCACAGATAAAAATATAACCGGTATCTATCTCGACCTGAGCGACATTCCGGCGGGGATGGCAACCCTTGTTGAAATTCGCAATGGATTGATCAACTTCAAAAAATCAGGAAAATTCATCTGGGCTTACAGCGAGGGTTATTCTCAGAAAGCATACTATCTGGCCACCGTTGCAGATAAAGTTTATCTGAATCCCCAGGGGATGATTGAGTTTAAAGGGATTTCATCAGAGATGGTGTTCCTCAGGGGAATGTTCGAAAAACTAGATATTAAAATGCAGATCATCCGGCACGGGAAGTTTAAAGCCGCTACAGAACCGCTGTTCCTCGATAAAATGAGCCCCGAAAATCGCAAGCAGATTACCGAACTGATATCGGATGTTTGGGAGAACATTTTGACAGGGATCTCCGAAACCCGGAAAATAAAGAAAGAAGAGCTGAACACATTGGCTGATAGTTTGAAGATACAAACAGCCGAAGATGCATTGAAATATAAATTCGTTGATCAACTTGTTTATAAAGATGAACTACTGTCTCTTCTTAAAAAACAGATGAAACTTGACGAGAAGAAAAAGATTCCTCAGGTTACCATGGAGAGTTACACCAGCGTACCCGATACAAGAACACCCGCCAAAGGAGCCGACAAAATTGCCCTTATTTACGCAAGCGGCACCATTACCGGTGGTGAAGGTGACGATCAAAGTATCGGATCTGAACGCATTTCAAGGGCGATCAGGAAGGCCCGCGAAGACGAGAAGGTTAAAGCCATCGTTTTTCGCATTAACTCAGGCGGTGGTAGCGCCCTTGCCAGCGATGTGATATGGCGTGAAATAGACCTTGCCCGTAAAATTAAGCCGGTGGTTGCATCTCTGGGCGATGTTGCAGCAAGCGGTGGATACTACATTGCCTGTGCAGCCTCTAAAATCATCGCCGACCCGGCCACCATCACCGGCTCTATTGGTGTTTTTGGTGTAATACCAAATATGGAGGGACTTTTCAATAAAAAACTTGGCATAACCTTCGACTGGGCGATGACCAATAAAAACGGGGATTATATCTCCCTGATGAAGCCGCTCACACCCTATCAAACCAAGTTGATTCAACGAGACGTTGATCATATCTACGATGTATTTACCGGAAAAGTGGCCGAAGGCAGGAAACTTAAACAATCACAAGTCGACAGCATTGGCCAGGGCCGCGTTTGGAGCGGCACGGACGCTCGCTCGCTCGGGCTGATCGATGACTTCGGAGGGTTGGAACAGGCTCTTGACCTCGCGGCCTCACTGGCTAAAACAAAAGATTACCGCATCATTTCACTCCCGGAGCAAAAGGAGTGGTTTGAAGAACTGATCGACCAGATTACAGGCAGTGATCCATCGGCCAAACTTAAAGAGGCACTTGGCGCCGATTACCAGCTCTACCAGTATTACAAAGAGATTCGTGAAATGAAAGGGATTCAGGCACGAATGCTGATGAACATTACAATCAATTAACCCTCGCAGGCTACCTCATCGGATACTTCTTGAAGATCTCCTCGCTTTTCATCAGGATGTCGATGTACTGTGCCCGACGATATGCAAATGGATCTTTCTGATTCTTGCGTGAAAGCTTGCCGCGGAATGCATCAATTTTATCATACTTCTTGTGCTCCATCCAGGCATCCAGCTCTTCCAGTATTTTGGTGATCTGCCCAATCCCGTTTTTGTAAACAGCGCTTACAACCTGCACACAATCTGCACCACAGAGTATCATCTTAGCAACATCCTTACCAGAAAAAATCCCGGTGTTGGCACAGAGCGAACCTCTGATTTCTCCATGAAGCAATCCGATAAAACGCATCGGAAGACGGTTATCCTCTTCATGGCTCAGATTATAGGGAAAATGGTGCTCTTCAGTTTCAAGATCGATATCGGGCTGAAACATACGATTGAATAACACAAAACCGTCAACACCGGCGTAGTACATATTCTGCACCAGCATCAGCGTGTTGGTATAGAACGGACTAAGTTTGACACTGACCGGTATTTTCACACTTTTCTTAACCTCGCTGACAACGTCGAGCTGTTCGTTCAAAATTGCTTTGCCTTCACGCTTGAAATCACCCGGAACTGAATAAAAATTCAGTTCCAGGGCGTTGATTCCGGTGTTTTCAAGCTGACGGGCATATTCAACCCATGTTTCATCGAATGTGCAATTCAGGCTGGCAATAACCGGAATATTCACCGAATTAACTACCTTTTTCAGATGACTCAGGTGCTCCCGGGGACCAGCGTGGTCAATATCGGGAAACAGGCTGATCATCTCGGCATGGCGGTCGTTGTATTGATTTAACTCCTCACTCATCTGAAGCCGCTCAAGTTCAATTTGCTCTTCAAATAGGGTTTTATACACAATGGCCGCAGCGCCTGCCTCTTCCATCCTCTTGCAATTGTCAACATCCTTTACCAGGTTGCTGGCACCTACAATAACCGGGCTCTTCAACTGAAGGCCCATATAACGAGTTGATAAATTTGCCATGATAGTTCCTGTTATTAATCAAATTTGTACTGCAAATATATGTTTTTCTACGAAATAATCAGAGATGCAAAAGCGGCATCCTATTTTTCGTAACTCATACCGGCAATGCGTTTGTAATTATTGTATCTCCATTTGGCATTTTCTTCCGCAGCCTTGAATAACTCTGCAGCATCATCCGGGAACATTTTTTGCAATGAAGAATAACGCACTTCACTGGCAAGAAAACCCTGAAAACCACTCCAGTCGGGCTCCTTGGAATCAAGGGTGAATGGATTTTTACCCTCTTCGTCATTGAGCGGATTGTAACGATACAACTGCCAGTAACCGGTAGCCACAGCGCGATCCATCTCCTCTTCAACTTTACCCATGCCTAGTTTCAACCCATGGTTAATACAAGGTGCGTAGGCAATGATCAGTGAAGGACCATTGTATGATTCTGCCTCTTTCACTGCACGGAAAAGCTGGCTGTTGTTGGCTCCCATCGAAACCTGAGACACATAAACATAGCCATAGGTCATGGCCATGGCTCCAAGGTCTTTTTTGCGCACCTTTTTCCCGGATGCTGCAAACTTGGCAATAGCCCCAACCGGAGTTGATTTTGAGGCTTGTCCGCCGGTGTTGGAATAAACCTCGGTGTCAAGTACCAGAATATTGATGTCTTCGCCGGATGCGATCACATGATCGAGACCACCGTATCCAATATCATATGCCCAACCATCACCACCGATAATCCAGATTGATTTCTTGATCAGATATTGGCGAAGGTTAAGCAGTTCCTTTGAAAGTTCATTGTTTTCCTTGGTTAGAAGCGGAATCAATGCAATTGCTGCCGATTTTGAAGCATCTGCATTATACATGCCTTCGATCCACATGCGCATTGCATCCAGGGTGGCAGCATTCATCATATTCTCTTTAATGGCAACCCGCATTTTGTCTGCCATGCGCTTACGAAGCTGTGTTATGGCAACAGCCATTCCGTAACCATACTCGGCATTGTCTTCAAACAGAGAATTTGCCCAAGCCGGCCCTTGTCCATCCACATTCGGACGATACGGGGTAAACGGGGCAGTTCCACCATAGATGGAAGAACAGCCAGTGGCATTGGAGATCATCATGCGCTCACCATAAAGCTGGGTAAGCAGTTTGATGTAAGGTGTTTCACCACAACCGGCACAAGCACCAGAGAACTCAAACAAAGGCTGAGCAAACTGACTGTTTTTAAATGTCTTGAAGCGGTCGATCACATTTGTTTTGTACGACACCTTGCTGATGTTGTAATTCCAGTTGGTTGTTTCCGGCATCTGGCTCTCAAGTGGCTTGAATTCAAGTGCTTTGGTTTTTGCAGGGCAAACATCCACGCAGTTTCCGCATCCCGTACAATCGAGCGGGGAAACCTGGATGCGGAACTCCATCCCGGCAAGTTCTTTCCCGACAGCTTTCAACGTAACCATATCAGCGGGAGCATTTTGTTTTTCAGTGTCATTCAACAGGAAAGGACGAATGGCAGCGTGAGGGCAAACATAGGCGCACTGGTTGCACTGGATACAGTTTTCGGCGATCCATTCAGGCACATTCACTGCGATACCGCGTTTTTCAAGTTGCGTGGTGCCATTTGGGAAGGTGCCATCTTCCCGGCCTAAAAAGGCGCTGACAGGGATGTCGTCGCCGTTCATAGAGCTAACCGGATCAAAAATCTGCCTTACAAACGCATCTTTGCTTTCCTCATTGGCAGGTTTAACAACAATCTTCGACCATTCTGCGGGGATTTCAATTTTTGTGAGTTCGCCACCGCGATCGATTGCTGCATAATTCATTTCTACAATCTCCTCACCTTTGCGGCCATAGGTCTTGTAGATTGCTTTTTTCATGTCGGCCACTGTTTTTTCATAAGGGATCACATTTGAAACCTTAAAGAAAGCGCTCTGCATGATACTATTGGTGCGATTTCCAAGCCCGATCTCTTCTGCAATTTTGGTGGCATCGATGATATAGAAATTGATTTTATGATCTGCCATGTATTTTTTCATATGATCTGGCAAACGCTTTTTCGACTCCTCGGCATCCCAAATTGAATTGAGCAGGAAAGTGCCGCCATCCTTCAGCCCCTTGAGCATATCGTATTTGTCAAGGTATGCAGGAACATGGCAGGCAACAAAGTCGGGGGTAATAACCAGATAGGGAGAGCGGATGGGGCTGTCGCCGAAACGCAAATGAGAAACAGTAATCCCGCCCGATTTTTTCGAGTCATAGGCAAAGTAAGCCTGAGCATATTTATCGGTACTGTCGCCAATGATTTTAATTGAATTTTTATTCGCGCCAACGGTACCATCCGAGCCAATTCCATAGAACTTGGCCGAATAGGTGCCCTTGGGAGCAATGTCCATCTCAGGGATCAACGGCAGGGAGTGGAAAGTTACATCATCCACAATACCTAAGGTGAAATGATTCTTGGGTTCCTTTGCTTTGAGGTTGTCGTAAACAGTGATAATCTGCGAAGGGGTGGTATCCTTGGAACTGAGACCATAACGACCTGCAATGATCATCGGACGGTTTTCGCGATCATAAAACATGTCGCGGATATCAAGATACAGCGGGTCGCCATTTGCTCCTGGTTCTTTGGTACGATCAAGAACACAAATGCGTTTTACACTTTTCGGCAGCACATTGAAAAAATATTTTTCTGAGAAAGGCCGGTACAGATGAACTGAGATCAAACCAACCTTTTCCCCTTTCGACATCAGATAATCGATCACCTCTTTGGTGGTATCGGTAATCGATCCCATTGCAACAGTGATATTTTCAGCCTCAGGATGACCGTAGTACATAAACGGGTGATATACACGCCCGGTCAGTTTTGTAATCTCCTGCATATACGCGTCAACCACGTCGGGAATGGGCTCATAAAAACGGTTAATGGCCTCTTTCGCCTGGAAAAACATATCCGGATTTTGAGCAGTACCACGTGTTACCGGATGTTCAGGATTCAGAGCACGA
>DYQT01000381.1 GCA_020719165.1 Draconibacterium orientale | reverse complement strand
TGTCAGCCGTTATGCTGATGCTTTTCTTCGTCGGAAGCAACACCGTGATGGGGCAGCCTTTTAAGCAAGGACCACCGGTTCCCTCAAATTTTTGTGTTCATTCGCAGGAAATGGAATTATACCTGATGATCAATGAATACAGAAAGGACTACGGCCTCCCTCCCATTGTTTTTTCAAAATCGTTGTCGTATGTTGCAGCAACACATTTGAAAGATTTGTTTTTCAATCATCCCGACCAGGGTACCTGTAATTTTCATTCATGGTCAAACAAAGGAAGCTGGAGCCCATTCTGTTATCCGAAAGATGAAAACAAAAAGAACTCGGTTTGGGAAAAGCCCCGGGAACTCACCAGATATCCATCAAGGGCCTATGAAATCGTTTATTGGGAGAACAACCCACTGGTTACCGATACAATCTTCATGGTATGGAAAACCGAAAACTATTTCAATAGTTTTTTACTGAATACAGGAAAATGGCTTGGCAAACCATGGAATGCCATCGGGATTGCTGTTTATGAAAACTATGCCTGCGCCTGGTTTGGCGAGACCCGCGACCCTGAAGGTGAAGTATATGTGTGTGGTAAAATACCCAAAACAATCGTAAATAACGATTTTCCCCCTTCCGAAAAAGACTCCCTATCAGCACAGCCTTCAACACAACCTACGATAGAGACTCAAGGGACCGTTCATCCAAAAGATTCAACTTCGGTTACCTATTACATCATTGTAAAAACCAGTATTCCCTTAAACGCTGCAAATAAATTGGTTGCAGATCTCAAAGCCGGTGACTATCCCAATGCAAAGGTTCTTGAAAAAGACAACAAAATCAGGGTGTCGGTATTCGAATCGACAGATAAATCAGCAGTTATGGCTAAATTGAAAGAGGTGAAAAAAAAGTATGCCGATGCCTGGCTGCTGAAAAGATAGTTCACCAATGACCCGCCATTACTCACATGATTCCCTTCTGAATTAGCAATTCTTTTATTTTCGGCATCATCGAACGTGCAGCTTGAATGCCGGCATCATAGAGCTGTTGATTAAATTTATCGCTCAGGTAAGGCATTCCTTTCATGTCAGGGCTCACCACAATATCTGCCTGCTGCATCCTTTCGCTGCTGAGCAAATGCATGTTCATTTTTGCAACACGCCGGAAAACGGATTTCCGGTTCTTTATTACCGGCAATGTGTCGAAGTCACTCATTACATCCACGGCTATTACGATGGTCGCGCCATACTCTTTCGCTATATCGGCTGCCACATTGTTTACGACACCACCATCCACCAGGATTTTACCGTACATTTTAAGAGGCACAAATATCTCGGGGATTGCACAGGAAGCATTTACCGAGGGAGCCAATGGACCCGACGCCATCACAACCGGCTGTCCATGAAGAAGGTCGGCCGATATTGCGACAAATGGAATTTTTGTCTCCTCAATGTTTTTTACCGAAGCATGTTTCGTCACAAAAGCCTGTAGTTTCTCTCCCGAAACGTATCCAAGTTTTGAATATGTAAGCGAGAAGTTGAAGATATCCTTCGACCTGGTGGAGTTGATGAGCGGATAAAGACTGTCGGTGTTGGGATTGTCGGCATACAGTGCGCCGATCAAACTGCCGGCACTCGTTCCGATAATCAGGTCGATGGGAATTTTCTCTTCTTCAAATACCTTGAGAACTCCCACGTGGGCGATGCCACGGAAAGCACCCCCACCCAATACTACGGCTACCCTCGGAGGGTGCACAAGCTTGCGTGCCGGAGGCATGACAGCGGGATCGGTGATTACCATGAATTTTTGCGAACATCCCGCCAATAAAAGGATCAGGAATACAAGAGGAAATAAAAATGACAGGTTCTTGCTCATTTTGTGAGGATTTTATCAGTCAAATAGCAGGTAAATATACAATATATTAACTGCTTATCCCTTTCGGTCAAGTTGGTTTGATTAAGTCGTTAAATGGCA
>DYQT01000131.1 GCA_020719165.1 Draconibacterium orientale | reverse complement strand
ATTAGTCCCGATAACAAAGCAGAATAACTACTTTATTTCATTACAGCTCCTATGCAAGAAAATGAGTTTGGCAGTTGGACACGAGTTAGACAAGAATGTTTAACAAGAGAACTTATTGCACCTTTTTTTGAAACTTTTGCGGATGATGAACGTTTTCTTGTAATACAAATTGATACTGCTGAAAGAAACTTGATAAATTTTGAGGTCAATGATCCACCAATTATAGATGATAAAGTTGATTATTGTAGACAGTTAAGGGAAAATGTGATCAATAGGATTAATCTTTGGCTGGATAATAATTATGTTGTGCATATTAGATATGCTATCGCAATAGAAGAAACAGAGGCATGGATACTGGCATTATTTGATAATCCCGATACCTCCCGCTTCCGTAATCCGAAAGAAAGGTTATCAAACGAACTAAATAGAAGAATGAGCCTGAATGCAAGAAGGCAACACTTCCAAAAATCCATATTTGATCAATATGAATTCCTTAGTAGACCTCTGAGAAGGAAAAAAGATTTGATCAGAGCTAAACAGGGTAACGCAAGTTTAAATTTATTTTGCCTATCTCTTGATAATTATAAAAATCCTCCCCATAGTTAAAGTCCAGTAAGGTGGCATTATGCCACATTTAAATGAGGAGAAGGATATAACGGGGTGGTAGCCAAAGAAAGTAAGGTTCATCGTGCAATTTCCGGCATTATTCTGCTATAATAATACCATCCTTTCAGGGTTGGATAAGTCGGATATCCAGCTGTTTAAGACTCTTCTGGGAAGAGGCATCCCCGACAAACATTCTCCCTTCTCCCTGGGGAGAAGGGTCAGGGGATGAGGTATCCCCGACAAACATTCTCCCTTCTCCCCGGGGAGAAGGGTCAGGGGATGAGGCATTCTCAGGGGATGAGATATTCCCTGACTTTTCTTTGCTACTTTCTATTGGTGGCAGCAAACGAAAGTAGAGATAAAAAAAAGAGGCTGCTCGTTTACTTTTGAGACAGCCGCCTTATTTTAATTTTGTCGGGATGAGAAGACTCGAACTTCCGACCCCCACGTCCCGAACGTGGTGCGCTAGCCAACTGCGCTACATCCCGAGGCTATGATCATTAAAAAGGTAATAACTTATCCTGTTGGGCAGAAATAAACACGCCCGAAAAAGGACTGCAAATTTACAAATTAAATTACTTAAAAAGCAACAGCTAATTTCGTTAGCTTTGACAAGTATTTCAAATACCTGCAATTTTATTTCATATGCTTCATTTTAAACACGGTAGCTGGCTCACATTGGTGATAGCAATGATAATCGCCACAACCGGATGCAAGGGAACCCGCAAAGATCAACCGGGTAAGGTTCCTCAAAAGGCGATAACGGTAGGCGGCCTGGTCATCCGGCCAAGAGTGTTGGAAAACAAGATTATGACCACCGGAAATGTGATTGCCAACGAAGAGGTTGAACTGCGCAGTGAGGTGCCCGGACGCATTGTGGCCATAAACTTCGATGAAGGGAGTTTCGTGCAAAAGGGTGTTTTATTGTTGAAAATTGATGACCGGGAGCTGCAGGCACAATTAAAAAAACTTCAGGTGGATGAAAAGCAGGCCAAAGATGATCTCTACCGGAAAGAAAAATTGCTGGAGCTAAAGGCTGTTAGTCAGGAGGAGTATGACAAGGCTTTTAATACCCACGGCATTGTGCTGGCCGAAATCGAACTCCTCAGAACCCAGATCTCGAAAACAGAGATTTATGCTCCTTTCAGCGGACAAATCGGGCTCCGTCAGGTCAGCCCCGGAGGGTTTGTATCCTCATCAACCCTTGTAGCCCGGCTGCAGCAAACCGATCCGGTTAAAATTGACTTTGCCATACCCGAAAAATATCGTGGGAAGGTTATGAAAGGCACCCGTATCAAATTCAGGGTTGAGGGCAGCGACAGTGCCTTCTCCGGCAGTATTTATGCCATTGAACCCAAAATAGACCCGGCAACACGAAATGTCTCAATTCGGGCAATCTGTGCCAATCCGAAAAAAAATCTGATCCCGGGATCATTTGCCAAAGTGGAAATTGTGCTGGATAACATCCCGGATGCACTCGTTATCCCGTCGGAGGCCATCATCCCGCAGATGAATGGCGAAAAGGTGTTTATTTGCAGGAATGGCAAGGCAAAATCGATGATCATCGATACCGGAATCCGCACCGAACGTGAGGTTGAGGTAACCCGTGGACTTCAACCGGGTGACACCCTGATTGCCACAGGATTGTTGCAGCTTAGGGAAGATGCTGAGGTAAAAATCAGATTTCAAAAATGAACATCTCCTCCACAAGTATTGATCGCCCGGTTCTGGCAACGGTAATTTCGTTGGTTATTGTCCTTTTTGGCATCATCGGGTACACCTTCTTGGGTGTCAGAGAATTTCCAAGCGTCGATCCGCCGGTTGTTACAGTTACCACCAACTATGTTGGAGCAAATGCTGATGTAATTGAGTCACAAATTACCGAACCTCTTGAGGAATCCATCAATGGTATTGCCGGGATCAGGTCACTCACCTCCATCAGCAGCGACGGACGAAGCAACATCACCGTTGAGTTTGAACTCGGCGTCGATATGGAGGCCGCTTCAAACGACGTTCGCGACCGGGTGTCGCGGGCGATTCGCAGCATACCGCCCGATACGGATCCGCCGATTGTGACAAAATCAGATGCCGATGCAAACCCCATCTATGCCCTCACCCTGCAGAGCAATGCCCGGGATTTGATGGAATTGTCGGACATCGGAAACAATGTATTCAAGGAGCGGCTGCAAACAATTCCGGGAGTGAGCGAAATCCGGATCTGGGGAGAACGTAAATACAGCATCAAACTGTTGCTCGACCCTTCCAAACTGGCCAGTTACCGGCTTACCCCCGGAGATGTCAGAAATGCCCTTTCACGCGAGAATATTGAACTTCCCACGGGCAGAATTGAGGGGTATGGCACCGAACTGACCATCAGAACCAAAGGGCGCCTGACAACTCCTGAAGAATTCAACGATATGATCATCGAGGAAAAAAATGGCACGGTGATCAGGATGCGTGATGTTGGAATGGCGAAACTGCTTCCCGAAAATGAGCGCACGATCATGAAGGGCAACGGTGGCGTTCCGATGATCGGCGTTGGCATTACGCCTCAGCCGGGTGCAAACCAGATTGAAATAGCCGATGAGGTTTACAAAAGGGTGAAACAGCTGAAAACTGAAATTCCCACCGATATCATTGTTGGAACAACCATCGACACCACTCTGAGCATACGTAAAGCCATAACCGAGGTTGAGGAGACCATCCTCATCGCCTTCGGATTGGTTTTATTAGTCATTTTTGCATTTCTCCGCAGCTGGCGCACAACCCTTATCCCAATCATCGCGATACCCATCTCCCTGGTCAGCGGTTTTTTCATCATGTACGTCGCGGGTTTTTCAATCAACATCCTCACCCTGTTGGGAATCGTACTGGCAACCGGATTGGTTGTTGACGATGCCATTGTGGTGCTTGAAAATATTTACCACAAAATAGAAGGCGGGATGGACCCGATTGAGGCCGGGCACAGAGGTTCAAAGGAGATCTTCTTCGCCATTGTCTCTACCACTATCACCCTGGCTGCCGTGTTTTTACCCATCATTTTTCTGCAGGGGCTTACCGGCCGGCTTTTCCGCGAATTCGGCGTTGTTGTTGCAGGTACGGTGCTGGTCTCCGCGCTGGTTTCGCTCACCCTTACCCCCATGATGAGTTCGCATATGCTGCGAAAGCCCGATCACCACAATGCCCTTTTTACCTTTACCGAAAACCTGCTGAACAGCTTGACTGATGCATATAACCGGTCGCTTCTTTCGTTCATCCGATACCGCTGGCTTGCAATACTCATCATGGTTATTTCGCTTGGCCTCATCCTGGGGATCGGAAGTTTAATTCCATCAGAACTGGCTCCCATGGAAGATAAAAGCCGCATGCAACTCATGTCGACCGCCCCGGAAGGAACCTCTTTTGAACTCATGGACCGCTATATGAATCAGATGATTTCGCTGGTGGACACCATCCCCGAAAAAGAGTCTATCCTTGCCATTACAGCGCCTGGCTTTGGATCAGCCTCCTCTGCCAACGTAGGTTTTATCCGTATCGCCCTTTCCCAACCCGAATACCGGGAAAGAACCCAGCAGGAAATTGCAGATGAGGTCGGCATGATTGCGAAACGATTCAATTTTGCCCGTAGTTTTGTCATCCAGGAACAAACCATCGGAGGTGGACGCAATGCCGGCCTTCCGGTTCAGTATGTAGTGCTGGCGCCTGATTTTGAAAAACTTAAAAAATTCCTTCCCAAATTCATGGAACAGGCCCAGGCCAGTCCCGCTTTTCAGGTGGTTGACCTGAACCTGAAATTCAATAAACCGGAGCTTTCCGTAGAGATCAACCGCGACCGTGCCCGCTCCCTGGGAATCAATGTGAAGGATATCGCTGAAACCCTTCAACTCTACTTCAGCGGTCAGCGTTATGGGTATTTCATCATGAACAGTAAACAGTACCAGGTAATTGGACAGGCCGACCGGTCGAATCGTGACAAACCCATGGATCTGAGTTCAATATACATTCGAAACAACCAGGGAGAGCTCATCCAGCTCGATAACGTGGTAAAATTGAAGGAGCAGAGTAATCCACCTCAGCTGTTTCGATACAACCGGTATGTTTCGGCTACGGTTTCGGCTCAGCCGGCAAAGGGAGTAACGCTGGGCCAGGGCATTGCCGAAATGCGAAAAATCGGAAAAGCAACTTTTGACGATTCGTTTTCTTCGGCTTTGGCCGGAACCTCCAAAGAATTCGAAGACAGTTCAGGAAGTTTGCTGTTTGCGCTGCTCTTGGCGCTGATTCTTGTTTTTCTGATTCTGGCGGCACAATTTGAAAGCTTCATCGACCCGTTGATCATCATGTTTACGGTTCCCCTGGCGCTTGCAGGTGCCATGCTTTCACTCTGGATTTTCGGTCAAACGCTGAACATTTTTAGTGAAATCGGAGTGATTGTGCTGATAGGCATTGTTACTAAAAATGGCATCTTGATTGTCGAATTTGCCAACCAACGAAAAAAAGAGGGTCTGATGCTGCGTGATGCAGTAATCGATGCAGCAACACGACGCTTGCGCCCCATCCTGATGACCAGTCTGGCTACAGCCCTGGGAGCGCTCCCGATCGCACTCGCGCTTGGCGCAGCTTCGCGCAGCCGGATCCCGATGGGAATAACCATTATTGGCGGACTGATTTTCTCACTCGTTCTAACCTTGTACGTGGTTCCCGCCTTATATACCTATCTGTCGAGGTCAAAAGCAAAATAATTCAAAATGCAAAATGCCAGGTCAAAAGCCCAAACCGTAAAATTCGATATTCAAAATTCGACCTTCAATATTCGGTATTCGATTTTTATTTGTCTTTCCCTGATCCACGTTTCGATGGTCTCTGCCCAGGAGGCCATTACGTTGAAAGAGGCGCTGACGCTGGGTCTGAAAAACAATTATACCATTCTTCTTCAGCAGAATGATGCGCTGGTAGCCGCCAACAACAATACCCTGGGAAATTCAGGGTTTCTGCCATCGCTGGACCTGAATGCCAGCCAGAACAATACCATCAGCACCACGCACCAGGAACAGTTCAGCGGAACAGTGAAGGATGTTTCCAACGGAAAAAGCAATGCATTGAATGTTGGCGCACAACTGAACTGGACGCTGTTCGACGGGTTGAACATGTTTGTCAATAAGCGGATGTTCGGGGTGCTTGAGGAGCTTGGCGAAAATGGAACGCGGATCGTGCTGGAAGGAACGGTTTCTGATATTTGCCTCTCTTATTACAGCATCGTTCAACTGAAAAAGCTTGTCAGAGTGGCCCAGGATGCTGTTGACCTGTCGATGCAGCGCAAACGTATTGCCGGGGCTAAGGTATCCCTGGGAGCCGGCTCCCAACTGATGCTGCTGCAATCAACCGTTGACCTGAATGCCGACAGTACGCGATTGATCAGGCAGTTGGTGATGCTGGCCAACGCCCGCGCCGATTTCAATCAACTCTTATGTCGTGAACCCGCCACCCCCTTTGAAATCAATGACTCTATTTTGCTCAGCGTTCCAAAACCCTACGACAGCCTGCTGAACGAGGCGCTGAAGCAGAATTCCCGGCTTACTGCTGTAAGGCTGAACCAGGATCTGACCCGGTTGGGAGTGCGGCAGGCGCAATCGGGCCGTTATCCCCAACTTAATTTTAATGCCGGATACGGATACAGCACCCTGAATTCCCAGTCGGGGTTTTTACAATACAACCAAAGCTACGGACCATCTTACGGATTGAGCCTGACCTATAACCTCTTCAACGGCTTCAATGTGAACCGTGCAGTGAAAAACGCCAAAATTATCATGAACTCCGGCGAAATTGAGGTGGAAGAGGCCGGGTTAACATTGAAAAACAGCCTCTTCAAAATTCATCAGGAATTCAACGCCAATTTGGAAATTGTCAAGATGCAACTGGCCAATGTCGGGGTTGCCCGCGAAAATGTTGCCATTGCATTTGAAAAATATCAGCTGGGAAGCATCAACGACATTGAACTGCGCGAAATCCAGCAGAAACTGATCGATGCCGAGTACCAGCTGATCTCGTCACAATTCGAGGCAAAAAAAGCTGAGGTGGAACTTGACCGGCTGAGCGGGGAGTTGCTTGGCAGGATAGTTTTTGCCGTAAATTTGTGAGAATCCACCAACAAAAAAGATGGAATTATGAAAAACCGGATCACATTTTTTTTGCTCACAGCTCTGTTTCTTCTTGTATCCCTGAAGGGAAACACACAAACAAAATTCACCAATCGGCAAAAAGCCGTCCAGATTGAAAAGATCAAAGCTGCCTGCCGTCACGCCTGGCAGGGCTATAAAAAATACGCCTCTGGTTATGACGCGCTGAAGCCCATCAGCAAGACAGGACATAACTGGTATGGGGTTTCATTTCTGATGACACCGGTGGATGCATTCGACACTTTTTACCTTTTGGGATTGAAAACGGAGGCGGAGGAGGCGAAAGAGATGATGGTGAGCGGATTGCATTTTGATGTAGACCAGGAGGTTCAGTTGTTCGAAGTCAACATCCGCCTTTTGGGGGGCCTGCTGTCGGCCTGGGAATTATCAAATGATCAGCGTTTGCTGGCACTTGCAAAAGACCTGGGTGCACGGCTTTTGCCTGCATTTAACTCTCCCACCGGAATGCCCTACCGATATGTGAACCTGAAAACCGGTAAAACCCGCGATGCCTTGAGCAACCCCGCGGAGATCGGCACCTACCTGCTTGAATTCGGGAAACTGACGGAATACACCCATGATTCAAGCTATTACCGCATCGCAAAAAAGGCCGCCTTCGAGGTATATAAACGGCGCAGCGACATCGACCTTGTGGGAACAACCATCGATGTAAATACCGGGGAGTGGCGGAATACCGAAAGCCAGATTGGCGCCCGTATCGACTCTTATTATGAGTATTTGTACAAAGCCTGGCTGCTCTTCGGCGATAAGGATTGTAAGGAAGCATGGGAAATTCACAACAAGGCCATTAAGAAACAGCTGTTCACCGAGGTGTCGTCGGGGAGTTATTTTACGCGGGTGGATATGAAATCAGGAAAGGAGACCCATCCGTTTTACGGCGCCCTCGACGCTTTTTATGCCGGAATCCTGGCTTTATCCGGCGATATTGCCACGGCCAGGAAAATCCAGAAAGGCAACTATTACATGTGGACAACCTTTAACATCGAGCCGGAAGAGTTCAATTTTCGCACCGATTCGGTATTGTATCCCGAATACCCCTTGCGTCCGGAGAATATCGAAAGTTGCTTCTATCTCTACCGGATGACCAAAGATTCGGAATTTCAGCGGATGGGTCAACGCATGATCAATGACATCCTGGAGAAATGCAAAACCGATGCCGGCTACGCCGGGGTTAAAAACGTTACGACCATGGAGCTGTCTGATTCGATGGAGAGTTTTTTCCTCGCCGAAACACTGAAATACGCCTACCTGCTTTTTGCCCCTGAAAACAAAATCGACCTTGGCAAAGTGGTGTTTAACACGGAGGCACACCCTTTGAGAATGACGAATGACGAAGGACGAATGACGAAGGACGAATGACGAAGGACAAATGACGATTTACGATTTACGATTTACGATTTTGGGTTTTTAGCCATCCTGCCTCCTAATCAATTGTTTACCCCCGATTCGTCATTCGTCATTCGTCATTCGTCATTTTTTTGTATCTTTGCCCAATAATCCATCATTTTGACATTTCACGATTTCGGTTTTGAGGCGCGGCTCATTGAAGGCATTGAGGCATTGGGGTACGATAGCGCCACCCCCATTCAGGAACAGGCCATTCCGGCAATTTTGGCAGGAAAAGACTTAATAGGATCGGCTCAGACCGGTACCGGGAAAACGGCGGCATTTCTGCTCCCGATTATCCAAAAGATTATCTCCATTCCGCATGATGATGCCATCAAGGCGCTGGTGATCGTTCCCACAAGGGAGCTTGCCCAGCAGATTGATCAGCACATGGAGGGCCTTTCGTATTTCACTCCGGTGAGTTCCATTCCGGTTTATGGCGGAACCGATGGCGCCTCTTTTTCACGTGAGCGGCAGGCCCTTGCCAACGGGGCCGACATGGTAATTTGTACCCCCGGAAGGATGATTGCACACCTGAACATGGGTTATGTAAACCTCTCCAGTTTGCGGTATCTGATACTTGATGAAGCCGACCGGATGCTTGACATGGGGTTTTATGACGACATTCTGAAGATCATGTCGTATGTGCCCGAAAACCGCCAAACACTTTGTTTTACGGCAACCATGCCCAAAGACATGCGTGAGCTTGCCCGGAAAATACTGAAAGAGCCGGTTGAAATCAACATCGCACCGTCAAAACCGGCAGAAAACATTCTGCAAATGGCTTATGTGGTTTATGATAGTCAGAAAATCCCACTGGTTCAATACCTGCTGAAGGATCTCAAATTACGCAGCATCCTCATTTTCTGTTCAACCAAAAGCGCAACCAAACAGTTGAGCGCGGCCTTGAAAAAGCTACGACTGAATGCCGAGGAGATCCACTCCGATCTTGATCAGCCGGAGCGGGAAAAGGTTTTAAACAGCTTCAGAAGCAGGGAGCTGAACATCCTGGTAGCGACCGACATTGTATCCAGGGGCATTGACATTGAGGATATTGACATGGTGCTGAACTATGATGTGCCCAACGACGGAGAGGATTACATCCACCGCATCGGTCGCACGGCACGTGCTAAAGCCAAGGGAGCCGCCATCACCCTGATCAATGAGAAAGACCAGGGGAAATTTGCAACCATTGAAACCCTTTTGGGAAAATCAATATACAAAGGTGCCATTCCTGTTCATCTTGGAGAGGGACCGGTTTTTGATCCGAAAAAACACAGAAGCACATTCCGCAAAGGCGGTTACCGCAAGAAATAACCTGCAACGTAAGTTTTTTTTAAATATTTGGTTGAATTAATAATTTTTATAGCTACATTTGCAAATATTATTTTTAATTCGATTATTATTATGAAAAATGGAAAAGTAAAATTCTTTA
>DYQT01000380.1 GCA_020719165.1 Draconibacterium orientale | reverse complement strand
CGGATATGAAGGAAAAGGTTATCGACATCCCCAAAACAGGAACCATTGAACATAAAACCGGTGATTTTGTTAGGATAACCATGAAAAAAACAATGGGTACGCAGGCTGTAGTTTATGGATATTTCATCCCATTCGTGTTGCTCATCGCTACCCTTTTGACAGCCGAAAATCTTACCAAAGATGAAGGCATTGCAGGACTGGCGGCCATAGGAATTCTTGCTCCTTATTATGCCGGGCTGTTTTTGTTCAGGAATTTATTAAAAAAGAAATTCAGTTTTAACATCGAAAACGCCTGATTTAAAAAGAAAAACTACGTTTGCAAATAAAAACAAATTATCTGGCAGGGTTTTCCTGCTAACCATCAATAGCAATAAAATACCATCAATGACCATCAATGACTACAAATGACCATCAACAACAAACATAAATCATCACAATGAAAAAACCACTTGTTTTACTACTATTAACTTTAGCTTTCTCTCTTGGAATCAGTGCCCAGGATGTAAAATCGCCAACTTTTGTAAAAAGGGCAAAATACTTTGATAAGACGCCCCCTTTGCGGGAAATGAAAGTGATTTTGCCTGGTGAACGGAAACGTGCCTGGAAAGACGGTGTAATCGAAAATGAATCTGTAGAAATGTATGGTGACGCCAAAGACAACATTACCGGCAAATACGAATTTTTGCAGGAAACCAACGGGAAAGATCAATCCAGAGGTCCACGCGTCAGCATTAAAGGGATTGGCAATGTAAACGGCGTTTATCCCCCTGACACTGATGGTGATGTTGGCCCCAACCACTATTTCCAGATGATCAACCTGTCGTTTGCCATCTGGGACAAAGAAGGAAATAAATTGTACGGCCCGGTGGATAACAGCACCCTTTGGGAAGGATTTATTGGTCCATGGACTGGCTCTAACGATGGCGACCCGATTCTGATTTACGATGAAGCCGCCGACCGCTGGGTGGCCACTCAGTTCGCCATCGAGCGCCCCAACGGAAAATCCTACGAACTGGTGGCTGTTTCAGCAACCGGCGATCCGTTGGGTGAGTATTACCGTTATGCCTTCGAATTCGACTATTTTAACGATTATCCCAAGGTGGGCGTTTGGGGTGATGGCTACTATGCCACTTTTAACTTTTTTGATGATGGATTTTATGGTTCGGGAGTGGCTGCTTTTGAGCGGGATAAAATGCTCATCGGAGATTCATTGGCTCAAATGGTTTTCTTTGGCTATTTTGAAGACAAATTCAGCCTTCAGCCTTCGGATTTCGATGGCCCTCTCCCCCCCGCCGGAACCCCTGCCTACATTGCAACAATGAATGCTTTCGCAAGCAAGCAATTTGATATCTATGCCTTTCATGTTGACTGGCAAAATCCAATCAATTCTACCTACCAACTGGATGTATCGTTGGACCCCGGCGATTTCGACAGCGAAATCGACGGAATACCACAACCCGGAGGCTCCACCCTCGACGACCTTGCCCAGATGTTGATGTATCGTCTGGCCTATCGCAATTTTGGAACCCACCAGACCATGGTTGCCAACCACACCGTGAACGTGGATGGCAGGGCAGGAATTAAATGGTACGAATTCCGCAAAGAAGGCGCAGCCGATTGGTACATTTATCAACAGGGAGTGTATGCTCCCAACGATGGTTTGCACCGATGGATGGGAAGTATGGCTATCAACGCACAGGGAACCATCGCACTGGGATTTTCTGTTGCCAACAGCGACCATTATGCCTCTATCCGTTACACCGGAAGGCCGGCCAATGCGCCTTTGGGAGAAATGACTTACGAAGAAGTGGAAGCAGTTACTGGTTTTGGTTCACAAACCGTTTTCAGCAGGTGGGGCGACTATGCCAACCTGAGTGTTGACCCGGTGAACGATTCTGTGTTCTGGTTTACAACCGAATACATGGATTTCAACTGGAAAACCCGGATTGTTGCCTTTGATTTTGC
>DYQT01000018.1 GCA_020719165.1 Draconibacterium orientale | reverse complement strand
ATACCGCCATTTCTTTTAGTAAAAGAATTACCCTCATTTATTGAGCGGATACATTTTATGTTTTTATCGGAAACATGTTGAGGATAACTGAATCATTTTAAAAACAGATTTTTTTTGACAAAAATTTTTTGCGATTTTTTTTTGCTCAATAAATCTCCTTTTGAAGGGAAATATACGATGGTACTGGTAAAAAAACACAAAATCCAATCAAAATATTGGTTAAACTTGTCGCTTATTTATTTGTTGCGGATTTAAGGGATAATTAAAATTAACCAAGATGCTGTTTTTTTGTCAATATTTACTTCGTTGAAAACGTACCGATAATCTGGAGTTTGATATCCTCAATTTTAAAATTTGGGATCTGGTGGGTTTCAAAATATTGCTCGATCATCTTGAGCAATTCCGGATCCATGAAATCCTCGATGCGATTTGATGATGAGCAGTAAAGGTGGTGATGGGGATCGGTCATGCCGTCGTACCGCATGATGTCTCTGTCTGTTTTTACTTTCTTGATCAGTCCCTTTTCAACGAAGGTTTCCAGGGTCTTGTAAACAGTACCCGTTGCAATATTCGGATGGTTGGATTTGATAAAGTCAATAACGTTTTCGGCAGTAGGATGGTTTCTGAGCTCAATGACGGCTTCGAGCACAGCAATCCTTTGCGGCGTGATCTTTAATCCGTTTTCTGATAGACTTCCTATGATTTCAGTGGCACGATATATGAGATATAATATTAAATAGGAATTATTCACATTTAAGAATATGCAAATATAACACCTTTTTTAAATCCATGAGCACAAAACGGAAATTTATTTCAAAAAAGGTGTTATATGATGCATCTGATAGATTATCAGCAAACTATATTTTGTCCAACGCCTGTTTCAGATCTCCGATGATATCCTCCACGTTTTCAATTCCTACGGAGAACCTTACCAGATCATCGGTGATGCCTGCCTGTTCTTTATTTTGCTTTGAAACACCTGCATGGGTCATTGAAGCTGGATGCTGGATAAGTGTTTCCACGCCACCCAGAGAGACAGCCAGAACGGCAAGATGAACATTGTCCATGAGTTTTTTTCCAGCCTCAAAACCACCGGTTAACCCAAAACTGATCATAGAACCTGGCCCCATCATTTGCTGCTTTGCCAGTTCGTATTGCGGATGTGATTTTAATCCGGGATACTTGATCCAGGCTACTTTAGGGTGACTTTCCAGAAAATCAGCTACTTTAACTGCATTTTCCTGGTTTCGGTCAACCCGCAACGAGAGGGTTTTTACCCCGCGTAAAACCAGGTATGCCTGGTGTGGATCCATGTTACATCCCATGTAGACCATGCAGTGCCTTATTTTTTTATAGAGTACCTCATCTTTGGTAACAATAATTCCGCCTACGATATCAGCATGACCATTAATGAACTTGGTAACAGAATGTAGCACAACATCTGCACCCAAATCCAACGGCTTTTGCAGGTATGGGGTGCAAAAGGTGTTATCAACCACCAATACAAGGCCATGTTCCTTTGCGATTTTTGCACAGGCAACAAGGTCGGAAATTTGCATGGTGGGGTTAGCCGGTGTTTCAATGTACAGAACCTTGGTGTTTGGCCTGATCGCTTTTTTAATTTCATCCAGGTCGGCAGTATTGATAAAGGAGGCCTCCACATTAAAACGGGAAAAATCCTGTTCCAGAACACCTCTGGCCGGGCCATAAACAGCATCGGTGCTGATTATATGATCTCCACCATTTAACAAGGCCATGTAAACCGTGGAAATGGCGCCCATTCCTGAACCGGTGGCTATTCCACCGAATCCATTTTCGAGGGCGGCAATGTTTTGTTCCAGGGCATGGATTGTTGGATTTCCGATTCTTGTGTAGATATAGCCATCGCTGGCACCCGAAAAACAATCGGCGCCATGTTGTGCATTTTTAAACCGGAAGGTTGAAGTTTGATAAATGGGGACAGTTGCACTGCCGAATTGATCTTCGATTTCCCCTGCATGAATGAGTTTGGTGTCGAAACCTGCTTTGTCTAAGTTCATCGTTTTGTTTTTCTGCAAATTTAATGAACATATGTTCGCATTGTTTAAATTTGTAAAAATATTTTCATGGAGTATAACATCGCAGACCACAGTTCTTCTACTCAGCAATACCGGGTTGTTTTTCCAAAGCACCTGAATTCAAATGGAACATTTTTTGGCGGTGAGGCCATGCAATGGCTTGACGAGGTGGCTTTTATAACGGCAACAAGGTATTCGCGCCAGCGTATGATCACGGTTAAGATTGAGAATATTCGGTTCTTAAAACCGATATTAGCCAATACCATCGTTGAAATTACGGGAAAAATTGTCAAAGCCGGAAATGTAAAACTGTACATTAAAATAGAGGTGTACTCCGAGCACATGTATTCACAGCAGCGCGAAAAAGCCATGGAGGCAGACTTTGTGTTTGCTGCATGTAATAATGATTTATCTCCGGTGCCGCTGAAGAGAAATTAGAGCACGTTTCCGAAAGAAACCCCGAAATAAATTGTTCTTGGGAACATCGGCCCATAGATATATCCCGGATCGCGGTCGATACCATAGTCAAAGTCGTTCTGATAGGAATTCAAGATGTTTTTCATTCCGCCAAACAATTGAATGGAAGCGCCATTGATTGGAATGGTGTAACTGAGTTTAATGCTCCAGTCAAAGAAAGTCCCGGATGTTCTCAATTCTCCCTGGTCAGGATCAGGTTGGTCTAACCCAAAATAGGGTACCAGCATGGCTCCGGTATAATTTAAGGCCGAAGAGATCGATGCACGGCGCAGGAATTCCCAGTTGACGGTTAGAAAACCATAGGTTGAAGGCGTTCTGAGAAAGTTCTTTTCATCAAAGGCTTGGGCAATCTCATACCGGTTTTTTTGCCAGGTGAAGCCGGACGACAGCGTGATCCCTTTTGCCGGTGCAATGTCTGCCTGTAGGTTCACCCCATAAACCATTGCCCCCTTTTCTGAATTATACCGGGTATGAACAACAACCCCGTTTGAATCAGGGGCACTGTAATCTGTTGTGAATGGGTTTTCCAGCAAGGTATAGAACCCTTCTGCCTGGAGATCGATGGCCGTTTTACCAAAGTTTTTGTGAAAATCCAATGAAATCATAGCACTGTGGCTCGATTCCTGTTTTAATCCGGGGGCATTCACATGAATCACCTGGCGGGAACCGGAAGTTTCAATATGCAAGTCTTCATCAAAAATTTGAGGGGCGCGGTATCCCTGTGCATAACTGACGCGTACCTGGAAGTTCTCCGTGAGATCAGCCATGATGCTTAACTTTGGGATAAGAACGCCTTTCGAATTGATATCTGATCCACCCGCACAATCATTGATGGAGTAGTTATCGTATCTTAAGCCAAATGAACCAGTCAGGATCTTCCATTTTTGTTCATACTGTGCAAAAATGCCGATGGTATTGATCAACTGATCAGCAATCAGGGTGTTTCCAACATGTGGAACAGAAACAATGCTGTCGTTGGCGATTACAGCATGATCATAGTCAGGATAGCCAAGTTTGGTATCTTTCAACGAACTGTTCTGGTTTTCGATGCCTGTTATAAGCGAGCTGTTTTTAAATTTAGCAAGATATTGTGCGCCTGCTACCCAGGTAAAATCTGTTGTATGTCCGTAATCTTTTAGTGATTGGTTAGCGCCGTAATAGCTGTCACGGTCAATATATTGTCCTGATGCATAAACGGAGAGGACGTCCTGTTTCCTTAAGTATGTTTGAGACGATAGGCCCCCATTCAGGATATTATGCGTTATTGCCTCTGTAATGTCTGTTTCATGAGGGAGAAGGTCGAATTTGTTGCCTCCCCGCCGTTCTTCGTGGATCACAAAGAAATCGCCGGTGAGTTTGCTGCGGGCACCAAAGCGATGATAAAGACGGGTTCCAGAAGTGAGATTCCAGAGTTTGGATATTTCCGAGAAACTGTCATCATTGGCATCAAAGGGCTGACGGTTCCGGTAGAAACCAAATATCGACAGGCCCGACTGGTGGTCGGTCGACACAACCGAGCCGTTCATGTTTACGGTAAACTCGTTTGCCGGCGGTCCCGATTCTTTCATGCCTATTCCTGCAGCTCCGCCGGTAATGCCAAACTGATATGAATTGTTCACCGGTTCATCCAGGATCAGGTTGATCGTTCCTGCAATGGCATTGCTGCCATACAACACTGACCCTCCTCCTTTCACAACTTCAATTCTTCTGATCATCGACGAAGGGATCAATTCCAGTCCGTAAACCGCGGCAAGTCCACTGAAAATAGCCCTTCCATCAATGAGGATTTGTGAGTAAGGCCCCTCCATGCCATTCATTCTGACCTGGTTGAATCCGCAGTTCTGACAATTATTTTCGGTCCGGAGCCCGGGGCAGAAATTGAGCCCTTCACTGATGGTGACCGATTGGGTGATTTCAAATAGCTTTGGGGTAATGGTATTCACTGGCACCACTGATTCTTTGCGTTTTTTTTCATTGCGGTCGCCTGTTACAACAACCTCCTCTAATCCGAGAGCATCTTCGATAAGATTGAATTTGATCTCCAGGGTTTGCTTACCCTTAAGTTCAATTTCCTTTTCCTGAGGAGCATAACCGATGATTTGTGCACGAAGGATATATTTCCCAGTGGGAAGATTGACCATTTGATAATGGCCCGTTTCATCGGTCGTGGTGCCGATGGAAGTTCCTTTTAGGAAAATATTGACAAAAGGAAGGTGTTCATCTCCGCACGTAACATGGCCGACAAGGTTGGCGTCCGTCTTTTTATGCTGGCCGGTACTCTGCAGTGATATGGCGATAAAACTGATAATGATCAAGTATTTCAGGTTCATATTTTTTTATTTAGAGGTTTTAAAATCAACAATATGATCACATAACTTCCCAAAGGGAAAAAACGATGATGCGATCGAATGGTTCAGAAGGAACCCAACTGACCTAAAGATTAATGGGTTGGTGATTTTCCTGGATCAGGCAGCTGGAGGCCCGCGAAGGGATGGAAGCGTAAACACATTTGAAACAACATCGGTTGAATCAAGCAGGTATGACGGCTGAAAGCAGGATGGGTATGGCGGGCTGATTTCATCTGAAGAAAAACTCAGGTCGGTAGTCCAGCTTGAAAGGGTCCCGATCAATATCAGCTCATCATATGTGTGCTGGTGTTGTGATGGGGATTTTCCTTTGTCCCCGAAGAAGTTGTAAATATGGGAGTGAACAATTATATTCCCGTTTAAACGGTGGGAATGTATAAACAGGCTTGAACTGCAGTAATAAAGCAGAAAGAGAATAATGAAACTTAAAGATGCGACCTTTCTCAAACAAACAGAGTTGACAATATATTTATATCCTGTACTGTTAAAAACTTAACGGTGCAAAAATAGCATGAATATCTGGTTAACCAAATCCCAATTAGTGATGAAATACCAAAAAGCAATCCCCATTAATAGGGATACCTGAACTATACCGCGAAATGGTCGACCGAGATGATGCCTTTTACGACCGCGTAAAGGGTCAATCCTGAAACAGATTTGATGCCGGTTTTAATGGAAATATTTTTACGGTGAGTGATAACCGTATAGGTACTGATATTCAGTTTATCGGCAATTTCTTTATTGGCAAGGCCCGTAACTAGAAGTTGCAGAACTTCTGCTTCCCGGTCACTCAACGATTCCTGTGTTGAATCGTTCTCCTGCACTTTTGACGCTTGAAGAACCTGTTGAATCAAACTAATGATATTATGCTGAAGGTCATTGATTGAGATAATGCCGTCAAATAAAGAAATAATTCGCTGGTCAAATAAGGTATAAACCATCCCGATCCATTTAATTGCAGGTTGTTCGGAACGTATTACTTTGAAGGTTTTTAAATCCAACTGAAGGAATGAGGGATTAAGGATGACAATATCTATCTGATTGCGTGCAACCTGATGCTGCAATTCGGTTAGATCATCCGCACGGACGATATGAAAGTTTCTACCTGAATCGGTAATGAGTGAGACCAATCCCTGGAATATGATCTGGGAAGGTTCAACGATGGCAATATATACACCTTGTGCTCTCATCTTCCCGGTCCCAGGTTACGTTCCATTAATACAGTCAATGGTACTAGGAATTTGTCCTCAATGCGTGAATGGATTTTCAGGTCATATTCAAGTTCGAACAGACTGAACAGTAACTTCCGTCGTATCTGTTGATCTTCTTTTTGTGGTAAATATTTAATAAGGAGATTTTTCAAATCAGTAAGCTTTTCCTCAATGTCGTTATGATGATCCTGATATTCCTTTATAGAATAGGATTTCAGATATTTCTTGGGAGTTTTCTTCGTCAGATAATGAAACAGCCCCAGAATGTAAGGAAAGGCGACTTCATTCTCATAATTCAGATGCTCAACGATTTCATTGCAATATTCATTGAAGAATTTTTCTGCAAGCCGGATTTCGGAAGATTCATTTAACTCATTCATTCTATGGATATAGCTGCTGATTTTTGGCAACTTCTCCTCAAGGTAGTAGGTATGACAGGCTTTCAGGTACTGAATGATTGTTGGCACATCTTTTTTAGACGCATTGGAGGAGCCGAAAGCATCAAATCCGTTGAAAAGGTTGGCAAAGGTGAGAAACAGACCAACATCAATGGAATTTTCGACACATATCTGTGCTATCGTTTTTTCCTGGAACACCAATCTGATCCCAAAATGTTCCAGCATCAGCATGAAATATGGGTTTTCGAGGATCATGTCGGAAACCTTCATGTCTGCAATAATCAACTGGTTTGTTTTTTGATACATGGTTAGATCTATTCATTTACCGTGAATGATCAAAAGTACAAATAAAAAGGTTTTGTGATCGCCAGGTTTTAGAACAACTACTTTCGTTATCCGAAACATCAAGTTGCCTTTCAGAATAAGGGTCTTGGTTTATTTAGTCGAGGTAATCCTTGTCGCAGTGCGGTACATGAAACCCTATATTCTCCTTTTATTGTTTTATAAAAGGACTGACAAACCTGTCAGTTGCGGTCTCGATGATAATATAATACATCCCGGCTGATAAATTCTGGCAAGAAATCGTGACAGGATTTTTCTTCCCGGCTTCAGCAGATAGTGATAGGATAACTCTTCCACTAATATCAGCAATTGATAGATTTTTTACATCATGTTCTCCGTGAAGGGCAACATTTAGATTATCCAGAACAGGATTTGGAAAAACTTTCACATTTTTCGACTCCAAAATAGCAGTATTAATTCCTGTAGGATAAAAGCGATAATCCACTGCGATTGCATCCGCAGAAATACCGGTAGAGAAAGAAGTTATCGAATCTCCGTTCAATGCAGTTACCAGGCAATATCCAGGAGTTGCATAATCCCCGATGTTTACATATAGGTGGTCATTGAGTGTATCGACAATTGAGGATGTAATATATTTAAAGACAGATGAACCGGGATCATGTATGATCATGGGGTCTTGCACTTGCAGCTTATTAAGATTAAAACTCCCGATACCTTTATCCAGCCCGAGATAAAGGAGACTGTCATTTATCCCAGCTCCGGTCGCAACTGTGTGGTTTAGGAAAACATTGTTAAAACTACGATCTATGGGATTATAAACAGTGATGCTGGCTGTATCAGTTATCCCATATGGAGTCTTATTAATTGAAAAAAGCTTTTCCTTGTAGCGATAAAGATTGAAAATCCCGATTGCTTCCGGGCCGAAATCAACCTCAGTTTTTAATGTCCATGTTGAAGGATTAATTATGGCAAGTTTTCCATTTGTCCCCATCCATCCGCCATTTACTGCAATATAAACTGTGTCGTTGATCATCATAATACCGCCACAATCACCGGAAATTCCGGAAATTTCGGCAATAACCCCAAGGTTCATTGTGTCCAGTACCTCCACAAACATGCTTGTGATGGGGTATTGCTTTGAAACGATCAGTTTACCGTTAAATACGGCAAGTTGGCTTAATCCGGAATCCTTAATTGCAGCCACCCGTTGCATGGAATTCAGATCATATTTTATTATAGAATCCTGTGCTGCAACATAAGCCATTCTTGCTGAAATAACCACACACTGGGTGGATTGTGTATAAATTGTGTTAAACACATTCACCGATCCTGACTGTGGCTTGTATGCCTGGATTGCAGCATAATCGGAATAAGGGGGAGAAAATTCAAATTGCCCGGAATTCGTCGTGATAACTTGTTTGACGTAATCTGCTGATTGAGCAACGGTCATTGAGCAGTAAAGCATTCCTAAACAAATAGTTACCATAATAAGTACATTTTTTGCTGTCATAAGATGAAGTAAATTTGTTATTATTGAATCATTGACATTTTTCCCGAATGTCAATTTCTACGACTATTGGCAGGTTTTCTGACTTGTTCCATCTTTCAAAAGTCTTCCCATTCCAAAAGGAACAGTGACAGGAGGAGGCCGAAAGACAAAAAGAACTTACAGCTACGGGAATAGCTCCTGATTTTCACAGGATTCCCTTTTAACTTTAGCGGATGGACATCCGTTTAAGCACCAATCGTTGGTGCAAATGTAATAATAAGTCAAAACAAAATCAGCGTAATGCTAAATGTATTCACCCATTTTTAAGATAAAACTTAATCAGCAGGAAAAATCAGAGTTACAGAACGCACTAACCCAGGGATGATTGCTTGCTGATAAGCCTGGATTGTTGAGAAACCCCCACTGAGAAAGCAACTCAGAAAATAATTATTGGAGAATAAGGTTTCCCGATTAAAATATCGTGGCAGAGATCAGGTTAACTGCAATTTTTTCAAAGGATTCGATAACCGTTTTATTTGTCTGGCTAAAAATACTTTTTCCCTGTTCTGCCGCTTCGCCAACCTCCATCACAAGCGGAATCTTCCCAAATAACTGTGTGTTGTATTCGTTGGCTATCTTTTCTCCGCCGCCCTGCCCGAAAATGAAATATTTCTCATCAGGATGCTTTGATGGTGTAAACCACGACATGTTTTCAACAACTCCCAGGATAGGGACCTGAATATCCTTGTTTACAAACATGGAAGCCGCTTTGCGAACGTCGTTCAGGGCAATTTCCTGAGGTGTGGTTACAATAATGGCTCCGGTGATGTTGAGCTTTTGGGCAGTGGTGAGTTGAATATCGCCGGTGCCTGGAGGAAAGTCAATGATCATATAGTCAATCTCACCCCATTGGGTGTTTTCAAAAAGCTGGGTGAGGGCATTGGAGGCCATCGGTCCGCGCCAGATCAGCGATTGGTTTGGCGCAACAAAAAAACCGATAGACATAATTTTTATGCCATACTTTTCGACAGGGAACATCATCTCCTTATCACCCAGTGCTGTTATTTCAGGCCTGATATCTTCAATTCCAAACATTTTCGGTATTGAAGGACCGTAAATATCGGCATCTACCAGAGCCGTTTTCAGTCCGTGTCTTGCCAAGGCAATAGCCAGATTGGCTGCCACAGTTGACTTTCCAACTCCTCCCTTACCCGATGCGATGGTAATAATATTTTTTACTCCTTCCATGGGAAGTTTTTCAAATAGCTGATTCATAGTATGTTTTTAGTAACAATTAGTTCTGATCATTTTTCAGGCGCTTCCCTTTTCCGGTTCCGCCACCATTTTTACGGCGCGCTCCCATCCCTTTGCCCAGTTTCTGCAATGCTTCTTCGGCGGTGGTATTATTACATTTTCCCATTTTACGTCCTGTCGAACTTCCTTTGCCTTCAGGACCGGTACCATTCATATGAGGCATATCAGTATTGTATTTTTTGCAAATATAGTGAACATATGTTCATTAACAGATGACTATTGAATTTTTTTTTATAAAAGTTATACGATCCTCCTCTTGTAGACCTTTTCCTCCGTTGCCCTGAACAGGACTATGCATCGGATGCATGAGTCGTGGTTGATGCAAAATGCATGATTTCTTGAAATGCCTCTGTCGCGGATGTTTTTTTTACATCGATCACCAAAGGATCAAGCAATTGCCAACTGCTTACAACCTCATCAATAAATTTGTTATTGACAGCCAAAATGATTGGCATATCGCATCGCATGATCAGTTCATTTAAACTTTCGGCCCAGCCTTGTCCCTGTATTTCCCAGGCTCCGATTTCGTCAATAAACACAATTTGTGAATTCTGGTTGTTTTTGACGGCGAGCGCAGTTTTACCAAACCCGATTCCGTCATCGAAAAAATAGAATCGGCCAACATTTGCCATGCCTTCTCTCTTGTGGATTTGTGAAAGCCGCTGCCGCTCTGATGTTTCAATATTGATGATATCATACCCTGATTTAATCCCCTCTTCAAAAACTGCCGGAGAAATGATGCCTCCGATTCGAATACCGTGGCTTTTGAAGATGGAGGCCAATTCAGCGAGCATGGTTGATTTTCCATCGCCTGTATCGCCTGTAACCAGGATTGTGTTATTTTTTTTCCTGAGGCTGAGTCCAACTTTCCCAAGCCAGAATTCTGCCTGGGCCGTTAGTTGTCTTAAAATGGGTATCGGATTTTTGAAGATCTCATTTAATGAAGGCAAATGGCTTATGATAAAGGGAAGTGTATTAAAGGCAACTTCAAGGGAGAGAGGCAGTTGCTTGAATGAAGATCGAATAAAAAAAGATCTGATAACCGGGTTGCTTAGCTCTTTTCCTGTTACAGCAAAACCAACAACCATGATTGCAGCCCTGAAATTCATTTGCAACCCAATCATCAGACCATCAAGAATTGACAGGTGTGATGACTGAAGTGTTGCGAACAGGAAGCTCGAAAGCATTGTAATCACAATAAAAAAGGTCCAGAATTTTGGCTTCCTAAGAGGTCGCAGGATGTCGTTGTAGCGAATCACCCAAAAAGTAAGCATGGCGATACCTGCCAATCCCCACCAGATAATGGTTGTGAAGTTCATCAGGATGAGCACCGTAACCATTCCGGTTATGGTAAATGCAAGCCAACCCATGGAGTAATTAAATGCAGGTATGATTTTGCCGGATTTAATACCGCCTGTTCGCTTTTTGTCAATGCTCATGTTGAGGGGAGCAGTTTTTTGGGCTGTTCTGCCAATATAAATTCCCACCAGCGCAGATAACACCCCAAACAACAAATAGACAGCCCATAAAACCATTACGGGCATCCATATGGTGGTGAAATGAAAATGAAACTGTTTTTGTGCAAAGTTGATCAGGGAGGTGTATAATTCTACAATGTTGAAACCATAGACAATGATAAAGTTGGCTATTTTTTGAAAAAAGCTCCACGATATGGCAAGAATGCCGCCTATGATGAAGCCAAGCATGTTTTTCCCGAAAACTCTGACAGAGGATTCAAGTAAAACTGCTTCCGCAAAGATTGCGATCATTGGACCGAAAATGACTGCGCTTGGCGACACCGCTTTCATAATGGCACAGATCAAACCTGCACGCCATATCAAACCCCGCTCTTTCCACTGATAGCTCACAGTGATCAATAAAATAATGCCGATGGAGGTCAGGAAAATGCTGCTGAATGGAATACGCAGGTTATGAAGAAAACTCCCGAGAACGATTTCCGAGGATGCCCACAGGGAACCCAATACAGCGGATTTTTGCCAGGTGCTACTCAGTTGTTGCTTTATACTTTTATCCATTATTTACTTCAACTTCCAAGTAGTTTCATGTCCGAAAACATATCGGCAACAGCCGAATTTTCGGAATTTGGTTCATGTTCTTTGATGGGAAGAACATTATCTGAGGCGCAAAAATAGTGATTTAGCTGAACTTTTGTTCATGAGCATTATTGTTTTGGAAATAATATCACGACTGAAGGAGGAAAGGGGGCAGCCCATTTTCAAGGGATGCCGGAATCAGCCCGATTTAGCAATACTTGCCGGGATTAGGAAGACTGGCTTTTCGCTTGAAACAGCTTCTTGATTTCCGGAAAAAGAAACCAGCCGTATAAAACTGCCGATAGCAACAACAACCCTTTCCCCAGGAGGCAATAGGAGTTGCAAAAATAGTCGTCTCCAAAGCCAAGCAGGCAAGAAACACATCCAAGAATTGCCATTAAAAGATAGTCTGCAAAAATTACGATGGGTAATCCGATAACAACTTTTAATAATAGGGTCGTTTTCATAATCATGAGTTATTGGTTTATTTCTTTTTTGATACAGCTTCTGTTGCCTTAATCACATTTGAGAAATAAATGGCAAAAGGACGATAGGCGAGGTGTGACCATTTCGAGAATGGGACTTCGATCATCAGCATCGGGAACAGAATCATCAAGTGTATCACATACAGATAATAGGTAGCCATGGGCAGTCCGTTGATACGGAAGAGGTGAACAAGAATTCCCGTAAAAGTGGTTAAAAACAGAAGAATGAGGAATGTCCAGTCGGTATAATGTGAGTTCTTACTTTTCTCGTTTTTCTTTTGAATACGCAAAACGAAAAAGTAGATGGTTCCAAACAATAGGCCAACGGTAGCGTAATAACCCAGCAACCGCTGCGGATGCCACCAAGAGTGAATATCATCGGTTTGGAACCATCCAAGAAAGCCGACAATCATGGTAAACAGGGTTACATAGCTTGTCATCAGAAAAAAATGAACAACCCAATAGTTGTAATTTCCGGTTTTTAATTTAGTTAAAAAAGAGGTTTTTCCCGTTTCACAATCTGAAAATCTCCATTGAGAGATGAAGTGAAAGACCAGATGTTTCAACTCGGTGAAATAGATTGCCATTGGAATTTTCAAATCTTTCCGCGACAGGATTACTTTTCTGAACATGTTAAATACATTCGACAGCAGGAAGAAGGAGAGAAACCCGGCCATGAGCCAGTCGCCGGCTTCAATGGTTTTCCAGGGGGCGAAAGTGTTGAGTTTAACTCCGCCCTCTGAGGTTAAATCTGTAGTCATCGGGCCATGGAAAAACACAAAAAGCAATAATATCACGAGCGCTAAAAAGGCGATGGCCGAAAGCTCAAATACTTTCGACGTGTAAAATTTTCTTGCAAGTCCTGTCCAGTCATAGCTCGATGACAGGTATCGACGGAGGGTCATCATCAATTCGCCCGGATTGGCCTCGCGCGGACAGGTGGTTGTACAGTCGCCGCAATAATAGCACAGCCATGGATCCAGTGAGGCAGTGATTTCGTCTTCAAGTCCTAAAACACTGTAGCGGATGAGTTTTCGGGGGAAGGCATTATCCTTATCTGTCAGATTGCAAACAGCGGTGCAATTACCACAGTTAAAACAGGCCTGGAAATCATCGGTCCCGAATTTTTTTATCTCAGTATAAAAGTCAGCACTGATCTTTGTCATTTAGCTTTATTTTTTAGAGAATAGTAGAAATATTCATCATTTTCGTCGATTCCTGCTGGTTCAAGAATAAAATACTTGTTCATGGTCATCACATGCCAGGTGGCCAGGGCAGTATCGAGCGACAGATCGTTCGCGATGGCCGGAATGGTTTTCGGTTCAACCGCAACACTTTGCATAATCGATTGCCATATCTGCGGGAATTCTTTCATTCCCCCAACCGGCTCCGAACCCTGCCCGCCTTCTTCGGTTTCCTTCTTTTCGAGGTCAACAGGTTGCATAAACCCATCGATCATTCCTTCAATTTCGTTATTGGTGTACTGAACAACATTGATGGCATCAGTTGGGCAGATGGGGGCGCAGATACCACATCCCTTACACACGGCTTCATTAACACCCGCTATCACTTTGCCATTTGTTTCCAGTTGGAAAATGGCGTCGAATTCGCATACCTCCTGGCATTTCCCGCACCAGGTACAGGCTTCATCATCAATTCTTGCGATAATTGGTTCCAGTTCAATCGTTTCATTGCGGATAATCGCGTTGATTTTGGCTGCAGCGGAAAGGGAAGATTGTACCGATTCCTGGATGTTTTTCGGCCCCTGGCATGAACCGCCGAGGAACATTCCGTTGATGACAGTTTCAACCGGACGCAGCTTGGGATGAATTTCGTTAAAAAACCTATCGCTGCCGATGGGAACTTTAAGTTTTGAAGCGATGGTGGCGCTATCGGAGCGGGGAATCATTCCATTCACCAGCACCAGCAGGTCAACCTCCATCTCAATGGTCTTCTTCATCGTAAGGTAATCCTTCACACTGATTTTCACACTTGTTGCTGCTGGTTCAACGGTTGGAGGGAATTTCTCCTGATACATGAGGTAAACATCACCTGCCTTTGCCGATTTTTCATAGAGAATCTCCTGTTTCCCATAAGTACGGATATCGCGGTACATATGGTAGGCCCTGATTCCCGGGAATTTTTCATGCATCTGCAGGGAGGAGTGAATGGCTGCCGTACAACAAACCCTTGAGCAATATTTGTTTTCTCCTTTTGATTGGCGCATTCCCACACAATAAATGAATGCTGCAGTCCGAACCTTTTTTCCATCAATTACAAGGTTTTCGCCCGAATTATTGAGCATCCTGTCGAATTCATTCAAGGTAAGTATGCGTGGACTGGTTTTATAGCCGAATTCGTTCTCTTTTGGTTGATAAGATTCATATCCGGTTGTGATAAGAATGGCTCCGGCGGGGAAGGTCAGCACCTCTTTATTTTCTTTTCCGATATGAATTTCGGCTTTGAAATTGCCCAGGCTACCGGTCGCTTTTTCGAGCCGGGCCGAAGTAAACAGGGTGATGTTGTTCATGCTCCGAACCTTGGTGAGTAGTGTTTCAACAAGTTTCTCCCCGGTTTCGCCGGTTGGGAACAGTTTGCCTTTACCGGCCAATTGTCCCCCAACGTGATCCTCTTTTTCGATCAGATAAACCTGGTTGCCCATCCGGGAAAGGTCGATGGCTGCCCGCATACCGGCTACCCCTGCGCCAATCACCACCACTGATTTGTGGGCAGTAATGCTGATGTTTTCAAGCGCTTCGGATTTGCTCACCTTTTTAATACCGGCACGGATCAGCCCCGCTGCTTTGACGGATGCTTGTTCGGGTTGGTCGGAATGTGCCCATGAACACTGTTCACGAACGTTTACCTGTACATAGTTGTATGGATTAAGTCCGGCTCTTTCAGCTACTCCGCGAAAAGTATGCAAGTGCAGTTTCGGGGAGCAGGAGGCCACCACGATGCCATCGAGGTTCTTTTCGCGGATGTCGTTGATCATCTCCTTCTGGTTTGAATCGGCACACGCGAACATCACGTTTTTTGATATCACCACATTCTCTTCGTTGCTCACCAGATCGCGAAGTTGTTCCACATCCACATAGTCGGAGATGTTTCCGCCGCAATGGCAGATATAGACTCCGATTCGATTTTTATTGGGTGTTTCTTTCATAGTATCAGTTTACTCCACCCCCGGTGCCTCCCCGGTTGGGGAGGGGTTTCAGGGGAGGTTATTTTGTGTTTAAATATGCTGCAACTTCTGATGCCGCTGCACCCGCCGACAGGATTGAGTCGGGGATGTCCATCGGTGCGGCTGCCGTTCCGGCTACAAATACTCCCTCAACGCTGGTGAGGCTCGGACTTAACATTGGGTCAACCTGCCTGATAAAATGATAGGGGTCAAGTTCGGGCACTTCGCCTTTGAACGACCGGATGATGCCGTTTTCGGGCATAACGCCCACCGAAAGAACCACCAGATCGTGAACAACCTCTTTCACCTGGCCCGATTCAACATCCTCAACCCGCAGAATTACATCACCGTTGGGCTGATCTTTTTCGTTGATCCGGGCAACTTTCCCTTTCACAAAATTCACCCCCATCGATTTTGCCTCCTGGTAAAATTCATCATAACCTTTTCCAAAAGCACGGATGTCAATATAATATATGGTAATATCGGCCATCGGCAGGGCACCCATCAGCAGTTGTGCCTGCTTGATGGAGTACATGCAGCATATTTGCGAACATATGGGGTTGTTAGCTGCGGCGGCATTGCAGGTACGGTAATTTCCAAGACTCGAATCCCGGGAGCCTGTGCACAGCACATAGGCAATATTCCCGGGGGTCTTCCCGTCACCCGGGCGTAAAACATTGTTATATGGCCGGGTTGGGGCTATCAACCGGTCCATCTGCATCGAGTCAATCACATTCGACAACCTTGCTGAATTAAACTGGGGAATGAGTTCCGGTTTAAAAAGTTGAAAGCCAGAGGCAATGATGATGGCACCAACATAGGCCTTTACCTTGCTCTCTTTTTGCGAAAAATCAATTGCAAAGGCCGGGCAGGCTGAAATACACTGATGGCATTCACGGCAATTGCTGCAATCAAGGCAACGTTCGGCACTCTGCAAAACTTCTGCAGGAGTGAAGGTGAGTTCCACATCCCTGAAATCGCGAATGCGCTCTGCTACCGGTCTGAGTTTTGGGTCCATCGGTGGTTTGATTGTCAACCCCTGACGGTTCAGAATCGTTGTTTTGTCAACGGCAGGAAGTTTATCGCCAAACGCATACTCGCCAGGGTTAAAACCAAGCAGGTATTTGTCGATGTAAAAGGCGGCTCTTTTTCCCTGTCCGGCTGCTTCGATGATGGTTGATGAACCGCTTACGGAATCGCCACCGGCAAAAATCCACGGGGTTGAGGTCTGGAGGATCGTTTTATCAGTGGATATGGTGCCGTTTTTGTTTAATCCAAGTTCTTTGGCAAACAGAGCCGTAGTGGGATTCAGTCCGATGGCTTCAATGACCAGGTCAACAGCCTCTTCGTACTCCGATCCTTTCACTTCAACCGGTTTCCTGCGTCCGCTGGCATCCGGTTCCTCCAGGGTCATTTTAATCAGTTGAATCCTGCTGATTTTTCCACCGGATCCAATAAGTTTTATTGGATTTCGCAACAACTGAAAAACGACTCCTTCTTCTTCTGCCTCCTGAATTTCCTCTTTCCATGCCGGCATCTCTTCGCGGCTTCTCCGATAAATTATGGAAACCCTGATGGCTCCCAGCCGGATGGCTGTGCGCGCGGCATCCATGGCGGTATTGCCTCCCCCAACTACCATCACAGTTTTCCCCGAGAGATCACGCTTCTTGCCGATTTTTGATTCTCTGAGAAAATCGAGGCACGAGACTAACCCCGACAATTCTGATCCGGGGATGTTCATTCGGGTGGTATCATGGGTTCCTACACCGATAAAGATGGCGTCGTAACCTTCCTCCTTTAATGCCTTCAGATTTTCAATGCGTCGGTTAACCTCAATCTCCACCCCCAGGGAGGTGATGTTTTTAATATCCCGGTCAACCACGGCATTTGGGAGACGGTATTCAGGCAGTGTAAGCTTAAGCATTCCTCCGGCTTCCGGGGCTGATTCAAAAATTTTAACCTTGTGGCCGTTTAGGGCCAGGTGGTAGGCTGCTGTAAGACCAGCCGGACCCGACCCGATGATGGCCACTCTTTTTCCGGTTGAATTTTTGATCAGCCGTTCCGGAGGCTCGGGGTATTTTGAATAGTAATCCTCGGCAAAAAATCGTTTGATCCTGCGGATATCGACCGGCGCTTCCATACTTGCACGGGTGCATTCTCCCTGGCAGGGGGCATAGCATGCCTGACCGAGACTGCCTGGAATCGGGATATCTTCCATGTGTAGGTGGAAGGCCTCTTCATTTTGTCCGTTTCTTACCAGCGAGATATATCCATACGGCTTCACCCCGCCCGGGCAAGCTGCAATGCAGGGGGCTGAAGTATCCTGGCGGTCAATCACGGCGATGCGCGGATTTGCCAGACTGAACGGGATGAAGGCAACCTTACGTCCGGCAAGGTGTTGATTATACTCATCCGACCTCACTTCGGGACAAGCCATCTCGCACTCCTGGCAGCCTGTGCACACTTCAGGTTTCACATACCTTGGATGCTTTGTAATCTCCAGATGAAACCCCTTTTCATTCCGTTTTATACTGTCCAGTTCACTGTTGAGCATCAGGGTGATATTCTGATGGCGGGCAGTCTCCGACATTTTGGGGGTGGTGATGCATGCAGCGCAGTCGAGGGTGGGAAACACCTTACTGAGCTGAATCATTTTGCCACCGATGGAGAAATCTTTCTCAACCAGTAAAACCTTGTATTCCATATTCGCCAGTGAAAGCGCAGCCTCCTGTCCGGCAATGCCGCCGCCAATGACCAGGGCATCAAATTTTGGTTCTTCTGAACTCATGATAGTTCTGCTAAGATGTTACTAAAATTGCCCATATGACTTGCAAACGATTCGGCACAAACCGAACAGATAGCCGCCATTCGGATTCGCTTTGGACTGATGTTTTTCGCGGTCATCTGACGCTGGGCCTCCTCAATCAGGTTATTGGTAAACTCAGGGCAGCGCTGGCTGTATGAGCACTCGTGACCATCGGCTGCGATAAACACACCATCGAAGCCCTGTTCAAAAGCCCGCATGATCCAGCGGGGCTTGATACCTGAGGAGCAGGGCAAACTGATCACGTATACCGAAGGGGAATAGTGAATCTTTCTTAAACCTGCCTGGTCGATGCCGGGATCAGAGATTTTATCTGTAGAAAATACCAGTATCCTGGGCGATTTTTTTTGTTCCATGTTGATCAATTTTGGGCAAACCAACCCCCTGAAGTCCTTCGATTAGTCTTCAAACAGGCAATAGTGGCATTAAAAATGGCAGATTCGGAAAGGACTTCCGGGGAAAGTGGTTTTAAGCTTTTTTCAAAAATAATCTTGAATAACTGTCTTCTTCAGCGATACCTAGGAAGTCATGATTCATTTTTGCACACCATTTGGGAATGTCATGTTTGGTTCCTTCATCGGATGAATAAATCTCCATAATTTCGCCGGATTCGAGGTCACCGATTCCTTTTTTAGCGGCCAATAACGGGCCCGGACAAGCTGTACCCCGGGCATCAACGATTTTATCGGATTTCAGGTTTCTTAATTCTTCAGTGCTCATTTTATCTCTTTTGTAGGTTATATAAATAATTGAATTTTACTCTCCTGTGCATCAGAAAGAAAGGTGGCAACTCCGCAAATGTTCATATGCGGATAATCGATCATCTCCTCTTTTTTAAATCCCATCAGGTCCATCGACATTTCGCAGATATTGATTTCTACATCAAATTCACCTGCTGTCGCAATCATCTCTTCCAATGAAGCTACCTTATGTTTCTTCATAATTCCCTTCATCATCGCGGTGCCCATACCCCCCATGTTCATCTTTGATAATTTGGTTTTATTGCTGCCATTCGGCAACATGATGCCAAACATTTTTTCCATGAAGGACTTTCCTTTCCTGTTTTTTTTCGGATCCCGAAGTGCCGAGATGGCCCAGAAGGTAAAGAAGAGTTTTACTTTCATGTCGTAAGCTGCAGCGCCAAGAGCAATGATCATGGCGGCAAGGATCTTATCCATGTCTCCGGAAAAAATCACCATCGAAATCTGATCTTGGGTGCCAGCCTCAAGTTTGCCAACTTTTTTCTGCAACTCTTTTAATTGTGTTTCGAAAACATTGTCCATATGTATGAGTTAAAATATGTACTTATCTACATGGGTACAAAAGTAATCAGTTAGGGTAGCGACCCATGAACAAATGGTGTGTGAAGGTGTAATGCTTATTGTGATATTTATCACAGCGGAATAGATTGATCAAAACACAATAAGGCAGAATGAAATGGCAGGGCTTTGATGCAAATATTCCCCCGAAACCCTGCTGGTTATAAGGTTAGGTTGAGAATTAATAGGAAAAAAAAGAAGTTGTTTCAAAAGTAAATAAGCAGCTTTTTGTTTTAACTCTACTTTCTTTTGCTGCCACCAAAAGAAAGTAGCAAAGAAAAGTCACCGCTGCATGAAAGTCACTAAAAATCTTCGTCATTCGCTAAACTGCGGAAACTCGTCGCTTCGCTCCTCAAACAGTCCGCAGTTTTTTACGCTCCTTCCTTGATTTTCTTAACGTGACTTCCATGAGGCGGCCATCCTGCTTCGTCGGGCTTATTCAAGTACAACAACCTGATTGTTAATAATTTGGTAATATAATATTGATTTAAATTACTGACTGACTACAAGATATGATTATCTTGCAGCATGGAAACGATCAAGAACTCGAGCCAGCATATAATTGGCAGATATCACTGCAAGTTCAATTTATCTTAAATTACAGTTTTCATTAAAATCGTACTGATACCAAGACATTATCTTCTCATCTGCAAGGGTTCAACAAATTATATGGGCAAATGCCAGCAACAGTAACTGCAGATGCCGGCTATGGTTCAGAGCAACACTATCAGTTCTTAAGCACCGAAAAAAACGTCCCTGGGATGTAGAACCTGTTTTTGGAAACATAAAATACAACAACGGCTTCAAGCCATTGATGCTACCTTTTTTACTTGGCGAACCACCTGTCACCCTATGAGCGGCCTTGGCCGGGGCGATCAATGTTTGCTTTTTTTTGACAAGACGGTAGTAGTGACCCAGACGTAGCGGCGATGCGGTGATGAGGCAGACCGTCCTTAGGGCAACAGAAAAAAAGAGGACGACCTTTTGGGACGCCCTCTCTTAAATGGTAGTGGAGCGAAGTCGGAACGACTGCCGCGTTTCGCTACTCTTTTATGCTTCGTGCTTGCTCAGATATTCAGCAACACCTTCAGCGGTGGCTTTCATTCCAGCATCACCTTTATGCCAGTTGGCCGGGCAAACCTCACCATTTTCTTCAAAAAACTGGAGCGCATCAACCATGCGGATTGCTTCATCAACACTTCTGCCTAATGGAAGGTCGTTGACAACCTGATGCCGGACGATGCCTTGCTTGTCGATAAGAAAAAGGCCACGGAAGGCAACCGGTCCGCCCTCAAATTCCATAATGCCATCTTCGGTGTAAACGTATTCACCAGCCAATACATCATAGTTTGCCGAAATTGTTTTAGAGAGATCTGAAACAATCGGGAATTTTACCCCTTTGATGCCACCATTTGCAAGTTCGGTATTCAACCAGGCCCAGTGCGAAAATTTAGAGTCGACTGAGCAACCAACCACTGCAACATTTCGTTCTTCGAATTCCGCCAATTTATCCTGGAAAGCAATAATTTCGGTAGGACAAACAAATGTGAAATCAAGCGGATAAAAGAAAAACACAACATGTTTTTTCCCAATATATTGTGCAAGTGAGAACTTGTCGACAAATTCACCGCCATTGATAACGGCTTCAGCTTCAAATAAAGGGGCTTTTTTTCCAACTAATACTGCCATAATTATAGATTTTAGGTTTATATTTATCTTTGGTGCAAAGATAATGATTATTTAGAAACAGTTTTAATAGGTGTTGGAAATTATCTGTTATTTAAAATCCCGGAGGTCGAATGGCAGTGGTTCGTTTTTTATGAAGTCGTACAGGGCCATTTTACGAATTTCATAATAATTTCTCCAGAAGGTTTGCAATGCGAAATAGTAATTTTTTTCCGAGTTATCTGTTTCTATCTGGGCGTTGTTGAGGTCGAGAATACTGTTGATTTTGCCAATTAAATAGCGCCCTTTGGTCACGTCATAGCTCTTTCTGGCAACCGTATCCGATTTTGCTGCAATTTTCAACTGATTCTGCTGCATGTTAAACTCAATCACTTTAAGATATACATTGCGCTGGAAATCAATAAGTTCTTGTTCTGCCGATGTTTTAATGATTTCCTCTTGAGATTGTGCCATTTTTATTTGACCATTAGCAACTCCCCAATCAACAATCGGGATGGTTAGTTTAAGGGAAATCTGCCGCTGGTCCAGCGGGTTGATATAGGCATCCGGAATGGTTGATCCTGATTGCTGAAGGCCGATCAGGGCGTGCAACTGGGCATCGAAACGACCATCTAATTTGGCAAAATTCACTTGGCTGGCGGCTTCAAGAAGCCGTTTTTTGACATCAAGCGGGGTGGATGAATTTTCATTGGCGAGGGCCACAGCCGTTACCGGATTAATTTTAAAAAAGACGATTTTGTCGGGAGGCAGCAGAATAACTGGTACACTATCCTGGATACGGAGGAATGATTTAAATCTGAACTGAGCGTTATCGAGGGCCAGATTTGCGGTTTCAACGGTTGCCTGGGCTTTGAGAAAGCTCAACTCCAGTTGAAGCAAGTCATTCTCGGCAATTTTTCCAAGTTGATATCTGCCCTTGGCAATTTGATAAAGTGTATCGTAATTGGATAGGTTTGTGAGGGCAATTTTCGTTTCAACCTGAGCCTGAAGCAGCGCAAAGAAGTAATTTGTGGTAGAAATGGCAAGTTGTTCAATGTCTTCCAGGTATTTTCGTTTTGCAAGGGAATAACTCAGCGGTTTAATTTTTTTATCCCAGCGGTAAGGGTTGTAGCTGAAGATGGGTTGGGATAATTCAATATTAATCGGATAACTCAGGTAGGGCAATTGGTTTGGTGAGTTAACGTTATGCACGCCACTCAGGTACGAATTAAGCGAAATGGTTCCACCTGTTATGCCAATTTTTTGGGTCAATGCGAGATTCGCCTGAGCGCTGATATATTTCGTACTCACATAAGTTTGAGTACCATCTTCTTTCAAATATGGCGAAATGTTCTGATTGATATCGGGAATGGTTGAAGTAAGGCCCAGAGCAGGAAGGTTAGCTGCCCTGAAGGACCTGAACTCCCAGTAACTTTTCCGGAAAGTTTGTTTCGCATTTAAAGCATCGGGTGACTGGGCTTTAGATATTTCAATTGCCTCGTGCAGGGTTAATTTGCGTGGTGTATATTGTCCAAAGGCAATGAGGTTCAAGCCAATAATTGAAATGGCAAAGAGTTGTGCGGCATATTTTGGAAATAATATCATATGGTGGTTATTCATGTCTCAATGATTCAACCGGATCCTGGGCAGCTGCCCGTTGAGAGGGCATATATCCGAAAATAATTCCCACGGAGGCCGAAACGCCAAAGGAGATGATTACAGACAAAGGGGAAACGATGGTCAGAATATCGGTAAGTTCCATGACGATTTTCGAAAGGGCTAGTCCAAGAATGATCCCGATCAAACCACCACTGAGGCTCAGCAAGGTAGCTTCCATCAGGAATTGCAGGACAATGTCGCGTTTGGTAGCGCCAATGGCCTGCCGTATGCCAATTTCTTTGATACGCTCCATCACCGAGGCCAGCATGATATTCATGATACCAATGCCGCCGACAAGCAATGAAATACTGGCAATGGCTCCGAGCACAATGTTAAAAATATCTTTTGTACGCTGCTCCTGTTTCAACAGCAGTTCTGGTACTTTAATTTCAACGTCATCCACCCCGGCATGACGCCTAAGCATCATCTTCTTCAGAATTTCCACGGTCGGTCCGATTTGATTGCTCTCTTTCACCTGGACCACGATTTTGTCAATCTGGTCTTTATTTCCCTCATCGTTGCCGGAAGTAACCATATAAGAATCTGCATCCACCTGTGTGGTGCTGCCATGAAGAGAGGCTTCTGTTATTACAGAACGGTCTCTGAACCTCCGTAACAATGTTTGGATGGGTGCATAAATAGAATTGTTGTAGTCGGAGATGCCCAGGTTGTCGATGCTTGACTGGCTGACCTCCCTTTTTTTCAAAACGCCGATGACCCGCAACCAGATCGGGCCACATTTGATGTCTTTGCCGACAGCATTTTCGGTGGGAAAAAATTTTGATTTGATCACCGGTCCGATGATGCAAACTGATTTTCCATCTTTAAGTTGTTCGTCGTTAAACATTTGTCCTTCCTGTAGATCCAGCGCAAAAACATGGAAGAAATCGGGGGTGATCCCTACAAATTTCGAGGTGATTTTTATACCGTCTTTTAAAATGTCAGTTTCATAAATTACTTCCGGGCTTACTTTTGAAACAGTAGGGATGATTGCTTTGATGGCTTCTGCATCTTTGAGACTTAGTCCGGGGGAAAACTTTCCCTTATCTTTTTCGGTATTTTGTTCAGAAGCCTGGGCACTTTGATCACCGGAGCGGGAGCTGGTATTATTCGGTTTATCCGATTTTGGAACAATCAGGATGTTGTTGACCCCAACCAGTTTCATCTGGTCAAGAATTTCCTTTTTTGCTCCATTTCCAATGGCCATCATCGTAATAACAGCTGCCACGCCGAAAATGATGCCCAGTGCAGTAAGGATTGATCTGAATTTATTCAGAAAAACGGCCTCCAGGGCAATGTTAAAAATATACTTATAACGTTCAAACATGCAGCGTAATTAAAATTCATAATTAAAAATTACAGATTGGCGCATGCAGGATTATTTTTTCAAGTTGGAAGGTGCTGGTCCTGGTGTTTTTCCTGTAACTTTTCCTGATGGTTTCTGTGATTTTACCGGAGCTGGTTTTTCTTTAAACTTCGCGATGATTTCTTTGGGCAGGAGTTCAAGGGGAAGCTCGTCTGCCTTTTCGGGTGGAATGAGCAAAACCTCATCTTTTTCACTAAGTCCGGCTTTTACAATTATTTCGTTTTCATTTGATTGACCAACAACCACCTGCTGTCTGATCGCAGAACTTCCATTCTTTTTATAAACGAATGTGACGGAATCATTATTAAAAATTGCTTCAATCGGGACAAACAAAACACTATCAACAATGCTGGTAAGGATTTTATTTTTAGTAGTCATGGCCGGACGGAGGATGGAGTCGAATTCATTTACCACAATTCTGACTTCATACACTTTCGCATTGCTGTTTTGAAGTTGTTCTCCGATGTTGGCGACCTCAATGACTTTGCCCGAAAAGCGTTTTTCCGGGAAAGCATCAATGCCAAGTTGAACCTCCTGCCCAACTTTGACTTTGCTTATGTCAATTTCATTGATGTATGTTTTTGAGATCATCTCGGTAAGGTCGGGCAGTTCAGCCACGATATTTTCCCATGCATTCATGGTAGCGCCGATGCCCATTTTATTACCATCCCAGTTGCGTTTATAAATCACCATACCTGCCTTTGGTGCCTGAACGGTAAATTGTTTCAGCACATCGGTCATTTGCTGCAATTTGCGCTGCGCCTGATTATAGGAAGCCGCAACTTCCTGCATATTGGCTACAGCTTTCTGATACCGTAGTTTATAGTTTTTCTGAGCCTGTTCGAGGGTACGCTGTGATTTTTCTAATTCGATTTCAACTTGGCGGATGGTTGCGGGTGGTTCGTATTTAGATTGTTCGAGGGTGATTTTTTTCTCTTCCAGGGCGTAGGTAAGATTGATCAATTCATCCCGGGCACTTCTTAATTCGAGAGAGGTGTCGAGTCGGGTTTTGGTCATCTGACTTTCAAGTTTTTCGAGATTCGTCTCCTCATCTTTTATCTTGTTGGATATTTCCGTTCTATCGAGGGTAGCGACATATTGGCCCGAATCGACCACCGTTCCGTCTGGGATGATGTCCTGGATTTTAACCTGCCATATCTGAATTTGCCGTAGTCCGGTTGGACCATAAATTTTCTCAGAGCTCTTAGCAACCAACTCCCCGGTGGTTGTAACTTCAATGGGGAAATTTCCTTTTTTAACGATGGCAGTTATCTGCTGTCCCTTATTATTCTTCCCAAAGAAGAAAAATGCGATGATTGCAATGAACAAAGCTGCTACAATCAGATAAATGTACTTTTTTCGGGTCATGTTGAATAGGGTTTAGCCGGTAGTCATCAAACATCGATGTTTGCGTATTTGGCATTTTTTTCAATGAATTCACGTCTGGGAGGAACATCGTCGCCCATCAGCATGGAGAAGATGCGGTCGGCCTCGGTTCCATTTTCGATAGCTACTTGTCTCAATGTTCTGAATTCGGGATTCATGGTAGTACTCCACAATTGTTCCGCATTCATTTCACCCAGACCTTTGTATCTCTGAATATGGACACCTGTTTCCTTGCCATTGCTCATTTCTGCCACAATTTGCTGGCGTTCTTCTTCCGTCCAGCAATAGCGTTGTGTGGTTCCCTTTTTAATCAGGTAAAGTGGCGGTGTAGCAATGTAAACATGCCCATTTTCAATCAGCTCTTTCATATAGCGGAAAAAGAATGTCAGAATCAGCGTGGCGATGTGGCTCCCATCAACGTCCGCATCCGTCATAATGACAATTTTATGATAACGCAGTTTAGCCAGGTTTAGTGCCTTGCTATCCTCTTCCGTTCCAATGGTTACTCCCAAAGCGGTGAATATGTTTTTGATCTCCTCGCTATCGAAGATTTTATAGGCCATGGCTTTTTCAACATTCAGAATTTTTCCGCGCAAGGGCAGAATTGCCTGAAACCTCCTGTCGCGGCCTTGTTTGGCAGTTCCGCCTGCAGAGTCGCCCTCAACCAGATATATTTCGCATTGCGCAGGGTCACTTTCCGAACAGTCTGACAACTTACCCGGCAATCCTGACCCGGTGAGTACATTTTTACGTTGTACCAGTTCTCGTGCTTTTCTGGCGGCATGACGAGCCGTGGCTGCAAGAATCACTTTATTGACAATAATTCTGGCCTCTTTGGGATGTTCTTCGAGATAGTTTGAAAGCATTTCACTGGCAAGCTGGTCAACAACTCCCATTACTTCATTGTTTCCCAACTTTGTTTTCGTCTGACCCTCGAACTGAGGTTCCTGCACCTTAACGGAGATAATGGCAGTAAGCCCTTCACGGAAATCATCGCCATTGATATCGAATTTCAGTTTTGCCAGCATGCCGGTTTTATCGGCATAACTTTTCAGGGTGCGGGTAAGCGCCCTTCGAAACCCGGCAAGGTGAGTACCACCTTCGTGGGTGTTGATGTTATTTACGTAGGCATGAATATTTTCAGTAAAGGAGGTGTTGTATTGCATGGCAATTTCAAGAGGGATATTGTTTTTTTCCCCTTCCATGCAGATGGGCTCCGGGATCAGCTTTTCACGGTTCGCGTCGAGGTAATTGATGAAATCGCTCAGGCCATCTTTTGAGAAAAATGTATCTGAAGGAAAATTTCCGTGATCGTCTCTCTCCCGTTCATCGGTGATGGTGAGGGTAATCCCTTTGTTGAGATAGGCTAATTCGCGTAACCGTGAAGCGAGAATCTCGTAGTCAAATTTCTCGACAATAAAAATTGAATTGTCTGATTTGAAAGTAACTTCAGTTCCGTTATGTTCAGTGTCCCCGATGGTTTTAACAGGATAGAGAGGCTTTCCGAAAGCATATTCCTGCTGGTATATTTTTCCACCGCGTTTTACAACAACTTTTAACAAAGAAGAAAGTGCGTTCACAACAGAGACACCAACTCCGTGGAGACCGCCGGAGACTTTATAGGTGTCTTTGTCGAATTTTCCACCCGCGTGAAGAACGGTCATTACAACTTCAAGAGCCGAACGCTTCTCTTTTTCATGAAAATCGGTTGGGATTCCCCGACCATTGTCAACGACTCGTATTGAGTTCCCTTCAAGGATGGTAACTTCAATCCGGTTACAATATCCCGCCAGCGCCTCATCAATCGAGTTGTCAACCACCTCATATACCAGGTGGTGAAGCCCTTTAACATTTATATCCCCAATGTACATTGCCGGACGCTTGCGAACCGCTTCCAGCCCTTCCAATACCTGAATGTTATCAGCCGTATAACTCTGACTGGCAATTTCTTTTTCTATGTCTGTCATGATCAATTACTTATAATTTTTTTACTACAAAACAAAGGTACAATTATTTATGTTACCGGAGGTAGGAAAACAGGGATAAAACACCAGATTTTATTAACAATTTCCGGCTAAAAACGTTGGAGTTTTTCAAGAATGATATTCGCTGATTTTCCATCACCGAATCCGGGTTGCTGAGGGGCTACGGGCAGGCGACTGCCAACTGCAGATTCAATCTTTTCGGGGTTGCTGCCGGTGATTATATTCCAACCGTCGTGCAGTGTTTCAATCCATTCGGTTTCAGTGCGCATCGTAATGCATTGTTTTCTGAGAAAATAGGCCTCTTTCTGAAGACCTCCAGAATCGGTCATCACCTTTTCGGAATCCATGGTGAGTTTCATCATCTGGAGGTATCCTACGGGGTCGATGATGTGCACATTTTTCGGCAAGGATATGCGTGACTGGAGAATTTTTCTCGTCCGCGGATGTATTGGCAAAACAATTTGATGATCGATTCGTGAAAAAGCCAGAAAAATGTTATTCAGATTTTCAGGGATATCAGTATTTTCGGCGCGGTGGATTGTGGCAAGCAAATACTTTGCAGGCAGACCGGTGGTTTTATATTTTTCCGGGTTTTGTTGTATCCATTGCTGATAATACAAAACTGAATCATACATGACATCGCCGGTGAAACTGGTGATTTCTGCAAGTCCTTCACGGGTAAGGTTTTCAATGGCAGTTTTGGTTGGAGCGAAGAGTAAATCCGAAACATGGTCGGTTACGATCCGGTTGATCTCCTCGGGCATGGCACGGTTGAAACTGCGCAGGCCGGCCTCTACATGGGCGACAGGGATATGCAATTTGGTTGCCGCAAGGGCTCCTGCAAGGGTGGAGTTCGTGTCGCCGTAAACGAGCGTACAGTCAGGCTTTTCCTTAATAAGAATCTCCTCAATTCCTTTCAGCATTATCCCGGTTTGTACTGCATGACTGCCAGATCCAACTTCCAGGTTGTAGTCGGGTAAAGGGATATCGAGTTCCCTGAAAAAGACATCCGACATGTTTTCGTCGTAATGCTGTCCGGTGTGGAGAAGAATTTCATTCATCGCCATGTTCGATCTAATGATTCGCGAAACAGTGGCTGCCTTGATAAATTGGGGTCGTGCCCCTACGATGGATACAATCTTCATGATAGGTTTTTACGAAAAAAGACAACAGTTCTATAAGCAGGATTTTGTTAAATTCTGTCATTTATCTGAGCCTGACGTCGCCGTCAGGCTTTAGCGACCTACCCTCCGGCATCGGGCGAGCAACCCTTAACAGCCGGTATACTTGGTCTTTCAACCCATGAGGTTTACCCATCCCGATGGTTACCCGTCGGGATCGTGGTCTTTTACACCGCATTTTCACCTTTTCCCCCGGAAGGAGACACACCGTGGTGCATCTTTACCCGGGGGTAGTCATTTTCTGTGGCACTTTCTGTCGCCGGGGCATTTTATATCCCAGACTCCTTCCCGTTAGGAAGCATGGTGCTCTTTGTTGTCCCGACTTTCCTCTGGTATTTGTAAAAAGCCATCACAGGGGATGACTTTTTATGCATGCCAGCGACAGAACGAACTGTTGTCGGTGCAAAGATAGGTATTATCCATGAATTGTGGTTACCTTTGTACCTATGAAGGATCTGAGCTTTGGCAATGAAGGCAGGTTAATTTTGAAGTTTGCCATTCCCATGTTATTAGGTAATGTATTTCAGCAGATGTACAACATCGTTGATAGTGTTGTGGTTGGGAAATATATCGGGAAGGCAGCTTTGGCGGCGGTAGGGACTTCCGGTCCAATCATATTTCTCCTTGTCTCTTTCATTATTGGCGTAACCATGGGATTTACCATTGTTGTTTCCCAGTTTTTCGGTGCAAAGCAGCTTGATAATGTTAAGAGGGCGATCAACACCCTGTACATCTTCATGTTTTTCACCTCAGTTGTTGTTAGTATCGGGGGAATAATGCTCAGCGGATTTATCTTCAGAATCATTGATCTCGATCCTGTCATTATCCCGGATGCCACTCTGTTTTTAAACATTTTTCTATCCGGGTTGATTTTTCTATTTGGATTTAACGGTACCAGTGCGATTTTACGCGGGTTAGGGGATTCAAAAACACCACTTTATTTTCTGATCGGTTCGGTTGGGTTGAATATCATACTCGACCTGATCGTTGTCCCGGTTCTCCACTGGGGGGTTGCCGGAGTAGCCATCGCAACGGTAATTTCCGAAGCTGCCGCATGTATTACCATGATCATCTACCTTAACAAGTATCACAAAGTGGTTAAATTCTCCTTCAGAAAT
>DYQT01000130.1 GCA_020719165.1 Draconibacterium orientale | reverse complement strand
TTACTCCCCCTTCCCTTCTTGGTTAAGGGGGTTGGGGGGATGGGGTCCACCCCGGAGAAGGGGTTCAGTGGGGATGGGGTTTGTTAAAACCCTCTCCTTCAAAATCTTACTAATTCTATCCAACACCCCTTCAACATCCATCTCAATTTCCTCATTCCTAAACCTTATCACCAACAATCCCATATCTTCCAGAGCTTGTTGTCTTCCCAGGTCTGATTCTTTCTGATTCTGATCATCATGATAACCACCATCGATTTCAATAATCAGTTTCGCCTGATGACAATAGAAATCAGCAATGAACATTGACAGAGGGTGTTGACGCCGGAATTTCATGCCCAGGATATTTTTCCTCCTAAGAAGTTTCCAAAGTTTAATTTCAGCCAGTGTCATTTGCTTTCTGTTTTCTCTTGCCAGGCTTAAAATTTCAGGGTCTGCACCACAATAGATCGGGTACGATAGTCTTGGGTTGGTACGATACGACATTTTCCCTGTTAGTCAGGAATTAAGCGGAAAGGTGACATATAAGTTGATAACTTTTTTACCCCACCCTAAATCCCTCCCCAAGAAGGGAGGGACTTACTCCCCCTTCCCTTCTTGGGGAAGGGGGTTGGGGGGATGGGGTCCAACACGGAGAAGGGGGTCAGTGGGGATGGGGTCCAACCCGGAGAAGGGGGTCAGGGGGGATGGGGTCAACCTTGAAAAAGGGATCAGCGAGGATGGGGGCATGTAATCTTCACCGACGTCATGGTGATGGAACCCATCACCGCCTGGTCATTGAAAAATGATACATTTTCGTTTTTTTCCTTCATGGCAAGTACATATAACGATGGCATTCATCGGGCTTCCATGACCGACAAAGAGCACCGGCATTCGACTACTGCGCCAAAACAAGTTTCAACTTCAAGGTGAATTCATCGTAAATCGCCTTATCGCCAAGATCGGTGAAAAACGAACCGGAACCATATTTGATGTCATATTTTGTGCGGTCAACAACGATGCTGTTGGCGTTGAATGTGTATGAATTCCCCACTTTGAGCACATTGGCTTTGAAAGTAATTGGTTTCGAAATACCCTTGATGGTCAGATTACCCTGAACATCTGCAACAGACTTACTTACATCCACTGGTTTAGTGATGGTGAAGGTGGCATCAGAAAAACGGGCAACATCAAAAAAATCAGGCGATTTCAGATGACCAACCAGTTTCTGGTTGTATTCGGCATCGGTCAGGTCGGTACATACGATGGTTGACATATTGATTACAAAGGAGCCGGACACTATTTTGCCGTTTTCGATTTTTAACGTTCCCGATTTAATCCCAATGGTACCATCATGGGAACCGGTAATCTTTTCTGCTTTCCAATTCAGGGTAGATTTGGTGACATCAACATTATAATTTTGAGCAAAGGCTCCAACAATTGCGAATTGCAATAAAACAGCGAGGGTTATGATTTTCGTTTTCATGTTTCAGTTGTATAAATGGTTAATTTGAATGTGATTATTTTCATGCCGCAAAATTACAGGGGAAAAACCACCCCGAAATAACACGATCAGGACAATGCGTGGTACAATCAGGAAATAACTGTAGCTAGTTTTTTGCGAAACTCAGTGGGGGTAATACCCGTCTTTTTATGAAAGACCCTGGTGAAATAGGATTTATCATTGTAACCCAATTCGTAACCGATTTCAGAGATTGTTTTCGGTGAATGTAATAGCAACCGCCTGGCCTCTATCTGTTTACGTGTTTCAATGATTTCGGTGATACTCTTCCCAAACACCGACTGGCTGATCAAATTCAAGTTGCGTGCCGACATGTTTAATTTATCTGCGTAAAATTCCACCCCAACCCGACGTTTGTAATTGTATTCAAGTATCTGCAGGAAATTGTTGAACGTGATAATTTGGGAATTCCCAGCAACTTTTTCGTCGAGAAATTGTTTTTTGGTAGCGGTTTCAAGCTTCGAGAGTACCGCATGAAGAAGGTGCTTAATCATGGTATAATCAACAGGTTGCTGCTCATTTTCACGAAGCATGATTTCGCAAAGATCATTCATGGTGGTACTGCAAAAATCGACATCAAGGCTACAGTTAATATCATCGAGGAAAGTAGAATAAAAATTGAAATTACTTCGTGGAATAAACTCACTGTTGTACCTGATTACCCAGCCCCTGGTATCTCCATCCGGAATAAAACTGTGTGCTTTCCCCTGGGCAACATACACGATCACCGGCGGTTTCAGCAATCCGGAGGTAAAATCGATTACGTGAGTCGGATTTCCATGCGTAATAATGAGAAGCTCCTCATGGTCGTGCCTGTGCGGCTCAGAGGGATTCATGATGATCGATTTGACCAGCTCCTGTGATATTTTCTGTATGAAAAAAGGTACGTTCATCTGTTTTTAAACCATGAACCTGGATAATCCCGGCTCTTTGTATAATTTGTTCCACTCAGTTAGGTAAAATTACTTCATCTCCCCGAATTTCTCCGTCGCTCCTTTTTTTCCGATTGCTGACGCTTCAATTCCAGCCGCTCTTCCCTTGATGCTTTTGATGGACGGGTAACTTTGCGTTTCTTACGGGGCGTAAGTGCTCTGGTGAGCAGGGCAATAAACTTTTCAATAACCTTTTCCTTATTCTGCAACTGCGACCGTTCCGATTGCGAAACAAGTATCAGCTCACCCACGGCATTGATTCTGTTAGCGAGTTTTTCCAAAATCAGCGCCTTTTCATCCTCCGAAAGCAAACTTGACGAGGCCACATGAAACCGGAGTTCCATTTTCGTACTTACCTTATTTACATTCTGCCCGCCCGGACCGCTGCTGCGGGATGCGCTGAAATGCAATTCGCCGGCAAAATCCTTATCCCCCATCTCCATCAGACAAAAATAATTCATTTTATCGATGCATGCAGCATTTCAAAATAAATCGATCTTGTTTTGTACATTTGTACAAACGAACCCCATGTTTAAACGATCCTTCACTTATCTGACAGCAGTGCTGTTTTTGATTTCTCTTGCCTCTTTTTCCCAAGGGAAACAAACAGAGGTTATCATCCTCCATACCAACGACATGCATTCCAAAATCGACAACATGGCCAAACTGGCCTATCTTGCCGACAGTCTTCGAAAACTCCATCCTTTCGTTTTCCTGGTTTCGGCGGGTGATAATTTTACCGGCAATCCTGTGGTGGATATGATCCCGGAGAAAGGATACCCGATGATCGACCTGATGAACCGCTGCAAATTCATGGTAAGCGCCATGGGAAACCATGAATTCGACATGGGACAGGAGTCTCTTCATAAAAGGTTTAAACAAGCCACATTCCCATTTATATGCTGCAACCTCGATGCATCCGGCGCCGTGATGGGGAAAATCAACCCATATCTGGTCATCGGAACCAAACCGGGCGACTCTATTGCCTTCCTGGGCCTTATTCAACTTGACGACAATGGCTTGCCAAGCGCACATCCTGCCAACATGAAAGATGTGAAATTTGTGAACGGCCTTTCCAAAGCCCGTGAATACACTTTTCTGAAAAAAAAATACGGGGTGCTGATCGCCCTTTCTCATCTGGGAGTTGATGATGACATTCGGCTGGCCGATTCAGTGCCTCAATTCGACCTCATCATCGGCGGCCATTCGCATACATTAATCTCTCCTCCAAAGGTTAAAAATGGTGTAATGATCGTGCAGGCAGGCTCCAACATGAAATATGTCGGCAAAACAACGCTGAAGATTCAAAATGGAAAGGTAACTGACCGGCAGGATGAAGTGATTCAATTCTCTTCTCTTAACAAAGAGGACCAGGATGCACGAAACGCCATCGATCGGTTTAACAACAACCAGGAATTCAGCAGAATAGTCGGAGTTGCAGAGAGACCCCTGGAAGGTGAAAATGAGCTTGGCTGTTTGATGACCGACGCCCTCACCAGCCAGTTAAAGGTCGATTTCGCATTCCAGAACCGGGGTGGTATCAGGGTTTCTTCTCTTTCACAGGGAGATATTACCTTGAAAGACATTTACAAACTCGATCCTTTCAACAATCAGGTGGTTATTTTCAGCATGAGATCCGAAGAGATCAAATCACTGATCTGCTATGGATACCTGCATGAAAAAGGAATCGACCTGCAGGTTTCGGGCATGACCTACCGGGTTACGGATGATGGAAGGGGGGGGTGTGCAAAGGTGGAGATGTTTGACAAATCAGGCAAACCCCTCGACCCGGCAACAGAATATGCAGTAGCGATGAACAATTATATGGCCTACACCTATAAATTCGACCATCAGGATCCCGGTACACTTACCACCCTCACCACGGCAGATGCAATGATCCGGTATCTGGGCCTGGTTGGCAAAATCAATTACAGCGGCGTAATTAGAGCAACAGTTGTCAAATAACTCACTGATGACCATCAAAAATGGAAGATTATATAAAAAAATCGATCAGCCTGGCAGATGCCGACCGGATGGCCAAAGCAGCCATGGCAAAAGCAAGCGAATCAGGTTTACATATTGCCGTTACCATTGTTGACGAAAGCGGAATCACAAAGCTTTTTGCCCGCATGGATCATGCTCCGCTCATCGCAGTTGATGCCTCCAGAAAAAAAGCCATAACCGCCGTTGGTTTTGGTTTGTCGACCGGAGAATCGTGGTTCAATTTTATCAAAGATGACCCGATGTTGCGCGAAGGCGTTCATGACTTTACCGATTTCATGCTCATGGGCGGGGGTATTCCCATCGTATCAGAAAACCAGGTTATAGGGGCGATTGGGATCAGCGGCGGGCACTATGCAAGCGACCAGGAATGCGCCCATGCGGCAATTGATACCTTAAATCAATAAACCATGGAACAACCCAACAATACGCTTGAGATTCTGAAAAGGTTTAACCTTTTCACTCAAAGTTTTGGAAAAATATTAACCATCGAACAGCTCGCAACGAGCGTCAGTGACTTACTCGACGATCTGCTTTTCATCGAGTCAAGCGGTCTTTACCTATATGATTTCCAGGAGAACAGACTCAAACTTTTAATCGCCAAGGGATTTACAGAGGAAGAATTCGCCGAGGCGGACAAAACTGCCATGGAACGACACCCTGGCTTTGTTTTCAGAACCGGTCAGATCCTCGACATTCCTGATACAGAGAATGATCTGTTAAATCGCAGCAGAACAAGTAAACGCCGCATTACGGTCCGTTCGAGACTCTATGTCCCTGTACTTAACGGGAACCAGCCTGTGGGAGCATTTGGCATCGTGAGTTCCGAGAAAAACCACTTCAACGAGGAAAGTCAGGTAATTCTAACGATGATATGCAACATTGCCGGGGGAATTTATGCCACAATTATAAATAACGCCGAGCAGAAAAGAGGTCACGATCACCTTGCGGCCATCACGATCAGGCTCACCACGCTCATTAAAAACCTTCATGCAGGCATTCTGGTTGAAGACCAGTTCAGAAAAATCGCCCTGATCAACCAAACATTCTGCGACATGTTTGGGATCCCCGTACAACCGGATCTTTTACTTGGCTCCGATTGCTCCGATTCGGCAGAACAATCAAAACATATGTTCATTGATCCGGCTCATTTTGTCAGCCATATCATGGATATTCTCAATCGAAAGCAACCTGTCACCGGGGAAGTGCTTGAAATGCAAGATGGTCGCATCTTTGAACGCGATTATATCCCCATATTTCTGGAAGGAAAATTTCTGGGAAATCTTTGGCAGTATCGCGATGCAACGAAAAGGGTGTCGATTGAGAAGAACCTGCGAAAAGCCATAGCGGATGCCAATTCGGCAACATCAGCGAAAAGCACCTTTCTCGCCAACATGAGTCATGAAATCAGAACGCCGCTCAACGCGGTTATCGGGCTCTCCAGGCTGATGCGCGACACCCCACTGAATACAGAACAAAAGGTTCTTAACCACAAATTGCTTATCTCCGGTGAAAATCTCCTCAGCATCATCAATGAAATTCTCGATTTTTCAAAGATCGAAGCCGGCCGTATTGAAATTGAAAACATCCCTTTCAATCTGAAAGATACCCTCGACAGAGTTTACAGTTTCCTTTCGCATGTGGCCGAGGAGAAAGCGATTGCTCTTTCCGTTTCCATGGATATGACATTCACGAAAGCGGTTATTGGCGATTCGGTCAGATTACAACAAATCCTCATCAATCTGGTAAATAATGCCATTAAATTCACCTCCGACGGAGAGGTTGACCTCTCTTGCACCCTGGTAGGGGAAACCGAAGGTAAGGCTGCTTTTCTTTTTTCAGTTACAGATACAGGTATTGGAATCAGCGAAGACAACCTGAAGAGTATTTTTGAAAAGTTTAAACAGGAGGACGAAAGTGTTACCCGTGTTTATGGTGGAACCGGCCTTGGGCTGGCTATCAGTAAACAACTGGTCGGCCTGATGGGAGGCGAACTGCAGGTTGAAAGTGAAAAAGGCAGGGGCAGCAGATTCTTCTTTACCATTGAATTTGGCACAACCGAGGCGGATGTGCTGCATGAAATGAACCAGAAGATATTTCTTGACCCACAGGCACTCAAAGGAAAAAACATACTGGTAGTAGAAGATAATGAATTCAACCAGTTTATCGCACGGTCTATCCTTGAAAAATGGAATATTCTCGTCGATCTTGCCTCAAACGGCAAAGAGGCAATCGAAAAAGTAAAAAGACAACACTACGACCTCATCCTGATGGACATGCAGATGCCCGTGATGGATGGGTTAACCGCCACCAGAATCATCAGAAAGGACTTCAATAATACCATCCCGATCATTGCACTTACCGCATTTGCCACAAAGGAGGCGATTGAAAAAACAGCAGCATCAGGAATGAATGGATACATCACCAAACCGTTTGAAGAAGAGAACCTTTTCAGCCAGTTGTTGTCCTCCTTTGGCATGATGCCAACCTATGTTACCGATTCGGAAACTGTTAAAAAAACCGTGCAGCAAAAAAAACCGGCCTTTGTGCTGCATTATGACCTGGATAAACTCTCAAAACTTCTCGGTGATGACAAAGCCGAAATCATTGACCTGATTGAAAAATTCATTGAACTAACCCCGGAATATTCGGCATCACTGTTAACTGAATATGAGCAAAACAACATCGAAAATGTTTCAAAGGCCGCGCATAAAATCAAATCAAGCCTTGAACTTCTTGCATCAGGAAACCTTCGGTCAAACATCAGCTTAATCCATGATTATTCCCGGAAAAGAGAAAATCTTGAGAAATTACCCAAATTGATTAAATATTACCGGGAGAACGTTCCCGTTCTGCTCAGGCAACTTGCGGAAAGGGTTGCAGAGATGAGAAACGAAGAAGCTGGACACGCGACCCGTGACACGTGACGAGGGACGAGGGAAGCACCAGTTTATTTAATCCATAACAGATGGATGAGCTGAGCAATTTCTGTGTTCTGGATGAAAGGGCCCCTTATACTGTCGTATTCATCGGCATAATTACGGTATAATTCACTGCCTGAACCCTTTGCATAGAAAGGAATCAATGAATTGGTGTGATTCCCCGAATAGTAATTCATCACCGGCAGATTTCCTTTACCCTGATCTGTTAAGGGGACAAACGGATGTTCACCCCATAGAAGCCCGGTTTCATGATCACCGGTAACAATCAGCAGGGTCTCGTTCCAATTGCTGTTTTTTTCCACCCAGGCCACAACCTGATTTATCGCATCATAAAAATCCACCATCTCCTCGATCAGCCGGCCCTTCTGGTTGCTGTGTGAAGCCCAGTCTGTAGCCCCGCCTTCGATCATCACGAAAAAACCTTTCGGATTGTTATCAAGCACATTCAAAGCACCATTAACCATCTCACGCAAGGTGGGAACAGTCGACACAAAAGGTGTCGTATAAGGCAGCGAATTATCCGATTCATTATTTCTTTCAGTTCTTGATTGCTGCAGGGTTTCATAAATTTCCGGAACGCCCAATACCCTCTTGGGTGTTTTTCCTTTTTGCAAGGCCTGAAAATCACCCAGCCCGCGTACTATCGTCCACGGATCAGGAATCCTGTCGCCATCAACATCCTTTACCGTTTTCTTTTCGCCTTTTACATCATAACTAACCATTTTTCCACTGCCGGCAAGAAATTTCAACCAGAAAACACTATCAACCACATATTTAGTCTTGCTCCATTTCCCGGTTAGCCGCTTGCCGTCGTTGTCGTACATCGGGTCTCCGCAGCCCATGATCACATCACACCGGCTGTCGAACAGCATCTCTGCTGCAATTTGAGCATAATTGGTTCGCGTTGCATTGTGTGCCACGAAACCTGCAGGCGTTGCATGGCTGAAACCTACTGTTGTAACCACCCCCGCCGATTTTCCCATGGCCTTGGCCCATTGAACCAGATTCACCAGCGTATCATGCTCCACCGACATCCCAATAGAGTTGTTATAGGTTTTAACCCCTGTTGCCAAAGCAGTCGCGGCTGCAGCCGACTCCGTGAAATCCCGCTTCAGGTAGGCGGTGTCTTTCCAGGCAATGGCCGGATTGTAGCCGGTGGCCAAAAAGTTTGATTCAGGTTTCGCCGAATCATATTCTCCTGCCTTTGCAGGATAGTGTGCCATCGCCAGCCTCACCGGGAATTTTTCATGAACCTGTGGCCCCATCCCCAGGTAATAATCAGTTGCAACGATATGATTATATCCGACCCCGTCGCCAATCATGATAATGATGTTTTTGGGACTTGGAAGAGCCTTTTGGGCTTGACCATTAACACTTTCCCGGGAAAATAATGCCAGAATTAAGAGAACAAGGCAATAACGAAATTGATAGTACATAACGGACATTTTTGCAGGTTAAAACAAACCACAAAGATAAACCTAATTTCCCATCCCGGCATCCATCATTCAACCTGCGGCATTCACCCCCCGATTTTCAGGCTTTCATCGAAAAAATGTTTCCGAAACAGCCTGCAGAAGTTAATTTTGGCGAAAACTTTTAACCATGGAAACGCTTACACAAATTCTTGCCTCTTTCGACATCTTTCAAGTAATCATCAGCGCCTTTCCCCAAATTTTTATACCTGTCGCCCACGCCTTCCAAAGCATGTATGTAATGCTGTCGGAAATGGCCGGAAAAATGTTTACCGCTCATCCCGGTCTCATTTCAGGTTCAATCGTATTTATTTTTATTTATGCCTCATGGTCGGCACTGCTTAAATTAAGGCGTGCGATCGTCGCAACCAGAAATACCCCTTCCCGCTAAAAACAAGAATGGCTGTTCGTCATTTCTTTCGTATTTTTGCAGGGTTAATTCTGCATTTATGCCCTGGATTTTTCTGATAATCGCCGGCTGCTTTGAAATAGGCTGGCCCTTGGGAATGAAATTGTCGCAAACCCAACCCCAAAACAAATTTCTCTGGATTGTTCTCGCCATTGTAAGCATGGCGCTAAGCGGTTATTTTTTATGGATAGCACAAAAAACAATCCCCATGGGAACAGCTTATGCAATATGGACCGGCATCGGAGCGGCAGGCGCCTTTATTGTGGGAATCGCTTTTTTCAAAGATCCTGCCTCCTTTTTCCGCATCGCCTCCTTTACGCTCATCATTCTCGGCATCATCGGCCTGAAACTTTCAAGGTATCCTCTCAAAAAAGCAGGGTAGTCGGTTAATAACTTTCTGATTACTATTTT
>DYQT01000129.1 GCA_020719165.1 Draconibacterium orientale | reverse complement strand
GATTATAATTGCGCTTTTAAAAGGCGGTAAATGTAATAATTATTTAAAATCAAACCGGAAAATATTTAATTCCCTAATCAAATATATAACCATTCTAAATTAGCCTGAAGTCTATTCTACGAACCGTTTTATCTGATCGCTAAAAGGGAAATATCGCGGGGTAAACTCCGATATTCAATGGATGGAAGGCTTTGTCTTTTGTGACTCCTTTTTCGTTTTTTTCATGCTGGCTTTTGTCGATTTCGTCTGCATGTTTTTATGCCGTTTCACGGCCTTATGATATTCGTCAAGCGCTTGATTATGCCTTTTTGCACGTTCCCGTTCAATTTTCTTTTGGTTTACCCTTGCCTCTTGCGGCCTGCACGAGAGCGCCAAACAATAAATCAATAGAAAACTGATAAATAAAACAAATCTTGTTCTGAAAATCATAACCCGCATGGTAAATAAACCACAAATAATGTGGTCTTATTTTGTAACCGGAATATATAATTATATAATATAGTGCCTAGTTAAACGTTAAAATTACGAAATTTGTATCATGACAACCGCACTGCTGAAAAAAATTGTCAGGGCATCCTTGTTGATGTCAGCCCTTATGTTTGTTTCTATCGCCTGTGAAAAAGAGGAACAGGCACCCGACATTCCATATGTATATGTAAATTTAAGCCTGAATCCAAATGGAACAGAGTACATAAATCTTAATGTGGTAAACGGGTGGGAAACTGTTTATGGCGGATACAATGGCATTTTGATATTTCGCAAGGGTGTCAATGAATTTTCAGCTTTTGAAAGAGCCTGTCCCTATGATCCATTGGTAAAAGGGGCACAAATCAGGGTGGATGAGTCTGGAATCACCTGTTTTTGCCCTGTGTGCGGTTCTAAGTTCATAATGACCGACGGAACTCCGTACGAAGGACCATCCCATTTCCCGTTAAAACAATACGCAACTGTTTACGATGGGATGATGTTGTATATTTCCAATTAACCCTGGCAGGTGAATTTACGAATTAGTACCTGTAGTGCTCCGGCTTATAAGGTCCATCCACATTAACATTCAGATAATCGGCCTGCTCTTGCGTGAGTTTCGTCAATTTCACGCCAATTTGCTCAAGGTGAAGGCGGGCAACCTCTTCATCAAGCCGTTTGGGAAGACGATAAACATCAATTTCATAGTTGTGCTGCCAAAGGTCAAGTTGAGCAAGCGTTTGGTTTGTGAATGAGTTCGACATTACAAAAGAGGGGTGACCTGTCGCACATCCGAGATTCACCAAACGGCCTTCAGCAAGCAGGTAAATACATTTCCCATCGGGATAAAGATATTTATCAACCTGAGGTTTGATGTTGATCAGTTTAATGCCCGGCCAGTTGGCAAGTTGCTCAACCTGAATCTCATTGTCAAAATGGCCAATGTTGCAAACAATAGATTGATCCTTCATGTTTGCAATATCTTTTGCAGTGATTACATCCTTATTTCCGGTTGTAGTAACATAAATATTGCCTTCAGGAAGCGCATCAGCGAGTGTACTTACCTCAAAACCCTCCATTGCAGCCTGCAGCGCACAAATAGGATCGATTTCGGTAACAATCACCCGGGCTCCGTATGAACGCATGGAATGAGCGCATCCCTTGCCTACATCGCCATATCCCAGTACAACCACCACTTTTCCGGCAATCATAACATCGGTGGCTCGTTTAATGCCATCGGCCAGAGATTCGCGACAACCATAAAGATTGTCAAATTTAGACTTGGTCACTGAATCATTTACATTCACAGCCGGGACAAGCAATGCACCTCTTTCTTTCATCTGGTAAAGACGGTGCACGCCAGTGGTGGTTTCCTCTGAAACGCCTTTCCATTCAGCTACGGAGCGGGCCCACCTTGTTTTATCTTCAACGTATATATCCTGCAATTGCTTCATAAATGCCTTTTCATCGGCATTCTCGGTAACAACTTTCAGCAGCTCGGGATTCTTTTCAATTTCAAAACCTTTGTGAATCATCATGGTGGCATCTCCGCCATCGTCAACGATAAGATTCGGGCCTTTCCCACCGGGAAAACTCAGGGCCATGCTGGTACACCACCAATATTCATCGAGCGTTTCGCCTTTCCATGCAAAAACCGGAATGCCTTTGGCCGCGATGGCTGCAGCAGCATGATCCTGGGTGGAAAAAATATTGCAGCTGGCCCAACGTACATCGGCACCAAGTTCGATCAGCGTTTCAATAAGTACAGCAGTTTGAATGGTCATGTGAAGGGATCCGCTGATACGCGCGCCACTGAGTGGTTTTTCAGCCGAATGTTTCTTGCGGATCGCCATCAATCCCGGCATCTCTTTCTCTGCAATTTCAATCTCTTTTCTTCCCCATTCTGCCAGGGACATATCTGCTACTTTATATTTCATATTGGTCGACATTATAAGATTTTCCATCTTGTAGGGGTTTTAATATCAGGTAACAGGCGAGCATTGTTCCATTTGAATCATACACTTCAGCCGGGTCATCCTTTTGATTGGGCGGCAAAAGTACATAAAAAACCAATATGCGCATGGCTTAATGTTGTATTTTTGCACCGCAATTTTAAAATTCAACCACGCTCCATGCCCTTTTTTCGGGAAATCAATCCAGCTGTCGGAATCCGGACCGGAATCTGGAAGATCACCGAAACCGCTGAGGAGTTATTGATGAAAATCACCTTAAGCGATTCAGAAAAAAGCCTTTACAAAACATTTCGACACGATTTACGTAAAAAACAATGGCTGGCATACCGGTGCGTGTTAAAACAATTACTGGAGCCTTTCTCAACGAGCTTGTCATATAACATCCATGGAAAACCGCTGCTGGATTCGGGAAGCCACCATATCTCAGTTTCCCATGCAGGAGATTTTGCCGCCGCTGTTTGCAGCGAAAAGTCACCTGTAGGAGTTGACATCGAAAAAATGAAGGAGCGGGTCGAGCGGGTGAAAGAACGTTTTCTTCGGCAGGATGAGATGGCATGCCTGTCGCCCTCCGATCATCTCGAACAATTGTATGTTTACTGGGGAGGCAAGGAAGCCCTGTTTAAACTCATCGGTAATCCTGATCTTGATTTCAGAAATGATATCCATATTCTTCCATTTGATTACCTTTGCATTACGAAACAAAGATGCAGCGCGGCCATAACCTATCATAATTGCCAGAAGGACTATACATTGTACTATCAGAAAATAGAAGACTACATGCTTGTGGTAGCATTTTGACACGACGATACAACGACTGAAAATTAATCAGTTAGTTGATTTGAGGATTTTGGATTAGTAACTTTTGACTTATGATGCAATGACTAAGAATATAAATGAGGTCATAAAAAGCCGAGTTCTTGTACTGGATGGCGCAATGGGGACCATGGTTCAGCGGTATAAGCTGGCAGAGCATGACTTTCGCGGGGATCGGTTTAAAACTTTTCCATACAACCTGAAGGGGAACAACGACTTGCTGGTTCTTACAAAGCCACAGGTGATCCGCGAAATCCATGAAGCCTATCTTGAAGCCGGAGCTGACATTATTGAAACCGACACGTTTAATGCGAACCGGATTTCCCTTGCAGATTACCACCTCGAAGAGTTGGCGTATGAAATCAATCTGACAGCAGCCAAACTGGCGAAAGAGGCTGTTTTGGGATTCACTAAAACCGACACCGACAAACCGCGTTGGGTAGCCGGATCCATTGGACCGACCAGCAAAACAGCTTCGATGTCGCCCGATGTGCAAAACCCTGCCTACCGTGCAGTAAGTTTTGACGACCTTTATGCTGCCTACCGTGAACAGGCAAGGGGGCTGCTCGATGGCGGAGCCGACCTTCTGATGGTAGAAACAATTTTCGACACACTCAATGCGAAAGCGGCCCTGATTGCTGTATTCGATGAAATTTCGGACAGGAAAAAACTGAAACCCGGAACCTTGAACATTGAACCTGAACCAAACATTCCGGTCATTGCCAGCGTTACCATCTCCGACAACAGCGGACGCACCCTGTCGGGACAAACACTCGAAGCATTTCTCTATTCCATTATACATTTTAACCTGTTTGCAATTGGATTAAACTGCTCATTGGGGGCGGCTGAATTGAGGCCTTACCTTGAAGAACTCTCCTTAAAAGCACCATTTCCGATTATCGCCTATCCGAATGCCGGATTACCCAATCAGTTCGGTGAATACGATCAGTCGCCGGTTGAAATGGCAGGGTATATCAAAGATTTTCTTGACAACCGGTTTGTAAACCTGGTTGGCGGATGTTGCGGTACAAACCCCGATCACATACGGGGTTTTGTTCAGCTGGCCAAAGAGGCTGCTGTAAGGCAAATCCCTGAAAGAACCCACGAATTAAGGTTGAGCGGACTGGAGCCGCTTGTCATATTCAGTGGGAGCAATTTCATCAACATCGGGGAACGTACCAATGTGAGTGGTTCCAGAAAATTTGCCCGGCTGATCAAAGAGGAAAAATACGAGGAAGCCCTTTCTGTCGCGCGTCAGCAGGTAGAAAGCGGTGCCCAGGTCATCGACATCAGCATGGATGAGGCCATGCTCGATGCGGAAAAAGCCATGGTGAACTTTCTCAACATGGTGGCCTCCGACCCCGATGTGGCCAAGGTTCCCATCATGATTGATTCCTCTAAATTTTCCGTAATCCATGCAGGGCTCAAATGCATTCAGGGAAAACCAATTGTTAACTCCATCAGCCTGAAGGAGGGCGAAGATACCTTCAGGGAACATGCCGCCATTCTGCGAAAATTCGGAGCTGCCACGGTGATCATGGCATTTGATGAAAACGGGCAGGCCACAACACTCGACCGTCGTATCGCGATCACTTCCCGTGCATACCGCATTTTGACGAAGGAACTCGGTTTCCCTCCCGAAGACATCATTTTTGACCCAAATATATTAACGGTCGCCACCGGTATTGACGAACACGCAAACTATGCCGTGGAATTTCTGAACGCCGTCAGGTGGATCAAGGAAAACCTTCCATATGCCCGTGTCAGCGGGGGAATCAGCAACCTCTCTTTTTCCTTTCGCGGCAACGATCCGCTTCGCGAGGCGATGCACTCGGCCTTCCTTTTTCACGCCATCAAGGCGGGGCTCGACATGGGAATTGTGAACGCAGGAGCGCTTCCGGTTTATGACGACATTCCCAAGATGCTCCTGAAACTGGCAGAGGATGTAATCCTCAACCGTCGAAAAGATGGCACTGAAAGGCTGCTTGCCTATGCTGACCAGGTAACTGTTTCCGGAAAAAAAGAGGAAACCGAGGCCGAATGGAGGTCACTTCCGGTGGTGGAGCGGATCCGATATTCGCTGGTTAAAGGCAATGATGAATTTATTGACCGCGATATTGAAGAGGCCATGCCATTGTTTGAAATGGCTTTGAAGATCATCGAAGGACCTCTGATGGACGGGATGAATCAGGTAGGCGATCTTTTTGGAAGTGGGAAGATGTTCCTTCCTCAGGTAGTCAAGAGTGCCCGGGTGATGAAAAAGGCGGTATCGAAGCTTACCCCGCGCCTGGAAGCGGAGAAGGCGGAATTGAAGGGATCGCCCAGAAACAATGGGAAGGTGCTGCTGGCAACTGTTAAAGGTGATGTGCACGACATTGGTAAAAACATAGTGGGTGTCGTGCTCGCCTGCAATAATTATGAGGTGATCGACCTTGGGGTTATGATTCCCGCCGACAAGATTCTTGCGGCGGCAAAAGAACACAACGTTGATGTATTGGGGCTCAGTGGCCTTATCACTCCTTCACTGGAAGAGATGGTGCATGTAGCCAAAGAGATGGAACGTCTGAAATTTACCATACCCTTTCTTATTGGAGGGGCTACCACCTCTGATATTCATACAGCAGTTAAAATTGAGCCACATTACTCCCATTGCGTGGTTCATGTTAAAGATGCTTCAAAAGCAGTTGGAGTGGTATCAAACCTTCTTTCGGCAGAAATAAAACCCGATTTTACCAACTCCATTAAAAAGAGATACGAGGGGATTCGCAATACCTACGACAAAAAAGCCAATTATTCCTATATATCGTTGCCTGCCGCCCGAAAAAACAAATTGAACATCAGCTGGGAAAATGCCTCGATTTACAGACCCCAGTTTATCGGAAACAAAGTTTTTTTCGACTACCCGCTGAATGAGATCGCCAGATATATTGACTGGACCTTTTTTTTCCATGCCTGGAAAATGAATGGGAAATACCCGGCCATTCTCACCGATCCTGTAAAGGGCATCGAAGCAACAAGGTTATTCAACGATGCACAGCGGCTCCTGAATGAGATTACCAGCAAGAACATGCTGATAGCCCGCGGGGTGGTTGGTTTATACCCATGCAATTCCATCGGCGACGACATTGAGGTATATACCGATGAAACCTGTTCAACGGTTCAAACAACTTTCCGTTTTCTCCGAAACCAGCAATTGAAGGATTCCGGACAACCAAATCTGTGTCTCGCCGATTTTATTGCCCCAAAGGAATCGGGAATTGTGGATTACATGGGGGGCTTTGCTGTTACAGCCGGACTGGGTGTTGAAGAATGGGTTGCACGATTCGAGCAGGAACTTGATGATTACCAAGCCATTTTGGTCAAAGTGCTGGCCGACAGGCTGGCTGAAGCATTTGCCGAATTGATGCACCATCGTGTCAGAAAGGAGTTCTGGGGATACGCAAAAGAGGAACAACTCGATGTGTTTGCCATGATTCGGGAAGAATACCAGGGAATACGACCTGCCCCAGGTTATCCTGCCTGCCCGGAACATTCCGAAAAGCGAACCCTCTTCGACCTGCTCGAAGCTGATAAAAAACTCGACATCCAACTCACCGAGAACTATGCCATGTACCCGGGAGCATCGGTAAGCGGATTTTACTTTTCTCACCCTCTCGCCCAATATTTCAACCTTGGCCGAATCAGCAAAGATCAAATTATTGATTATGCAAAGAGAAAAAACTTTAGTTTTGAGCAAACTGAAAAATTACTGAACACTAATTTGAATTATTAACAATGAAAGTAATAGACCTGATCAATAAAGCTGAAAAGACGCTGTTTTCGTTTGAGTTGCTTCCCCCGCTCAGGGGGCACAACATCAATGGCATTTACCGTACCATCGACCCATTGCTTGAATACAAGCCCTCCTTTATCAACGTAACCTATCACCAGGAGGAGGTTGTTTATAAAAAACATGAAAATGGTCTTCTGGAGAAAAAAACTATCAGAAAACGACCCGGAACAGTTGCCATTTCTGCGGCAATAAAATATAAATACCCTGATGTAGAGGTTGTTCCACATATTATTTGCGGTGGATTTACGAAAGAAGAGACAGAATATGCCCTTATTGATTTTCATTACCTGGGAATCGACAATATCCTGGCTCTGCGTGGTGATGCTCCCAAAAATCAGCGATTATTCACCCCGGAAAAAAACGGGCATGCTTATGCCAGCTCACTCGTGGCCCAGATTACCGACATGAATAAAGGTAAGTACCTGGATGATGAATTACAAAATACCTTCAGTACGAATTTTTGTGTCGGAGTGGCCGGGTATCCCGAAAAACACATTGAATCGCCCAACCTGGCCTACGACATGAAATACCTTAAAGCCAAGGTTGATGCCGGAGCAGAATACATCATCACGCAAATGTTTTATGATAACCAGAAATACTTTGACTTTGTAAATTTATGCCGCAATGAAGGCATTACCGTGCCGGTAATACCCGGTCTTAAACCGATTTGCACCATCAGGGAGATCAACGTTCTGCCTCAGATTTTCAACATCGATATACCTGATGAACTGGTAAAGAAGATAATGGGTTGCAAAAACAATGAAGATGCCTTTAAAGTCGGGGTGGAATGGGGAATTAAACAATCGGAGGAACTCATCAGATTCGGTGTGCCCGTAGTTCACTACTTTTCGGTCGGAATTTCTGAAAATATTCGTCAGATTGCTAAAGCAGTATTTTAAATCAATTTTATGAACCTGTATCAAACACTGCTGACGGACACCCTGTCGGGTAGAAAAAAATTTGCCGTACTGATCGATCCCGACAAATATACACTTGAGTCGTTGGCTGAGGTTGTGAAACTGGCGGTGAATTCGGGCGTTGATTATTTCTTTTTGGGAGGCAGCTTACTGTTGCATGATCATCAGGCGCTGCTGATCACCTTTATCAGGGAAAACTCCAATATCCCAATCGTACTGTTCCCCGGAAACAACATGCAGTTGAGCAACAAAGCAGATGGTATCCTCCTTTTATCGCTCATTTCGGGCAGAAATCCCGATATGCTGATTGGCCGGCATGTGATTTCGGCTCCCTATCTGAAGGCGAGTCGTCTCGAAATTCTTTCAACAGGGTACATGCTGATCGAAAGCGGGCGAACAACTGCTGTAACCTATATGAGCAATACAACCCCGATCCCGGCACATAAAGATGAGATTGCCGTTTGTACCGCAATGGCGGGTGAAATGCTTGGCATGAAACTGATCTATATGGATGCCGGCAGCGGAGCAACAAACCCGGTACCTGTTTCTATGATATCCAAAGTAAAGGAATCCATTGGAATTCCTTTGATTATTGGCGGCGGAATCACCAGTCCATCCATGGCCAAGGCAGCTTTTTCTGCCGGGGCTGATTTAATCGTGGTTGGCAATGGAATTGAGTCTGACCCTAAGCTTATTACAACGATTGCAGCAACGCGATAGCAGGTCAATCGAAAATCAAAATCAAAATCAAAATCGAAAATTCAATTGTCATGTCAAAACTTATCAATCTTCTTCCGTTCTTGTTCCTGCTCGCATTCAACACCCAGGCTCAAACTAAATTACTCACTGTTGAAGATGCCAGCTACATGAATCCGAAACTCAATGCAGCAAACCTGAATCAGCTGCAATGGCTGCCCGGAACCGAAAGATTCGTGTATGTAGCCAAAAACAGCCTGGTACAGGGTTCTCCATCAAAAACCTTTCATGATACACTTGTCAGACTCCATGACTTGAATGCAATTCTGAAATACAACAAGCAGGATACATTGAAGCGTTTTCCTGCGATCACCTTTCTTACAGCAGATCTGTTTTATTTTACAAACGGCAACAAACTATTTCATTGTGACATTATGCGTAACACCGTCACAAAAGAAAATTCTTGGAGGGAGAAAGCAGAAAACACCGATATTGATTATTCGGGAAAAAATATTGCTTTCACACTCGACAACAACCTTTACATATCAGGGGATGGTAGAGAAATCGCCATCACCGCGGAAAATAATCCAGGAATTGTTTATGGGTCAAACAGGGTGCACCGCAACGAATTTGGGATTGATAAAGGCACCTTTTGGTCGCCGGATGGAAAAAACCTGGCTTTTTACCGCATGGATGAAACCATGGTAGCCGATTATCCACTGGTTGATATTACGACGCGCATTGCCACAGTCAATCCCACCAAATACCCGATGGCAGGAATGACCAGCCATAAAGTTACAGTGGGTTTATACTCACTGGAATCCGGGAAAACAATCTTCCTCCAGACTGATTCGGCAGAAGAACAGGATCCGGCATCCCGAATTGAGTACCTGACCAACATTACATGGAGCCCCGACCAAAAGTATGTTTACATTGCAGCACTCAACAGGGACCAGAACCGGATGTTGCTGAACCAATACAGTTCAG
>DYQT01000379.1 GCA_020719165.1 Draconibacterium orientale | reverse complement strand
TCCTGTTTTTTAAACTGCCTGTGTTTGCCCGATTCTGTGTTTTCGACCGGTGTGAGTATCATCACTATTCGGTCCTGTATATAATTCAGGCAATACCCGGGCAGTCTGATTCAATCAGACCATGAAAAACATCTCTATTCGCTGTATATTGAATTTATCCTGTGGCAGCAAATAACTCCCGTTGTCCAGTGTTTTTCTTTAAAAGTTTTCGTCTCATCCCGGCCATTTCAATCAATAATGTTGCGATGGTTGTAAAAGTCGACCGGACAACCACACCATGCTGACTTCTGACCCTTGTTTGCTCAAGGCCCTCACGCTTTTTCATAAGATTGAACGGCCGCTCGCAATTTTTCCGAATTTCAATCGCCTGTTTTGATATCTCATGAAAGATCGGCATTGGCTGAAAACAGCCGCTATCAAAATCGATCACTCTTGATTTGGGACATCCTGATTCAAATGAACATTCTTCGGATTCTGCCGCACATCCGAATTCATGTCCTTTTTCCGATGATTCCAGGCGCTTCATCGGAGTCTCACAAAAGCTATGACAGAAAACACGAACCGGGGATGTCAAAACATTTTCAGGAATTGTTGCCTTTTCAGACGGCGGTGCTGTCACATAAACCCCTGTTTCCTGAAAAACCGATCCATCACTGTCATGATAAGCCTGATCCGCGGTTATCAGTTTTACATCGATACCCAGAGCCCGGGCAAGCTTGATCAATGGTTTCAGAAAAAGTCTGTCATGATGATTTGCCGCGCCAACGATGGATACCAGTGGAAATGAGTGACCGGTTGAGGGATTGATGGCAGTTAACGTGTGCAAACGATAGCCCACCACATAATGTGATTTATCCCTTTTGTTCCGGCGTGTTCCACAATCACAGTCCAGGTCGGAATAGATGCGTATCTTTTTGCCGTTGATCGTCACAGTGCACAACGGGAAGGTTATCTCAACTGGAAGCTCGGAAGAATCAATCCCATGGATTACCGTTTGTTTAAGGCATCCGGATTTGTAAAAATGATGAAGAAAATACAGCAAAAGATTCATCGCCTGTTTGAAAGACAAACCGGCTCTGAAGTGGCACAATTCCGTATGGTGGACCTGATCTTTATTGCTCAAAGACAGCCGGACAAACCGTCGATTCTGCTTGCAGTCCCGTCCAAAATAATCATCCGTGCAAAATTTGCGGTAACTGATCTCAGGGTACTTTATGATCTTCAAAAGCTCCATCCGGAACAGCTGATAGGGCTGAATGAACCGGTGGACTGCTGAATATCCCTCTGGTGCGATAAGAGAGTTTATGATTGAATTGTCCAAAAGCTGATCAATGAATCGCAGTTCCTCATCATAAATTTCAGCATAAGGCTTTTTGGCCGCATCAAAATCAAACAGATTGTCCTGATAAAAATTGTCTATGTATTCGGCCATTTGTGTAAGATTGCGGATGCCTGTCGGCGGGCTTTGATCAGCAATCCCGGTAAGCTCTTCAATGGGGACATCTAAAACCTGATCATAATCATAGTTGCTTATGACCTCAGCCAGGACCTGCCTGGCCAACTCTTTTTTTGTTTTCCTGGTCAATTTTTTCCAATAGGGGTGGTTGATTTTTAATTGCCTTACCACGATTCGTCTGATATTTTTATTATTCATAAAGCCTCTGTTTTGGTGTCTGTCTTTTTGCTTTGAATCCAAAAAATATCATACATCAAAACAGAGGTGTTTTTCAATATAAATATTTGAATTTATTATTTTTATTTGCTATAATTAACCATCGATTTCAACACCCTTTTTATGTTTGAGTTTTTCAGAACTGATAATGGATCCAAGCTTTTGCACGGAATATTCAACCAGGGCATCCCGGGGCATGCCATAGGTTTCTGAAATGGCTTCAAGGGCATCAATGGTTTTCCGGCTGAGGACATAGGTTTTCTGTTTTCTCTCGATTTGTTTGAATTTCCGGATCTGAAT
>DYQT01000017.1 GCA_020719165.1 Draconibacterium orientale | reverse complement strand
CTTTCCATCCCATGAGATAGGCAATGTCATCGGCTTTTTGAATTAAAGCGGCCCGATTTGTCCGGATCAGATAGTTGGTTCCGTCAGAAAACGGATCAGAAATTCTTCCGGGTACCGCAAAAACATCCCTGTTGTAAGAATTGGCGATGTCGGCGGTTATGAGCGCTCCCCCTTTCCTGCCAGCTTCTACTACGATAACTGCATCACACAATCCTGCAATGATTCTGTTTCTTTTCGGGAAATTGGAGCGGTCAGGCTTGGTCTTGCTTAAAAATTCTGTAATGAGCCCTCCCTGAGTAAGCATCTTCTCAGCCAGGGAGCGATGCAGCCAAGGATAAACAGTATCCAGACCATGTCCGAGAACCCCTATCGTGCTTAGCCCATGATCAAGTGAAAAACGATGAGCGCAACTGTCGATGCCATAAGCCAGGCCACTCACAACTAAAACTTGTTGCTGAACGAGACCTGCAACCAATTCATGGGTTACGCTTTTCCCGTATTCAGTGGCTTTTCGCGTTCCGACTATTCCAACTATATGGTTCGAATTCAAATCGGCGGTGCCTTTGTAAAACAGAAGAATTGGGCTGTCAAGGCAATGTTTCAGACGATGGGGATACCCTTTGTCCTGAAAAAAAAGTGGCGTAATATGGTATCGTTCCATAAATTGCACCTCTTTTTCAGCCCTTTGCAATATCTCGCTATTTCCTGCAGCCTGAGCCAGCAGGTCGCCAATCCTCGACAAGTTTTTCAGGTGGCGCCTGGGTTCTCTGAAAACTGCTTCAGCACTGCCGCATAAGGCGACCAGTTTTCGCCCAAGGATATCACCTACTCCCGGTATCAGGGTCAGCCCGATCTGGTAAACCAATTTATCTTCACTCATACTATTAACACATTTTTATGCTTCTCTCTGCCTCTACTTACTCAGGAAATCAGGGTTCATCGCATGGGATTTTAGTGCTTAATCGTGTTCGTTCATAAAAGGTAAAGCACTGTGAATAACTTTTTGAACAAACCTCTCACATTTAGTATAAATTTGATCTAAATAAGTGTCCACAACCATGGCATTAAGAGGAAAAGCGCTCGTTTGTCCGTTAGATTGGGGTATCGGCCATGCAACCCGTTGTGTTCCGGTAATTTCAAAGCTTCTGGAACTTGGTTTTGAGGTAGTGGTTGCTGCAAGCGGCCGCCCGATGGAATTCATCAGAATTGAATATCCGGAAGTTATGGTCATCGATTTTCCGGGAACACAAATCAGTTATCCCAAAAACAGTTGGGTCGCCCTTAAAATGTTCAGGCTTATGCCAAGGTTTCTTTTTGGGATTTGGCGCGAACATCGGGCACTAAAAAGAATCGCGTCAGAGGTGAAACCGACCCTGATTATTTCAGACAACAGATTTGGATGCTGGCATGAGGAGATTCCTGCTACATTTATCACCCACCAGTTAATTATCCAGGTTCCGGGGCGACTAAAGCCCATACAAGGACTTCTCAACAGGATAAATTATTGGTTCATTCATAAATACAAATCCTGTTGGATCCCTGATTTTGAGCCTCACCGTGGTCTCGCTGGCGCCTTGTCTCACCCTGTGAAGATGCCGGATAATGCGCATTACATTGGTATTCTTTCACGGTTTTCAAAGCCTGTGAATCCTTATGCCGACTATGTTCAACCTGACTTTGATTTGTTGATCATGCTGTCGGGGCCAGAGCCACAGAGGACTATTCTGGAGGAAAAAATTCTGATGCAACTTGTCAACGTCAACATGCAGGTCGCAATGGTTCGGGGTATGCCCGAATCGGAAGAAGCATATGTGCTTGACAACCGAATCCATGTTTTTGCGCACCTCGATTCACCTAAATTGCACGAGTTGATTCTGAAGTCGGCCCTTGTGATATGCAGATCGGGCTATTCCAGCATTATGGATATGGTTACTTTAGGGAAAAGGGCAATTTTCATTCCCACGCCTGGTCAAACTGAACAAGAGTATCTTTCACAATACCTGATGAACAAAAAAATCTATTTTTCAATGGAACAAACCAACTTTGATTTGCTGTATGCTATTGAAATGTCGAAAAATTTCCCAGGAATGGTCATCCGGAATAATTATAAAGATTTGGAGGAGCAGATAAAAGATGTCGCCAGGGCAGGTGGTTAGCTCTTTTTGAAAGAGAGGTAAACAAAAGTTAGCCCGGCAATGACAAAGGGAACCGACAACATCTGGCCCATATTCAGATAGAGCCCCTGTTCAAAGCCTACCTGTGGTTCTTTGATGAATTCTATCAGGAAACGCATCCCAAAAACCAGAATCATGAACATGCCAAATAAAAAGCCCAAGGCAGGTTTCCCGTTTTTTTTGTAATAATAACGCCACAAGTAAAAAAAGATAGCCAGGTAGCACAATCCTTCATATATCTGGGTAGGATGCCGTGGAACCAGACCATCGGAGGGAGTGGTTGACCTGATAAATTCAAACCCCCATGGCAATGTAGTTGGCAAACCATAAATCTCAGAGTTCATCAGGTTACCCATGCGAATAAGAAAACCGGCCAATGCAACAACAATGACAATGCGATCCATAACCCAAAGAAATGGCTTTTTGCGCACGTAGGAGAAAACCAGAATTGATGAGATAATACCAATACCTGCGCCGTGACTGGCTAATCCACCCTCCCAAACCTGCAAAATCTTCCATGGATGTGCCAGATACCAGGCCGGCTCATAAAAAAACACATGACCCAGCCGGGCTCCGACAATCGTTCCAACAATCATGTAGGTAGTAAGTTCATCCAGCAGTTTAATCGGAACCTTCTCCTTATTAAAAAACTTCTGCATGATCAGATAACCAAAAAAGAATGAGAGAGCAAAGAAAAGCCCATACCACCTGACAGCATAACCGCCAATTTCAAAAATTTCCGGACTTGGATTCCAAACAATGAACAAGGTTGACATAGGGAGAAGGGCTATTCTTAATTTACGATTTACGATTTACGATTTACGATTTAATTAAACCCCTTAATTTTCATATTGAACAGGGTATCGATTTTAGCGGCGAGTTTTGGCTGATGATTTTCGGAGGCAATCATCGACATTCGTTTGATTATTCCCAGGGCAGTTTGTACATCCTGCTCAAAATACTGTGTGTAACCTGGAGAAAAGGCGTAATAATAGTCGAGGTTTTGGCTGCAGATTTCAGCAACACGCTCAATCAACTTGTTTGCCTTTTCCGGTGCACCGGCTTTGTAATAAATTTCGGCATATGGAAGCATATACATATCAAATGGCACCTTGGAGTCGGGAAAATACTTCACATAAACGTCAAGCATTTCAATCGCCTCTTTTTTCTTGCCTTCTGCGAGCAACGATTGGGCAACCCTCATTAAATTGGTCTTTGGCCGAACCGAATTATTCAGGCTTTCAGGATCAACATAAACCTTGGGATCGTTCAGATTTCCCCAGGCGCATTTGTCTTTCATTATGTCATATGATGTACGTGCATCAACCCCGCCCATCCCCTGGATGTAATCATTCGGATCAGCTTTTACCGGCATGAATTTATATACCCAGCCTTGAACGAGGCAAAAAGAGTCGATTGCAACACAGTGGTTCACACTGGATGGGGCTGCAAAATATAAAGGACGTTTCCATTGGTTGGAAGCGAGCAGATCAAGCAGCATCAGGTCATTTTTATAGAGTTGATTCGATCGGATAGTCCAGCAAATAGAGTCGACCATTTTTCCATGAAGGTGTTTGGGAACGATCCCGTATTTAACGCAGGCCGCTGAATCAACGGTAATCTTTACTTTTTTTGACGGGAAAAATTTCATCTTATCCCCATTCTGAAGGGTCAGGAATGATTTGGGATCGTCACTTTTAATGAAATCGATCATATCTTTCAGTTCAACATACCCCCTGAAACCGATATCATAAAAGGGAAGAATGTCATTGGTGCCTTGCCGGTATTGCTCCTGTGACAAGGCCAATGGAATGGGATCGGAATTGTAGGCTTTTTTGTACAATTGGTTGATGTACCAGGGACCCGAGGCAAGCATCAGATTGACTACCCGCACATCGGTTCCAATTCCTTCTACTTCCTGATCGTACCACAGGGGAAAGGTATCGTTGTCGCCATTGGTAAATAGGATTCCCTGTGGGTCGCAAGAATTGAGATAATTGGCAGCAAAATCGCGGCAGGCATATTTACCGGAACGGTCGTGGTCATCCCAGTTTTCTTTGGCCATAATACCAGGTACGAGTAGCAAGCACACGGCAAAAACAATGACAACTGCCACATTTTCGGATAATTTCTTTTTCAAAAAGTTGACCAGTGGAATAATCCCCAAGCCAATCCATATGGAAAAAGCATAGAAGGATGCCGCGTAGGCATAATCTCGTTCACGCGGCTCATAGGGTTGCTGGTTCAGGTAAACTAAAATTGCTAATCCGGTCATGATAAACAACAGTGAGATGATCATGGTTCCTTTACCATCTTTTCCTATTTGAAAAAAGAAACCAATGAGGCCGAGAATCAAAGGCAAAAAGTAATATTTATTGGCCGCCCTGTTTTTCTTACTGTCAGGTAAATTGGTTTGATCATGGCCAAGCCGCATTTTGTCAAGAACAGGAATTCCGCTAATCCAGTTGCCATCTTCTACTCCGCCGAATCCCTGGACATCATTTTGCCGTCCGGCAAAGTTCCACATGAAGTAACGGATATACATGTGCCCGATCTGGTAGGAGAAAAAATATTTCAGATTCTCTCCAAAAGTTGGCCGGTTCAATATTTCCGGTTCACCATCAGGAGAGGTTACTTCGATGGGAATTCCTTCGCCCCCCCATTTTTTATAAAAATCGGCTGATCCTCTGCGCTGGTTACTCCACATCCGTGGGAAGAGCGTGGTAAACTTTGGATCCCAAACCGGCTTTGTACCCTTTCTGCTATCGATGATGATGTATTTCCCCGATTTTTCATCCTTTTGATATACGGGATTTCCGTCAGCATAATCAATGATGGGAGCGTTGTAATATTGACCATAGGCAATTGGGAAGTCGCCATATTGCTCCCGATTAAGATATGAAAGAAGGCTCACAGCATCCTTAGGTGCATTTTCATTGATGGGGGTATCGGCATTTGCGCGGATAACCAGCATAATAAAGGAAGAATAACCAATAAGGATGAATGCAAAAGATAAAATGATGGTGTTCAATACTGTTTTTCCCTTTTTACGGGTCACATGCAAACCCCACACAATTAATGCGATGAGGAGTATAAAATAGATCATGGTGCCGGTGTTAAAGGGCATGCCGAACCCGTTCACGAAGATCAGTTCAAATTTACCGGATAACTGAACCATTCCGGGGATAATGAGAAACATAACAAACGCGAGGATCAGAATTGACAGGATAAAAGTCAATAACATGCCAACCTTTGTATGTTTCGGATATTTCTTGTAGTAATAAACCATGCAGGTTCCCGGGATAACCAGAAGGTTAAGCAAGTGAACGCCAATTGCAAGCCCCATCAGGAATGCAATTAAAACGAGCCAGCGGTATGAGTGCTTTTCATCGGCCACATCCTCCCATTTAAGAATAGCCCAGAAGGAAATTGCCGTAAAAAAAGAAGACATCGCATAAACTTCGCCTTCCACTGCCGAAAACCAAAATGTATCGCTGAAGGTATAGGCCATTGCCCCGATAAATGCAGCGGCAAAAACCGTAAACATTTGAACATTTGTCATTTCTCCCTTGGGTGCCACAATTTTTTTGGCAAAAAGTACAATGCTCCAAAAAAGGAAAAGAATGGTAAATCCACTCGAAAGCCCCGACATCACATTCACCATCATGGCCACCTGTGAAACATCTCCAAAAGCAAAAAGCGAGAAAAACCGGCCCAGCATTTGAAATAATGGAGCTCCCGGAGGGTGCCCTACCTGAAGTTTAAAAGCAGTGGCAATATACTCCCCACAATCCCACCAACTTGCTGTCGGTTCAATAGTTAAGAGGTAAACCGTTGATGCAATGATAAAAGTGACCCAACCAAAAATGTTGTTCAGCTTCCGGAAATTCTTCATATAAAATTGTTTAACTGGTAATATCCTGCGAAAGTACAAATTTACCCGCAAAAAGTGAACAGTATTTTTTTTCGCCATCTGTTAAAGTCAAAAGAAAATAATTTCTACCTTTGCACCCGCAAATTACAATAACGTAATTCGTAATTCGTAATTCGTAATTCGTAATTAACTTGACCCATGGTGTAAAGGTAGCACGAGTGATTTTGGTTCACTCGGTCTAGGTTCGAATCCTGGTGGGTCAACGGAGTTTAAACAATAAACCCTGTAATTGAAACGATTACAGGGTTTATTGTTTTGGTGTTAATCTGAAATCTGAGACATTAAAACTCCACCGGAAACTGTGATTGATCCGTGATTTTTACCATTCAAGGGGAAAAGATTAAGAAAGATTTGGCATTCATTAAATAATGCGTATCTTTGCACCCGATTTAATTGAGCACGAAGCGGGGGACAGTGAGTCCCCTTCTTTATTAATAATCTATGATCACAGAAGCGAAAATTAAGAACCTGGTTGAAGCATATCTGAAAGGGAAAGAGATATTTCTGGTTGATGCAGTTGTGAAGACAGGTAATCATATTTCCGTTTTCATTGATGGTGACCATGGTGTTACCATAGAGAATTGCCGGGAGATAAACCATTTTCTAAGTGAATCTCTCGATCGTGATACGGAAGATTTTGACCTGACTGTCTCCTCGGCGGGAGCCGACCGCCCTTTGAAACTGGCCCGCCAATATAAAAAAAACATAGGTAAGGCAATGGATGTGGTCACAAAAACAGGAGATAAAATCACGGGGGTATTGCAATCTGTAAGAGAAGATGGGTTTGACCTGGAGACAACACCGGTGAAAAAACCAAAAAAAGAACTTGAAAACAAAATTATATCATTATATTTCAACGATATAAAATCAGCTAAAGAAGTAATAACATTTAAACAGTAGAATTATCAAACAATGGAACATCTGAATTTAGTCGAAACCTTTTCGGAATTCAAAGAATTCAAAAACATCGACAGGGAAACCATGATGCGCATCCTGGAAGATGTATTCAAGCATATGCTGACGAAAAGGTTTGGGTCGGCCGACAATTTTGACATCATTGTAAACATTGATAAAGGAGACCTTGAAATCTTCCGATCCCGTACCATCGTGGAGGACGAAGATGTGGAAGACGAAAACATGCAGGTTCCTCTTTCAGAAGCGATCAAGGTAGAACCAGATTTTGAAGTTGGTGAAGAATTGTCGGAAGAGATTAAATTGGGGAGCTTTGGGCGTCGCGAAATTCTTGCAATCCGCCAGAACCTGATCTCCAAGATCCAGGAATACGAAAAAAACAACATATACACCAAATACAGAGAAAAGATTGGTGAGATCATCGCGGGCGAGGTTTACCAGGTGTGGAAAAAGGAAATTCTGGTCATGGATGATGAGAATATTGAACTTATTCTTCCAAAATCAGAACAAATTCCATCCGATTTTTATCGAAAAGGTGACACCATCCGCGCTGTCGTCTCAAAAGTGGAGATGAAAAACAATAATCCGATCATCATCCTCTCCCGTACGTCAGAATCATTCCTGGAACGTTTGTTTGAATCAGAAGTTCCTGAAGTGTATGACGGGCTGATCAATATTAAAAAAATTGTGCGGGTTCCCGGTGAACGTGCAAAAATAGCAGTGGAATCATATGATGACCGCATCGATCCGGTTGGTGCATGTGTTGGTATGAAGGGAAGCCGCATTCATGGGATCGTTCGGGAGTTAAAAAACGAAAATATTGATGTAATCAATTATACAACAAATCCTTCATTGTTTATACAAAGGGCACTAAGCCCTGCGAAAGTCTCTTCAATCGTTATTATTGAAGCAGAAAAAAGGGCAGATGTTTACATGAAGCCCGACCAGGTTTCGCTGGCTATCGGAAAAGGAGGATTTAACATCAAGTTAGCTGGAAAACTCACCGGTTACGAAATTGACGTGTACCGCGACACCGATGTTGACAATGAAGATGTTGACATACAGGAGTTTTCCGATGAAATCGATCAGTGGATCATCGATGAATTGAAAACAATCGGTTGCGACACCGCCAAGAGTGTTTTGGATATGGATGTTGCAGAATTGGTGCGACGTACCGATCTTGAAGAAGAGACGATCAACGAAGTTGTCCGCATTTTAAGCGCGGAATTTGAATAAAAAACCATAATTTTGCTGAATGAGTGAAGGTATAACAACTACCAGGTTAAGCAAAGCGGCAAGGGAATTTAACATCGGCATCAAAACCGTTGTGGATTTCCTGATTAAAAAGGGATTCCCAATGGATATGGATCCCAATGCGAAATTATCTCAGGAAATGTACAATCTTCTGATGAAAGAGTTCGCGTCGGAAAAACACGTCAAAGAAGAGGCGAAAAAGATTGGGCTGCAATTTACTGCGCATGAAACGATCACCATCGAAGACAAAAAAACAGCATTCAAGGACCGTGAAAAGGAACTTGATGACTTGTTCATTAAAAACGTCTCCATGGATTTCGAGAAAAAGCAGTTCGACACTGTCAGAAAGCCCAAGGAGCAACCCATAAAAGAGGTTGTTCCGGAGGAGAAAAAGCCCCAGGTTGCACCTGCACCTGAACAACCAAAGCCGGTTGTTCCCATTATTGAAGAGAAAAAACCAGAGCCTGCCGTAGTAGTAGAAGAACCACCCGTAGTGGTTCCGGAGCCGGTTCAGCCTGAAATAACCATTGTTGAATCACCACCTGTAATTGTTGAAGTTCCTGAATTAGTGGAGGTAGCTCCCCAGGAACCTGCTCCGGTGATTGAACCACAACCGGTTCCATCGCCTGTTGAAGTTCCGGCTGAACCAATACAGCCACAAGTAATTGAACCCGAAATCAAACCATTCAATGATTTAAAGATCGTTGGGAAGATGGATCTTGGTGTTTTTGATAAAAAATTATCGAAAAAAATCAAATTAAAGCAGGAGCCTGCCGAACCCGAAGAAATTGCCCCCCCCCCACCTCAGCAAGAGGCGGTTGTGGCAGAATCTGTTCCGGAAACTCCGGTAGTTTCAATACCGGAACCTGAACCGGTAATAGTGGAGCCTGTAATTAAGAAGGTGGAAGAACCTGTTCAGGAGTCCAATTTTCTCCCTACAGAGCGTATAAAACTTGAAGGACCTACCATTTTGGGTTCTATTGTTTTGCCTGAGCCAAAGAAAGTTGAGAAAAAAAAGCATCAACCTGTTGCCTCATCCTCCGATGAAACCCTGAAATCAAAGAAAAAGAAGCGCAAACGCATCAAGCGACAAGGGGAAGAAGGAACAGTTTCCACAACGGCGAGTACGGATATCCCGCGCCCGGCGTTGCACAAACCAACCCTTGCAAAAGACAAAAAATTCCACAAAGAGGTACAAAAACCTGAAGTCACTTCGGAAGACATTGAAAAGCAAATCAAAGAAACTTTAGCACGATTAAGTCCTTCCGGAAAATCGAAAGCATCAAAATACCGTAAAGCTAAACGGGATGCTGTGAGCCACCAGATACACCAGGAGCAGGAACGCATGGAGGAAGGAAAGCGCCTTATTAAAGTCACTGAATTTGTGACGGCAAACGAACTTGCCTCGATGTTAAGCGTTCCTGTTACAGATGTAATTTCAACTTGCATGTCGCTCGGTATGTTTGTATCGATCAACCAGCGGCTTGATGCAGAAACACTAACACTTGTTGCAGAAGAATTCGGCTTTAAAGTTGAATTTGTTAGCGTTGAAGTTCAGGAGGCTATTAAGCAAAATGAACCCGACAAACCGGAAGATTTAACCGATCGCCCTCCCATTGTGACGGTGATGGGGCACGTTGACCATGGCAAGACCAAACTTCTTGACTTTATCCGCAGCACAAATGTGGTAGCCGGTGAAGCAGGAGGTATAACCCAACATATCGGAGCATATGAGGTGATGCGCGAAGACGGGAAAAAGATCACATTCCTTGACACCCCTGGTCATGAAGCTTTCACAGCCATGCGTGCCCGCGGAGCCAGTGTGACTGATGTTGCCATCATCGTTATCGCCGCCGATGAAAACGTGATGCCTCAAACCCGTGAAGCGATTAATCATGCCCTCGCAGCGGGAGTTCCCATTGTTTTTGCCTTCAATAAAATGGACAAAGCCAACTCACAACCCGAAAAAGTGCGTGAGGAGTTATCAAAAATGAATATTCTGGTTGAAGAATGGGGAGGCAAATACCAAACGCAGGAGATATCGGCAAAGGTTGGTACCAATGTTGAATTGTTGTTGGAAAAGGTGTTGCTGGAGGCGGAAATGCTCAGCCTGAAAGCCAATCCATCAAGACTTGCTACCGGAACTGTCATTGAATCATCCCTGGATAAAGGTCGTGGCTATGTTGCCAAACTACTGGTTCAAAACGGAACACTGCGGGTTGGAGATATCGTATTGGCCGGCGCAACCTATGGAAAGGTTAAAGCCATGTACAATGAGCGCAATCTCCCAATCAAAGAGGCCGGACCTTCGCAGCCAATGCTGATGCTTGGGTTGAATGGCGCTCCTCAGGCAGGCGACGGATTTAATGTTATGGCTGATGAAAAGGAGTCGAAACTCATCGCCACAAAACGTTTACAATTGCAGCGTGAGCAAGGTTTACGTACGCAAAAGCACATCACCCTCGATGAAATCGGTCGCCGCATAGCCATCGGCGATTTCAAAGAACTCAACATTATTGTGAAGTGCGATGTTGACGGATCAGTTGAAGCATTGTCAGATTCCCTGCTGAAACTTTCGAATGAAGAGGTAATGGTCAACGTGATTCATAAATCAGTTGGCGCCATCACCGAATCGGATGTATTGTTAGCCTCTGCCTCCAACGCGGTAATCGTTGGCTTCCAGGTAAGGCCTTCGGTCAGCGCCCGTAAGCTTGCAGAAGCAGAACAAATAGACATCAGATTGTATTCCATTATTTATCAGGCCATTGAAGAGATAAAGGCCGCTATTGAAGGGATGCTGTCGCCCGAAATCGAAGAGAAGATCCTGTGCAACATCGAGGTTCGTGATGTGTTCAAAATCACCAAAGTAGGTTCTGTTGGCGGATGTATGGTTCTCGACGGAAAAGTGACACGAAACACGAAGATCAGGGTTATTCGCGACGGCATTGTGGTGTATACCGGTATGCTCGGTTCATTGAAGCGATTCAAAGATGATGTTAAAGAGGTACAAACCGGCTATGAGTGCGGTTTAAATATCGAAAACTTCAACGACATTAAAGTGGGCGACATTGTAGAGGGGTATGAATTGACAGAGGTCAAACGGAAACTTTAACCAGAACTTACCGCATCAACGTTTGCAGCCTGTCGGGACCAATTGAAACGATGTCAATTGGTAATCCTACCTCTTTCTCGATAAATCTCACATAATCTCCCAAGGCCACGGGCATGTCATCTACGGATTGGCATCGGTCAAGTGGTTCATTCCAACCCTTAATTTCCTGATATTGCGGTTCTATCCGGCCATCGGCCAGGTCAAAGGGAAATCCTGAAATTATTTCGCCATCAGTTTGATAATTGTCACATACTTTTATCATCGGAAATGCATTCAGTACATCTGCTTTCATCATAATCAGGCTATCAACCCCATTGAGCATAACAGAATACTTTAATGCAGGAAGATCGAGCCAACCGCAACGGCGTGGACGACCGGTAGTAGATCCGAACTCATTACCCCCTACCCGCATCGTCTCTCCATCGTGATCATTCAATTCGGTAGGAAACGGACCGCTTCCCACCCGGGTGCAATAGGCTTTAAAAATGCCATAAATCTTCCCAATCCGATGTGGAGATATTCCAAGTCCTGAACATACTCCAGCTGTGATTGTATTCGATGAGGTTACAAAAGGATATGACCCAAAATCAACATCCAGCATGGTTCCCTGAGCGCCTTCTGCAAGCACTGTTTTGCCCTCATCGAGACTCTTATTCAGAAAAACTTCACTGTCGACCATCTTTAACCCACGGAGTCGTTCAATTGAATCGAACCATTTTGCTTCATAGTCGACAAAATTAAACCCATCAAAAAGATGGGCAGCATAATCAAATCCCATGTGGCCAACTGCCGACAGATGCTCTGCTTTCAGTTTTTCATAGCGAATCCTGAAATTTGGGTCAGTAATATTTCCAACACGAATTCCGTTGCGACCATATTTATCAGTGTAGGTTGGTCCGATTCCTTTTAGTGTTGATCCGATTTTGGAGGCTCCCTTCTCCGATTCAAGGGCAGCATCAAGCAAACGATGGGTTGGCAGTATCAAATGGGCCCGTCTCGAAACAAGCAGGTTCTTTTCGGGTGTCATCCCGGCATCTTTGAGTTTATCTATCTCATTAAAAAGGATAAATGGATCAATGATTACGCCATTTCCAATCACATTCAACGTTTGCGGATGAAAAATCCCAGATGGAATGGTATGAAGAACAAATTTTTTGCCACCAAAAATAATCGTATGGCCGGCGTTTGGTCCCCCTTGAAACCGGGCAGTTATATCGTAACGCGGGGTGAAAACATCCACTATTTTACCTTTTCCTTCATCCCCCCACTGAAGTCCCAGGATTACATCAACCTTCATCATCAGAATTTACTTCTTGGATTTTGCATTGCCATAAAACGTTAAAGCATAGTGTGAAATATTCACATTGAATATTGACTCAATATGGGCTTTCACCTCTTCAATCCTTGGATCATAAAATTCAAGAACTTCGCCGGTATCGTCAAAAATAAAATGGTCGTGCTGCTTCAACAAAGTTGATTTTTCAAATTGGGCATAGTTGGTTCCAAACTGATGCTTGGTCACCAATCCGCAATCAAGCAACAGTTCAATGGTATTATAGAGGGTTGCCCTGCTTACCCTGTATTTATGATTTTTCATGCGGATGTAAAGGGTTTCAATATCAAAATGCCCTTCGGTGGCGAATATCTCTTTTAAAATGGTATAACGTTCAGGAGTCTTACGGTGTCCATGCCGTTCAAGATAATCAGTAAATAAATTTCGCGCGGTTTCGAACAGATCTTCCATAGTCTTTTTGATCATGATTTAATATTTGGCATAAAGATAGACAATTATTAGTATTTAGAACGAATAAGAATAAATTTTTCTTTTAATTAATTCTTGTTACATGCGTAATACCATCTACCAGGTTCAGTTTAATTAAGGCATCATTTAAATTCGTTGTATTTTTAACATAAAGTGCTATCGCTCCTTCTGTCAGACCATTAAGCGCTTCAACATGAAACGATTTGATATTGAGATTAAGATCGTTTGAGATAATCCGTGAAATTTCATTGATCAGTCCTTGCCGGTCCATGCCGATCACCTTGATCTCAGCAACAAAAGAGATAGATTCATTATTTTCCCAGTTAACGGTCACCATTTTTTTTCCGTAAACGGTCATCAGTTCCTGGGCTTTCACGCAATTTGTCCGATGAATTTGCATGGGCAAATAGTCTGAAGTCATCAACCCGATAACTGCATCACCCGGAATGGGGTTACAACACGGAGCCACAGTGTAATCGATGGCATGTGAGTTTGTACCTATGAATTTACCCTCTTGATCCGAAGCAGAAGTTAATGATTGTGCTGTTTCCTTGTCACTTTTGCCATTTCCTCTGATGGCGCCCTTGTCGACATAAGTTTGCCAGCCATTACGAACGATTGATGCTGAGAAAAGCTTAACATCTTTTATTCCGATTGTACCTACCGTTACCGCATAAAAAAGATCAATGATACTTCCAAAATTGTTAACAGTTAAAAATCGCTTGATGTTTTCATTGGTAAAATCAATGCCGATTTGGGCGAACCATAAACCCAATTTTTCTTTTCCAGCCCTGGCATATTTCTTTTTTTCAGCCCTGACAGCCATCTTGATGTTTGTTTTTGCCCTGGTAGTTACGACATAGCCAAGCCATTCCTCTTTGGGTGCCTGCTTCATGGAGGTGATGATTTCAACCTGTTGCCCGTTTTGTAGCACATGGGCGATTGGAACCAATTTTTTATCAACCTTCGCTCCAATACAGGTGTTTCCAAGTTCACTGTGAATGGCGTAAGCAAAATCGAGAACGGTGGAACTGGCTGGCAGTGATCGTAATTCGCCCTGCGGGGTAAAGACAGATATTTCGTCGAGGAAGAAAAAGCCCTTCACATCATCGATAAAAGACATTGCATCGGCATCGGGGCTTTCGATCATCTCCTTAATTCGGTCAAGCCAATTATCCAACCGGCTGTTTAAATGCATCGCCTCCTTATATTTCCAGTGTGCGGCGTATCCTTTCTCCGCAATTTCATCCATGCGACGCGACCGAATCTGAATTTCCACCCACTGTCCGGTGTGGCTCATGACGGTCGTGTGCAGAGCCTCATAGCCATTGGCTTTCGGAATTGAAATCCAATCCCGCAACCTTTCCATATTTGGGCGATAAAAATCAGTGATGGCACTGTAAACTTTCCAGCAGTCAGATTTTTCAGTTTCTAAAACAGAATCAATGACAATCCTGATGGCAAAAATATCGTATATTTCCTCGAATGGAACCTCTTTCTTCTGCATCTTGAGCCAGATGGCCGCAATCGATTTTTCACGCTGGTGGATTTTAAATTTGAACCCCTTTTCAGTCAGTGCCTTTTTTATGGGATAAATAAACTTGTTGACAAAACGTGTACGGCTTTTTGCAGATTCCCGCAGTTTCCAGGAGATTGTTTCATATACTGCCGGTTCGGTATATTTAAGGGCAAGGTCTTCCAGTTCACTTTTAATGGCATGAAGGCCAAGCCGATGAGCCAGAGGTGCATACAGATATATGGTTTCAGATGATATCTTCAGTTGCTTATCATGTGGCAAAGCATCGAGGGTACGCATGTTATGCAACCGGTCGGCCAATTTGATCAGGATCACCCGCACATCGTCCGATAACGTGAGCAGGATTTTCTTAAAATTCTCAGCATGTATCGAAGCTGTATGCTGATCGAATATACCCTTAATTTTTGTGAGTCCGTCGATGATGGAGGTAACCTTGTCACCGAAAAGGCCTCTTACATCCTCGATGGTGTACTCTGTGTCCTCCACAACATCGTGCAGCAAAGCACATACAATGGATGTGGCGCCCAGTCCGATTTCCCCTACCGCAATGGTTGCCACGCCCAGCGGATGATAAATGTATGGCTCACCAGTCTTCCGACGCATGTCTTTATGAGCTTCCAATGCCATTTTGAAAGCTTTGCGAACTACTTTTTTATCGACGGGATTACGGGGTTTCCAAATACGCAGGAGATTCTTGTAGCGTTTCAGAATTTCCCGTTTCTCAACTTCTGCATCCACCTGATACATCTCTTTTGCCTGTTTTCGGAATACATCGCAAAATTAATTAAAATTTAGAATGAATTGAAATAAACTACCAATATCGCCATGGGGGGAAAGAAAATTATTACTTTTGACGATAGAATCTGAAGCTGCCATCCTGATATGTTCAAACGTTCGATCTTACACATACTTCTGCCGGTTCTGCTGATATTCCTTTTGAGTCCGGCAGGGGTTTTTGCTACTCATCAGCGTGCTGCAGAGATCACCTTCAGGCATCTGTCATTGAACACCTATGAAATCACGCTCATCTCATACACATTCACACCCAGCCCCGCAAATGCCTATCGCGATTATCTGACAATCAACTGGGGCGACGGAACCTCCTCCGAGATAGAAAGAAAAGTGCAAACCAGCCTGCCCGATGACATCACCTACAACAAATATGTTGGATGGCACGAGTTTCCAGGGCCATCTACCTTCACAATTTCCTGCGAAGATCCGAACAGAAATGGAGGCATCATGAATATCCCGAACTCCATCAACACCCCCTTATATATTTATACAGAACTGACAATCAGCCCATTCTTAGGATATAACAATTCACCGGTATTGCTTATACCTCCGGTTGACAATGGATGTGTTGACCAACCTTTTTTTCATAATCCTGGAGCTTATGATGCCGATGGAGACAGTTTATCCTACAAAATGGTACCATGCAGGGGTGCACTTGGTCAGATTATTCCCGGATACACCTATCCCAAGGCATCGAACAGTTTAACTTTAAATGAATTAACCGGTGATCTGATTTGGGACAGTCCCGAACAACAGGGCGAATACAATATTGCCATTTTAATTGAGGAGTGGCGAAACGGTTTTAAAATAGGCAGCATTCTGCGGGATATGCAGATCATTGTCGTTGCTTGTGATAACAGGCCTCCGATTATTGATTCGGTTTTTGACACCTGCGTTGAGGCAGGTAAAAACCTGAGGTTCATCGTGAAGGCTCATGATCCCGACAGCAACAACGTAACACTTACCGGAACGGGTGGCCCATTTCTTTTAGCCAGGGATTCTGCGTCACTTTTCCCAAGCCCATCAACCGGGTATATCGAAACACAAGCGCTTTTCCGGTGGAGCACGGTTTGCAATCATGTAAAAAGAGGCCCCTACCAGGTTTTCTTCAAAGCCAAAGATGACGGTCAGCCAGTAAGCCTGGTATCAATGAAATCGATTAAAATATTAGTCGTCGGGCCGGCACCTGCAAATCTGACCAACATACCTATCGGAAATACCATCATTTTGAATTGGGAGAATTATAGTTGTACAAATGCTTCCGGGTATTATATCTATCGCAAGGCCGATTCAACCGGCTACATTCACGGCTATTGTGAAACCGGGGTTCCATCCTATCTTGGCTATGTTAAAATTGATCAGATTACAGATATTTCAAGAACATCTTACCTTGATGACAACCGGGGTGCCGGACTGATGCGGGGATTGAAATATTGTTACATGGTGGTGGCCTATTATCCCGACAGAGCCGAAAGTTATGCATCCAATGAATCGTGTGCCTCGTTGAAAAAAGACCTGGCAGTAATTACCCATGCAAGCATTGAAATTACCAGCGAAACCGCGGGAAGAGTTTATATAGCATGGTCGAAACCAACTGAGATCGACACCATTCAAATACCCGGCCCTTATAAATATGTGATCGCCCGTTCCAGATCTGACCTTCCGGATCAATTTACATTGGTTGATTCCCTAAGCAACCTGAATGATACAACTTTTTACGACAACCTTCTAAACACAAGCCAGTACCACTATTTATATCGCATTGATCTGTATAATGTTACCCCCGGGAACCGATTTCTGGTCGGATCATCACAGGTTGCTTCGACCATATTCACTGTAGCGGTTCCGACCGATCAAATGGTGAAACTTTCCTGGAATAATGAGGTTCCATGGGATAATCATTCATTTACAATCCTCAGAAAAGGGCCTGCAGCAAGCGTCTTTGATTCAATTGGCTTCAGCACTGTTGCTAAATATCACGACAAAGGGCTGATTAATGGTGAATTGTATTGTTATAAAATCAGAAGTTCGGGCAACTATTCCGCGCCAGGGTTTATTGATCCGATCATCAATTTTTCACAGGAAGTTTGTGCAACACCTGTTGATGATATTCCACCATGTCCTCCCCTTCTGACAATTAACACCATTTGTGAAGAATCTGCAAATGTTTTGTCGTGGACCAAAACTGCCGACAGTTGTCCGGATGATATTGCAAAATACTATATTTATTATTCATCGATACAGGGAGCCCCAATCCTGATAGATTCTGTTCTCAACCCAACCGATACCAGTTACATTCACAAACCTGTGAATTCTATTGCCGGTTGCTATGGCATCGCCGCCATTGATTCGACAGGAAATTTAAGCGACACAAGCAATATCGTTTGCATCGATTACTCCTTTTGTCCGGTTTATACCTTGCCAAACATCTTTACACCCAACGGCGATGGCGTCAATGATTACTTCATTCCATTCCCCGGCTACACTTCAGTCGAAAAAGTTGATCTGAAAATCTACGATCGCTGGGGCAGGCTGGTTTTTGGAACCAACGACCCGGCAATCAAATGGGACGGGCATGACAAGGATACCAACCAGCCATGCAGCGATGGCACCTATTTCTTTATCTGCGATGTATATGAAATCACCCTGAACGGAACAGTCATGCGAAATCTTCATGCTTCCGTTACAATTCTGAGGTAGATTTTTATATCTTTGCACCTGTGAAAAATATTCGTAACTTTTGCATTATTGCGCACATCGATCACGGGAAATCGACCCTTGCAGATCGCCTGTTGCAATGGACCGATACCATCTCTGAAAGAGATTCGAGAGAACAGGTGCTGGATGACATGGATCTGGAACGCGAACGCGGCATTACAATAAAAAGCCACGCCATTCAGATGAACTTTCCCCACAACGGGCAGGAGTATGTTTTAAACCTGATTGATACTCCCGGTCATGTTGATTTTTCGTATGAGGTTTCCAGAGCCATTGCCGCCTGTGAAGGGGCATTATTAGTAGTAGATGCGACGCAGGGAATACAGGCCCAAACCATTTCCAATCTCTATCTTGCAATTGATCACAATCTGACAATCATCCCCGTTTTGAATAAAATCGACATGGATGCAGCGATGGTCGAGGAAGTTAAAGACCAAATCGTTGATCTGCTGGGCTGTGACCATGATGAAATACTTGCCGTTAGCGCCAAAACAGGGCTTGGGATTGACCAGGTACTCGATGCCATCATCAGCAGAATTCCTTGTCCGAAAGGCGACCCGGAAGCTCCGTTGCAAGCCCTCATTTTTGATTCATTATTCAATCCTTTCAGGGGAGTAGTGGCCTATTTCAGAATTTTCAACGGGTCAATAAAAAAAGGTGACCATGTTAAATTTGTGGCCACCGGAATGGATTATCGTGCCGATGAAGTTGGAATTCTGCGCATGAAACAGGAGATACGCAGCACCGTGTACGCGGGCGATGTTGGTTACATCATTTCGGGCATAAAAAACAGCAAGGAGGTGCAGGTTGGGGATACCATAACCCACGTAGCCAGACCCTGTACAGAAATTATTGAAGGTTTTATCGGCGTAAAGCCCATGGTTTTTGCCGGAATTTATCCAACCGATGCCGATGATTATGAGGTGTTGCGCGATTCTCTTGAAAAACTGAGGCTGAACGACGCCGCACTTTCATTTGAGCCTGAAGCCTCCGCGGCACTGGGATTTGGTTTTCGCTGTGGATTCCTCGGATTGTTGCACATGGAAATCGTGCAGGAGCGACTCGACCGGGAATTCGATATGGATGTCATAACAACCGTACCGAACGTTTCCTATAAAGTTTATACCACCAAAGGTGAAATGCTCGATGTATATAATCCATCAGGCTTGCCTGAGCCGAACTACATCAATAAAATAGAGGAGCCAACTATTACGGCCAATATCATTACAAAATCTGAATATATCGGGCCGATCATGACCTTGTGCGTTGGTAAACGGGGGATCCTGAAAAATCAGGTTTACCTTACAACCGATCGCATCGAGTTAACTGTTGAACTCCCCCTTGGTGAAATCGTTTTTGATTTTTATGACAAGCTCAAAAGCATTTCAAAAGGTTATGCCTCGTTTGATTATCACCCCTCCGGCTGGCAAACCGCCGACCTGGTAAAACTGGATATATTGCTAAACGGTGAAATCGTAGATGCTTTGTCGGCCTTAATCACCCGAAACAATGCGTATGATTTCGGCCGCCGTTTCTGTGAAAAACTCAAGGAGTTTATTCCCAGGCAGCAGTATGATGTGGCCATTCAGGCCGCCATTGGTGCGAAAATTATTGCCCGGGAAACGGTGAAGGCCTTGAGAAAAGATGTAACTGCAAAATGTTACGGGGGCGATATCACCAGAAAACGCAAACTTCTTGAGAAGCAAAAGAAAGGGAAAAAGCGCATGCGCCAGATCGGAAACGTTGAAGTTCCCCAGAAAGCATTCCTCGCCGTGCTTAAACTTGACTCCTGATTATATAAACATCTTGTAACAATTCGGCTTTACATTCGTCAATGGTTTTATATTGTCTAATTAAAACTATCATAACGATGAAAACCCTATTAAAATTAACACTGTCATTCTCCCTGCTCCTTCTTTTATCTGGAAGTTTAAATGCCCAGGAAAGCAAAAAATGTCCGTGGTATAAACATGGATGGCATATGGGCGATAGTGCACATGCCACTGATTTTGCCTGTGCGATGCAGGACTTCAATATGAATGAATTCCCATTTTGCAAGAACAAAAAAAAGTACAATGGTCATTGGGCTGGAATTGAAGTTGCCTTTAGCGGCTATGTCACCCCTGATTTTGACATGAATTTCAACCCCGCGTATCCCTATATGAATATGAATACGGCACGTTCCCTTACTGTAAATCTCAACCCCTTTGAACTGAATGTGAACCTCTACAAGAATAAAATCGGGTTTACAACAGGTTTAGGATTGCAGACGACCAACTATTATTTTAGCAACAACTATGTGATGCTAAAAGACTCATCTGCTTTGGTCGCATATAAAGTGCAGGATGCTCAAGGAAATTATGTGGACATGAAAGTAAACAAAATGGTGGTATCGTACCTTAACCTGCCACTTTTTTTTGAATATCAAACAAACCCATACCGCCGTTTGAGCAGTTTTCACATTTCACTCGGCGTGATAGCCGGTGTTCGCATTGGCTCCTATACCAAGCAAGTGTATAACGACAAGGCAGAATCCTATTTTCTGGTTGACGATAAAGGTAATAAAGTCGCCAGCTTTGATGTAGAAGAGTATACGGTGCGCGATCGTGGTGCATACCACCTGAGCCCGTTCAAACTTGATGCCTCCATGCGCATTGGTTGGTCGCGACTAAACATTTTCTCCACCTATTCGCTTACACAATTGTTTCAGAAGAACCAGGGACCTGAATTGTATCCGTTTACCGTTGGGATAACATTGTTGGGTTGGTAGCTTCATTCTTCATTTAAAGAATCGTTCTTCAAAATTTATCAGGAATAATTTCTTCGTCGACCGGGTAACTGCTGTATAGAGCCATCGTCCAAATTCAAGATTTACCATCTTATCATTGATGAAGCCCTGGTCGATAAAAACGGTATCCCATTGTCCGCCTTGTGTTTTGTGGCAGGTGAGCGCATAGGCAAATTTCACTTGAAGTGCATTGAAATAGGGACTGGCCTTGACTTTGTCCAACCGTTCACGGCGGGAAGAAATATCCTGATAATCAGCCATTACAGCCTGAAACAATCTGTTGTTATCGGCTTGGGTTAATGCGGCCGATTCCGACATAAGCGTGTCGAGGAGAATTTTCACATCCAAATCCTTTTCGTTTGGATAATCAAGAAAACGTATGGTAACATCAGCAAACCGGAATCCATAAATTTCTTCAATCTTTCGGATTCTCATCAATTCAACAATGTTGCCGTTTGCAACAAACCCGGCAGGTGAATCGACCGGTAACCAAAAATAATTATTCTTTACAACCATTAAATAATCGCCGCTGGATATCTCCTCTTCAAGAAAGAGTATCCTGCGGCGTATTTCCCTGTTATAGATATTGGCTCGCTTGTTCGACCGGCAGATAACCACGCTGTTTTCCCTTTGTGAACCGGACCAGGCCCGGTTTAGCTCCTCTTCGAGGTCCTGACCATTGAGTTTAATGATATCTTTGAACCCATCGACGGAAAACAGGGGGAAGCCAATCGTATTGTCCTGAATTTGCTGCCTTATTTGCGTTGCATTGATCAATATTCCCGATTCCCGAGCCTGTCGTACAACTTCAGTCAGTTCAAATGCATCAATGGAGAGATGATAGGCACGTTGCAGAAATTCCTGATCCAGGGCCGGGCTGTGATCAAGACCCACCGGAGGTAATTGGGCTGAATCGCCAATGAAAAGCATGCGGCAGTTCTCACCGCTGTAAACAAACTGAAAGAGGTCATCCAGGAGATTACGCGTAGCATACAATGTACCTTCCGAAGGCATGGTGTGCTGGATCATTGAGGCTTCATCGACTATAAAAAGGGTGTGCTTGTGATAATTTACCTGGAGTTTCAAATCGATGAGGCCATCTTTGTTGGTTCTGGCAAAGTAAATTTTGCGATGTATGGTGTTAGCCTCTTTCCCGGTATAATAATTTAACACTTTTGCGGCACGTCCGGTTGGTGCCAGCAGAGAGGTTTTTTTTCCAATTTGGGGAAGAACATCCACCAGGGCCTTCACGACAGTAGTTTTGCCAGTCCCTGCATATCCCCGGAGGATAAACAAGGCATTTTGCTGCCTCCAGGAGATGGTTAAAAAAACAGCAAGTTCGCCCAGCAGCTTATCCTGTCCATCGGTAGGTTCATAGGGAAACTCTTTTCGCAACATGGCGATGACCCTGGCCAAATCCATGTGGTTATTATTCGTAACGGAGTGACTCAATCGGATCAAGGTTGGCCGCTTTCCTTGCAGGGATAATGCCACTGATCAATGCTACAATAAAACAAAGGACAACACCTGTTGCAATCCATATCCATGGAACAATAAATGCACTGCCTATTAAAAGGGAGATCACATTTCCAACGAGGATACCCAACACAATGCCAAGCATTCCACCCAGCTGGCCAATGACAATGGACTCGACAAGGAATTGATTCCGGATAACACGCTTGGTCGCACCAATAGCTTTGCGAATGCCTATTTCGCGGGTGCGCTCGGTAACCGAAACCAGCATGATGTTCATTAATCCTATGGCGGCTCCGAGCAAGGTGATAAACCCGATGATGGTTGCGGCCATTGTGACGTATTTAATATTCTCAATGAGCATCTTGGCAATATTGTCGCTTTTTGTAATTTCAAAAGTATCCTCCATGCCAACGGGAACCTTCCTGATATTCCGCAGTATTGCTGTGGCCTCCCCTGTTGCAGCATCAACCAATTCAGGTCGTTTGGCCATTACATTGATGTTAAACGACATATTGGGTCGCGGAAAATTAACCCTGACGTTCGTCACCGGGATAAAGCATGTTCGGTCGCCACTGAAACCCATGCTTGATCCTTTGGATTTCAATACACCTATGATTTTAAATTTGCCCGGGCCGATGGAGATAATTTTCCCTAAAGGATCCTCTTTGTTTTTAAAGAGGTCTTTTACCAGTGAAGCGCCCAGAATTACCGAACTGAAGCCATAATAAACTTCGTTTGGGGTGAAATTCCGTCCGAATTCCACCTCATCCCCCGAGGTGATCAGGTAATTTTCGTCGGTGCCCATTACCCCAACGTTCGGATTTGTTTTATTGGCTTCATATTTCAGAGTTGCAATACCTGTTGCCCGTGTAAAAACAGATGTAAAGGCAGGAAAATCAAATCGATCTTTAAACTCCTGCGCCTGATTGAAAGTGATAGGTTCGTAACGTTTTTCCTTATGACCGCCCCCTCCCATGTGGATATTCATCGACCGGTTCCGGATGGTCAACGTGTTGGAACCCATCATGGAAAAGTTTTGTGTAAGGTAGTATTTAATTGAATCGGTTGCGGTGAGAATGCCAACCAATGCCATGATGCCAAAGGAGATGATCAGGATGGTAAGGATTGTTCGTAAAAGATGGCTCCTGATTGAAACCAGCGAAATATTAATATTTTCAAGAACCAGTGTGTTTTTCATACAAATACCTTAATGTTTTTTTCCATAGGCAAGGTCGCCGGCATCTCCCAATCCGGGAACAATATACGATTGAGCAGTCATTTCATCGTCAATAGCGCCAACCCATATGGTAATATCTTTTTTTGCTATATTTTTTTTCACGTACTCAAGTCCTTCCACACTGGCAACCGCTGCAACAATGTGTGTATGGCTGGGAATTCCGTGCGTAACAAGCTCTTTGAAAGCCAAAACCATTGAAGAACCGGATGCAAGCATGGTATCGCATAAAATCACGACTTTGTTTTCGATCTCGGTAACGGAGGCATATTCAATGTTTATCGAGAATGTCCCATCCTTGTGATGCTTTCGGAAAGCTGAAATGAACGCATTTTCCGATTTATCGAAGAAGTCTAAAAATCCCTGATGAAATGGCAACCCGGCCCGAAGAATTGTGGCAAGGACAGGATAATCGGTCAATACCGGAACGTTGGCAATGCCAAGGGGTGTAACAACCTCTTTCACGGTATAGGATAAATTCTTGCTGATTTCATATGCGAAAATTCCACCCAGGCGTTCCAGGTTGTGTCGGAACCTCAAACTGTCTTTTTGAATTTCTGAATCCCGGAGCTCAGAAATAAACTGGTTCAGGATAGAATTACCGGATGTTAAAACATTGACCATGATAGATAATTTTATATTAACCTCTCACAAAAGTAGCTATTTTTCGCTATTCCCTGAGTTTACGCATAAAATAAAGCCCTCTTTCTGCTACTTTTGAAAGCCGGTTTATTTGTAACGTCGGATAGGGAATTTCCAAAGCGCCAAAACTCTTGTAGAATCTTCCGAGGTTCGGATCATTTCCACCCTCAAAATCAAGGGTGAGTGTTGTGCCGGCATGGCTGGCAATAAACCGGTCGATAAGGAAAAACATGGCTCCGTTTTCCCGCGCTGAGGGTGCGGAGGCGGCAAACAGAAAATAAATCCGCGACTGGTCGAACAAAAAAAATGCAGCAGCCGAAAGCTCCCCGTCTTTTGAATACACTCCGAGAATATGCCCCATTTCCTTGTCAATGCAATGAAGAATCAACCTCTGAATTACAGCATAATGATCATGGTTCAGTTTTCCCTCTTTTTTGCCAAAATTATCACGGAATAATCCAACAAGGTTCTCCGGCTGAATGGCATGCGTAAGAGAAAGACCAGATTCATTTGCCTTGCGAATATTTCTCCGGGCATTTTGACCATACTTTTGTGCCAGTTCTTCGTATGAGGATGAAAGATTTAATTCATGGTTCATACGCAGTTTTGTCTCGCCCAAACCTGCAGGGCATTTGTTCATTGAATTCAGATGAATCTCAATCAGTTTGAACTTGGCGGGTATCTTTCGGATAAAATCAAAAATGTGACTTTCCGATAATTCACTGTCAGAAAAAACGCCAAGTTGTTGTGTGAAATAAGGTTGGGCAAGATAATTCACCGACCATTTACGATAATGTGTAAGAGGAAAAACAGCAGTATAATCACCTTCCACCAATGCATCCCATCCGGGGCAAACCAAATCCAGATACCAGGAATAGGCATATACCCTCCTGTTGATCGACCGGTTGATGCAGTCGTTCCAGCGGTTTTTGTCAATGAGGGTATTTCGGAGGTATTGTATCATAGGAGTAATCAGACGGAAGCCAATTTAACCATTTCCTGATACACATTTTTCCAACCCATCCAGCGGCCATGGTCACCCAGGCTTTCGTTATGCCATAAACTGACAAATTCACCATTAACGGATCTGATGGATTGAATCATGTTTGAGATTTTTTCAAGGCTTTCAACCCGACTTAGACGAAGATAATCCTTCATCGTTACATCCATCAGGGTAACGGGGTGAATTTTAAGACTTGTGGCCTCATCCCTCACTAAATCAAAAAACGGGAAGGGAATGGCTATGCCTGCCCTGAAACCCGGATGGGAAGCATATCCCATGGAATAATCATCGGTAATTCCGAGCTTAATCAGGGTATTATAGGTTCTGGGGAGAGATATTTTCAGAAAATGCTGGCGACTGAACATCACTGGCCGGTTGAGCACATTGGACAATTCGTCATATTCAGTTTCCAGTTTCAACAGATGCTTGTTAGAAGAAAGCGAAGGATGAATGCCAACTGTTTTATGCCGGTCCAATGCCCTGAGTAGTTTGTGAAATGCTTTGGAGGTAACAGTAACATTGTTGTCGTTGATTCCGTAGTCGGCAAAAAGGATGAAGTACAGCGGAAAGTTTCCATAAGGTTCGTGAACCCCTTTAATAAATTCATAATTGTCGTAAGGGTCGGGAGCCAGCCCCATGAGCACCTTCAACCTTTCCCTGATTTCAGCCGGGTGGCCATGAATAACCGATCGTCCAATACCACCAATGGTTCGCGAGAGGGTTCTCCCCTTGTAGCACCAGGCATGATCAATATCGATGGTGGGAATATAACAGTATCTCCGATGGAGGAATTTCAAATCAGGGAAATGTTGTTTCAAAGCGTTCTCCAGCAAAAGGGCCCACATATGCACAACAGGTAATAGCAAAAATCCTCCTCTTGATGCAACACTTTCTGTAGCCATGTAACGCCCAAAATTGTCTTTTTTATGCGGATGATATTCCTCATAACGGCTTACCATATAAAAAGATGCAGCAAACAGATCAAACCGGAAAGCAGAGCGCGGGTCGGAGGTTTTAAACAGAGCAGGAATTCCATCAATCCATGCTGATTCAACATCGTGAAGGAATATTTTGGTCTCCGTAAGCAATCCCGAAGCTTCGATGTACAAAGCATTTGCAACCGGTTCGCCGGCATAACATAATTTGGGGCCTTCATGTTTGGAAAACTCCTCAGCAGAGGTTGTTATTTTGAACTCCACGCCCAGGATATCCATGATCACCAAATTGGTTATATACCTGATTCGGTTTGTTATAGCGCTGGTAAACAGGAGTAACATAAATCAACATGGTTAGTTGGTGCCAAATTACGGAAAAAAAACAAAAACTTTCGTACTTTTGAATGATAATTATAATTGAAACACAAGCGAATTATGGAGAACTTTATTGTATCGGCAAGGAAATACCGCCCGCAAACCTTCGATACTGTAGTTGGGCAGAGGTCCATTACCAACACGTTGAAGAATGCCATAAAAAACAATCAACTTGCACAGGCTTTTCTATTTTGCGGACCGAGAGGGGTAGGAAAAACGACCTGTGCCCGTATCCTGGCTAAAACCATTAACTGTGAGCACCTTTCAGCCAGTATTGAAGCCTGCGACCAGTGTCAGTCGTGCATTTCATTTAACGACAATGCCTCCTTCAATATTTATGAGCTCGACGGAGCCTCAAACAATTCAGTCGACGATATCCGTACCCTCGTTGACCAGGTGAGGATTCCACCCCAAATGGGGAAATATAAGGTGTATATCATCGATGAAGTTCACATGCTTTCTGCATCTGCTTTTAACGCTTTTCTTAAAACGCTGGAAGAGCCGCCAGCTTATGCAAAGTTTATTCTGGCAACCACTGAAAAACACAAAATTTTACCTACCATACTTTCAAGGTGCCAGATATTTGATTTCAAGCGAATTACGGTTGATGACATTGCCGGACACCTTCACTACGTTGCCGAAAAAGAGAACATCACCGCTGAAGATAATGCATTGCACATTATTGCACAAAAAGCTGATGGCGCGATGCGCGATGCTCTTTCAATTTTTGATCAGTTAGTCAGTTTTGCAGGTAATGAACTGACTTACAACACAGTGCTCGAAAACCTCAATGTTCTTGATTATGAGTATTTCTTTAAAATAACCGACCAGATCCTGCAGGGAGATATTTCGGGAACCCTCCTCACTATCAACGACATCATCGACAAGGGATTTGAGGGACAACATTTTTTAATTGGTTTCGGTGAGCATTTGCGCAATATTCTGGTATGCAAAGATGCTGCTACTGCAAGTTTGCTGGAGACTGCGCCCTCAATCAGGAGCCATTATATCGAACAGTCAACGCGATGTCCCATCAATTTACTACTTAAATTACTTGACATCAACAATCGTTGCGATCTGAATTATAAAACCAGCAACAACAAGAGGTTGCACCTTGAGATATCATTGATGCAGATGTGTGCCCCAATGATGAAACAGGAATCCTACCCAACTGCCCCACCGGGTGTTATTCCGGCTCCTGCAGCCCATGTTGACCAGGCAATGAGAGCAAGTCAGGACCCATCACTGGTTAAAATTGAGATCCCGGCGCAACCAAGCCCCGAAAAGCAACTAATTTCTACTTCTGCGCCGCAATCAGAAGGGAGCTTCAAACAGCATCCATCAACAGAATCTGTGGCAGGTGTTTCTTCGAAAAGACCTGCAGAAACAGTGAAGATGAGAGATATTAAGCACGATTTTACCAGTGCAACCTCTATCAAAAAGCCAGTGCCAAAATCAACCGATACAGTTTTAAGCAGTGAAGAAGAGCAGGCACGCAACGAGATTGCCACTCCATTCACCCTGTCAGAGTTGATCCTTTATTGGGATGATTTTGCTGAAAAACTCAAAAATGATGCACCCCACCTTTATTCTACGCTTAAAAATTCAAGGCCGGTTCTTCAGCCCGGATGGATTATCGGGTTCACCCTTGAAAACAAAATTCTAGAAGATGAACTCACTTTGCGAAAAACGGAGATGATGGAGTTTTTGCGCCATCACCTGAACAACTATACAATACAGCTTCAAACCAGCATTGCAGAAACCCATAGCAATCTGAAACCATATACAGATAAAGACAAATATGAACTTATGGCAGGCAAAAATCCTGCTTTGCGCACTTTGAGGGAGGAATTGGATTTGGAGATTGAATACTGAGAAATGACGAATTACGAATTACGAATGACGAATGACGAATAATGGCAGGGTTTTTTGTATCGGGGAGACGGTTCTTGATATTATTTTCCAGAATGACCTTCCGATTGCTGCAAAACCGGGCGGTTCAATGCTGAATAGCGCAGTATCACTGGGAAGGGCCGGGATTCCGGTATATTTCATCAGCGATTTTGCAACAGACCATGCCGGGGAGCTGATTCACACATTTTTAATTGAAAACGGTGTACAAACAACATACATCAGCCGATACGATGACGGCAAAACTGGTTTATCTCTCGCATTTCTTGACCATCAGCAAAATGCAGATTATTCATTTTATAAAATATTCCCGGAAGAGCGGTTGAATCAGTCATTTCCGACCATCGAACCTGACGACATTGTTCTTTTTGGCTCGTTTTATGCCATTACCCGATCGATCAGGTCGAAATTGCTGCAATTTCTGGAGGAGGCCAAATCCAGGGGAGCCTATCTTATCTATGATCCAAATTTCAGAAAAGATCACCTGAGTGATTTGGAAACACTCAGGCCATTGATTATTGAAAACATCGGGATGGCTAATCTGGTAAGGGGGTCGGATGAGGACTTTCGTTACATTTTTGCGGCAGCAAATGCAGATGAGGCATTTTTTCAGGTTGACAAGGCGGGCTGTCGTGCGCTGGTTTATACCAGGAACAGTGCTGGTGTTGAGGTAATCACAGGCCAAAAACATTATCGATATTCAGTTCCTGCAATCAAATCACTTAGCACCATTGGCGCGGGAGATGCCTTTAATGCCGGGCTTGTTTATGCCATGATAAACGGAGAATATCTCAGTGGTACCTCTTCTGCATCATCTCACGAAGAAATCATTAACAGCGGGATTCGTTTTGCGACAGATGTTTGCCAGAGCCTGGATAACTATATCTCCGTTGAATTTGGAAACGTTTCGAAAAAGCATCAGTTGGAATGACCCGAGGTATTTATACCATATTGCTATTAATTCTCTCAAATGCTTTTATGACCCTGGCGTGGTACGGGCATCTGAAGTTCAGGGAGATGAACTGGTTTCAGAATCTTGGGTTAATCAGCATTGTATTACTCAGTTGGGGGATTGCATTGTTTGAATATTTCTTCCAGGTTCCGGCCAATCGCATCGGGTACCGGGAATATGGCGGTCCATTTTCGCTGGTAGAGTTAAAAGTGATTCAGGAGGTGATTACACTTGTTGTTTTCACCGTTTTCACTATACTGTTTTTCAAAACAGAATCATTCCGGTTGAATCATGTTATTGGTTTTTTCTTTTGTTACTAATCAGTCGCATTTATAATCGGCAATGACATTCAAAGCAGGCAAC
>DYQT01000378.1 GCA_020719165.1 Draconibacterium orientale | reverse complement strand
TCAATTTCATCAACCGGTTTACCGATGAAGGAATCTTCAAATCCCTGCACGATATGAAACCATGGCTTTTTGCAGATGAAGAAGGCGGCCAGGGCAAATACCAGATTTACGATCACACATTATACCTCGAATACGACGACGGGCGGACAAGAACATTGTCGCTGGTGAATCCCGGCTATTTCGATTTGAAGGAAACCAATGCACTGCTTCTAATTGGCGGCAGGCCTTTTAAAAAACTAATGGATGAAACTGTAACCTATTAATAATATAACCATGAACAAGAAACTCATTTTAATCGCACTAATGGCAATAGGCATCTGCTTACCAGGCTCCATACTGAATGCTCAAATTCCTTATTCTCTAAAGAAAAAAACCAAAACGGTCGCTGAGCAGGAAACCAATAAGGTCATCGACCAGGCACTCAACAGCCAACCTGCCCCAGCTACAACTCCTGCACCTGAACCCGAGGCTAAGCAGCAATCTCCATCCGATAATGCGAAGAAAGCCGCATACAAAAGCAAGTTTGACTTTATACCCGGCGAGAAGGTGCTCTATTTCTGGGATTTTCAGGAAGTGGCTGCCGGCGATATTCCTGCGGAATGGCAGATCGACGGCTCGGCTGAAGTGGTGGAAGTAGATGGCTTTGAAGAAGGGCATTACCTGATGGTGCAGCAGCAATCGGCTGTGCTTCCGGAAGCGCTGGAGGACCTCCCCGATGACCTCACCATCCAGTTCGATCTTATCTGCACCAACCCATATTCCTGGGGTGGCAGCCAGATGTACTTTGTACTGGGGCAAACCGATCCGAACAAACAAATCGATTCCAGGGGCGGCAACCTTGGTTCTGCCAATAATAACGTGCTATGGCTGTCATTCCATCCGGGCACTCAGACTGCCTCTGCCAACAAGGGTTATGGTAGCTATGAAATGATCACCAAGACAGGCACCAAGAAGGGAGAATATACTGCCGAATCGTTTATCGATACGGATGAAGGAAGAATTGCCAAAATCTCCATCTGGAAACAAAAGAAAAGAGTCCGTCTGTATGTAAATGAAAATAAAGTGCTCGACCTGCCGACCATACTTCCGGAAGATGTGACAGTGAATACGTTGATGTGGAATGTTTACAGCGGTTATTACAATGACGAGAAATATTTTGTAGGAAATATCCGTGTGGCAGCCGGGCTGCCTGACACCCGTAAGAACCTTGTTCAGACCGGGAAATATGTCACCACCGGAATCCTCTTCGATGTGAATAGCGCCGTCATCAAACCAGAATCCTATGGGGTTTTGAAGGATATTGCCAATACGCTCAAAGCGAGCCCCGGTACAAAAGTGACCATCATTGGTCATACCGACAGCGATGGCGATGATGCGAAAAACCTCGATTTATCCAAGCGGAGGGCAGAATCTGTGAAAAATGCTCTGGTGAAAGATTTTGCTGCAGATGGAAGTTTGCTGTCCACAGACGGGAAAGGCGAATCAGAGCCGGTCAATGACAACGACACCCCGCAAAACAAGGCCAATAACCGGCGGGTAGAATTTATAGTAGGTCAATAATAACACACAAAACCCTTTCAGTATCATGAAACCGAAATTTGCAACCCTCTTATCTGTAATAATACTATTGGTTTCATGTGAATTCAGTAAATCCATGAATAAGGACCTGATCTCAGGATTGACCACGAAAGGCAATGGCCTGTTGTGTGGAGAAGTTTACCTTTCTTGCCATGATGAAAAAATCAGCCGGAGTTCATTCGCCTACGGCGAAAAAATATTCCTGATTTTCGAAGATATATCAGGTTTTGAAAAGACGGATGATTACGTTTTTCCGGGAATTAGAATAACGGTCTTATCCGAGGCAGGAGATACTATTTTACACAACCCGGATTTGTATGCAGAAAATGTTGAAGGCTTCAATTTGTCCCCACTGGCATTGACGACCAACATCATCATGGCCGAACCCATTCATTCCCAAAG
>DYQT01000377.1 GCA_020719165.1 Draconibacterium orientale | reverse complement strand
GTCATTATCCAAATGTACTAAAAAATCACTTGACCGAAAGGGATAAGCAGTCAAAATAAACTGATTATGAAAGCAAATCAGATAGGAAAACTTATATCCTCCCTCCTATTGCCACTTGCCATAGGCGGCATTGCCGGTATGTTTACCTCAGCAGCCATCCCCACATGGTATGCCTCGCTCAACCAACCTTCGTTTAATCCACCCAACTGGGTGTTCGGCCCCGTGTGGACCGCGCTCTACACCATTATGGGCATTTCATTGTTTATGGTCTGGAACCTTGAGTCAGGGAAAGAACGCAACCAGGCCCTGCTCATCTTTATGGTGCAATTGTTTTTAAATTTTTGCTGGAGTTTCTTCTTTTTCTATTTTAACATGATCGGTGTCGCGTTGGTCGATATTCTTCTCCTTTGGGTAATGATCGTTTTTATGCTGGTGCGTTTTTACAAGTTAAAACCATTAGCGGCATACATCAATATCCCATATTTGCTGTGGGTGTCATTTGCCACTGCGCTGAATATTGCCTATTTTTTTCTGAACTCGGACTGATTAACAACTCTTTACTAAATTTGAAGGATTCAAGTGAAACCAGAACTCACTTTAAAAAACGGGGCAAAAATGCTGCCTGGTCGTTCAATTATGCAAAACCTATTATGTCGCGACTTCGTAGTTCATGATGGTTCTAAATTCAACTATTTTTCTTGTGCCGATGCCATAATAGGAGTAACGAAAATCAGCGTTATGCCTCAATAAAGAGATTTTGACCGGCCGCAGGAATTGGTATTTTATTGCATGATGATCTTCGATACGTAACATTCCTTTGCGTCCTGTAATTTCAGGATGTAAATACCAGGGCCTTTACCCGTCAGATTCACCCGGTGCTCCGGTGTAAGTTCGGGAATCATGGCGATGTAAACTGTGATGCCCTGTGTATCGTAAACCGCAAGCTGCGACGGGCCGTAAAGATGGCTGAAGCGAAGGGTCACCGATCCGTTTACCGAAGGATTGGGATGGCAGGTGAACTTCGCCGGCAATGCATCATGCACTGCGGTTGGCAGGTTCAGCGAGAAGCGGCTCACGAACTTCCATATCTCATCGCTGGCACTGATATCCCTGTTGGTATTCCCTGCCCCTGTAACTCCGACAGACCCGGGCCAGGTATGACCTCCGTTGATCACCTTGTAATGCACCACTTCAACCGATTCATCGCAGGGAGCCCAGGTGTGGGTTTGCACGGTCGAGCCCTCCGCGACAAGGTCGGGGAGATTGACGATGAAGGCATTGGATGGGCAGTTGCCGAAGCCCTGCCACAAATCGAGAACCTGTGCCACCGATTTGTTCCCGAAGCCGCCGTTGTAAAACACGACAAAGTCGTTGGTGCCGTGAATGTGCATGACCGGCATGTCGCGCGAAGGCTGGCACGAACCCCATGCCCCATCGGTCATGGTTCCGGCCACGGAGGCGATGGCGGCAATTTGGCCGGTCAGCTCGCAGGCAAGGCGGTAGCTCATGAATCCTCCATTGGAAAAGCCCGTGGAATAAACCCTGTTCAGATCAATTCCGTATTGCGCGTGTAGCGTATCGATCAGCGCCGACAGAAAACCGACATCGTTGGCGGTACTACCCCCTGAAAACCCGACATTCCAGGAATTATTGATACCATCGGGATAAACCACAATGAAATTGTACTGGTCGGCGTAGGTGTTGAAGCCGGTAAATTGCATCATGGTGTTCCCGGTCTGGGTTAATCCGTGCAATGAAAAAAGCAGCGGCAAATGATCACCCGAGGTGTAGGCGGCAGGCAGGTAAACCGTGTAGGTGCGGCTCAGGCCTTCGAAACTGATACTTCCGGGAATCTGGGCCTTTGGGCTGCCACAGAAAATTAGGGCAAAAAAAAGCCAGGATAATATCTTCTTCATGGGATACATTTAGTCCTCTCGTTTTGTCGAACGAACATCAAAACAGATAACTTTGGTTCAAATA
>DYQT01000128.1 GCA_020719165.1 Draconibacterium orientale | reverse complement strand
CAATGGCGCATCGATGATATGGAAATTCAGAATCCTAACCATTTTGCCGCTGTAGGAACCACCGGAGGTCCGGTAACGGTACTGAACAACAATCTCGTAACGAACTCCGATTTTTTCACCGGCGCTTTCCCTGCCCAATATGGCAACACACTTGCCGGTATCTTCGACCTTAAAATGCGCAATGGAAATGCAGAAAAACGGGAATACTGGTTTGAAGTCGGATGGAACGGTCTGGAATTCGGCACCGAAGGCCCTATCTCTAAAAAAAGCAGGTCCTCCTATTTAATCTCCTATCGTTACTCGCCGCTGCAACTGCTTAACTGGTTCAATATCAACGTTGGAATTGTGCCAAAATACCAGGATCTGAATATAAAAATCAGTATTCCAACCCGTAAAGCTGGCACATTCACCATTACCGGGATTGGAGGCATAAGCTATATTCAATTGTTCGACAGCCGCGAGGAACGATCAAAATGGCTTTTCCCGGATTATGGCGAAGACCTGACAAATGGATCAAATCTTGGCGTGTTTGGAATTTCACATCAGATTTTTCTCCGTAAGGATCTGAGATGGAAAAGTATGATCTACCTGGTAGCCTCCGATACCCGTACCCGAATTGACACCTTCTCGTTCATGAATCAAACCCCTTCTCCATGGGCAGGTGAGCAATCAACCGAAGTCAAATATTCCTTCGCTTCGGTACTTACAAAAAAGTTCTCCTCACGGAATTCCCAAACCAGCGGAGTTTATTGGGATTTCTATCATATGTCTTTTGCCGACAGCATCATGTACAAGGGGGTTTTCCTGGTAAATACCGGATCAAAGGAAAATATGCAACTGTTTCGGGGATTTTCGCAATGGCAGCATATTTTCAGCAGCCATTTTACTTCCACACTTGGACTTTACGGATCATGGCTGACCCTTAACAATTCATGGTCGGTTGAGCCCCGATTGGGATTCGACTGGTTGATCAGCGAACAGCACTCAATCAATTTTGGCACAGGCCTCTACAGTCAAATGCAGCCAAGAGTAATGTATTTTATCCTATCGCATCAACCGGAAGGGCATACAATTCAGCCAAATCTCAACCTTGGTTTTACCCGGAGCGCACAGGTTGCATTTGGATACAACTATTTGTTAAACAAAGATATGCGGTTTAAAACAGAATTGTATTATCAATATCTTTTCGATATCCCGGTGAAAAGATCCATACCCCAATATGCTCTCAGCAATCAGGGGCATGAATTTTTCATCGATCGACAGTATGCCGATAGCCTCGTCAATCGCGGGAATGGGCAAAACTATGGCCTTGAATGCACTTTTGAACGATTCTTCAGAAAAAACTACTATTTCCTGTTTACAGCTTCCGCATTTAATTCAATTTACAACGGCTTTGATAATGTAACCCGCAATTCAGCATTCAATGTCAATTATGCATTAAATGCTGCCGGAGGATATGAATTCATCATGGGAAAACGAAAATGGGGTGTCATGTCGTTTGGATTAAGAGCGACCTGGGCCGGCGGAAGCCCATACATCCCGTATAACGTTCAGGCGACTGTAGCATCTGGCGAAGCAACGTATGACTGGGAAAGGGCCTATAGCCCCCGTTTTCCGGAATACAAGCGAATCGCATTGCGTTTTGGTATCAGGCGGAACCTGCCGGGATATAACATTGAATTCTTTATAGATTTGCAGTACAGGACAAGCTTCACCAACATTGCATTGCAGCGGATCGATCCCCAAACAGGAGAAATCAGAAACTTCTTTACAATGGGATTTTTCCCAATGGGCACATGGAGGATACAATTCTAAAAAAAGTCGTATCTTTGCATCTCCTTAACCCCGACAATGAAAAAAGACGCGCCACATTCATTCCATATTCCTGTGCTGGGAATTGGCTATTCCATTGATACACCTGTAAAGGTGGCTCATCTCGGAATATCATCTGTAATTTCATTGTTGGATGATATGCTGATGGAAAAACTCCGGGAGTTTTACAGCAAGAAATTTAATCTTCCCTATCAGGCAATTTCAGAAAAAATAGATGATTTCAGGGCTAAGAGAATAACAGCCTACCTTGATTTGGTGGATCAAATTGCCAAGGAAAAATTTGAAGCATTAAAAGCGACCTACGACCAAAAAAGCAGTGAATTTTCCAGATACATTGATCTACTTCACGATTCTTCAAGCCTGAAACAGAAATTCGAACAACTTAAAAAAGATTGGGACAATTTGGATGTCAGGGAGTGGATTCATGAAAACCTATCCATGGGGAACATTGATGTCAATATCATGACCAAGGTCGACAAAGAAAACTACCGGAATCATGAAAAACTCCCCATCGAATATAACGATGGGCATGCTGCATTGCGCGGATTTGTTAACAGCCAGCTCACCTCTTCGGTCGTATTGTCGGCAGGCATGAGTCCCCGGTTATACAATTATCTGGAGACCTTCGATGAATTTTACCCGGACAAAGATTTCAATTTACAAAAGAAGATCACCCTTAAAGTCAGCGATCACCGGTCGGCTCTTATCCAGGGAAAGTACCTTGCCAAAAAGGGTTTATGGGTCTCGGAATATCGCATTGAGTCGGGTCTTAACTGCGGAGGACATGCCTTTCCCACTACTGGCTTTCTGCTTGGCCCCGTTCTCGAAGAGATTAATCGCAACCGGGAAGACCTTATCAGGCAAACCTTCGCTTTATTAAAGGTGGCACTCAGAGCAAAAAACCGTCCCTGCCCGGATGAACCTCTGGAAATGAAAATTACCGCACAGGGTGGGGTTGGAACCGCAGAAGAACATCAATTTCTCACCGAACAGTACCAAATTGACTCTGTTGGCTGGGGTACTCCTTTTCTGCTGGTTCCCGAAGTGGTAAATGTTGATGAAAAAACACTTGAACTTTTATGCAACGCCAAAGAAGATGATCTGTATATCAGTGAAATAAGTCCTTTGGGAGTTCCATTTAACAACCTGAGAGGCAATACAAAAGACCTTGAAAAGGAGCTTTATATTCAACAAAATACCCCCGGTAATCCTTGTCCGAAAAAATATGCCGCCCTTAGCAATGAGTTCGGAGAACCAACCCTGTGTACCGCTTCAAGAAAATATCAGAAATTGAAGATCAACGAATTACAATCCAGGGATTTGACTGAAGCTGATTATAACCAAGAATATAAAAAAGTTGTCGATAAATCATGTATCTGTGTTGGTCTTGGCACCTCTGCCCTCCTGGTAAATGATCTGGATACCAAGATAGAAAAACCGGGTGTCTCCATCTGTCCAGGACCAAACATGGCCTACTTCTCGGAAGTAATGACACTCAAAGAGATGGTTGATCATATTTATGGTAAAATAAATGTCATTAAACGAAATGACCGGCCTCACATGTTCATCAAGGAGCTGATGATTTATGTCGATTACCTGAAAAGCAAACTGGATGAGACAGCAAAGCCCTGGACGGAAAAGCAACAGGAGTATTTCGCAACTTTCAGTGAAAACCTTTTTAAAGGAATACAATATTATAAAGAGTTGTTCTCCAACGTAAAGGTAAGCTTTCTCGAAAAAAAGACAAAACTCATTGCTGACCTGGAAAAATCTGAGCTTCAGTTGAAAAATCTGCCCATACATCAGAACGAAGAAGTGATGGTATGAGTCTTCCTCCGGTTTGGCTCATCACAGCCATCAACACATTCCGTAGTTTTTTAATCAAATTTAACAGAAAATTGTTCCCCGGAAACGTAGTTCTGTACGAGCAATTTCAATATTTCTGGTTGCTGCCGTCACTCTATGTTGCCGCAAAACTAGACATCGCAACACATTTAGAAAAAAAGCCTCTGACTGCACGGGAGATTGCTGATTGTGTTAAAGCCAATCCCGAAAACGTGATGCGCATCATGAGAGCCCTGTCAAGCCAGGGTATTTTTAAACAAACCCGAAACGGACGCTTCACGCTGACCAGTATGTCGAGAGGTCTGCTCGATCAACCCGGTTCTCTGCGCCACATGATTCTGCATCACCTTGGGCCTGTGAACTGGAATTTAATGAGCAACCTCGAATTTTCGGTTCGTACGGGAAATGATGCATTCTCTGATAAATATGGCAAGGAGACTTACGAATTCCTGAAGGATCATCCTGAAGAGCATGCCCTGTTTGATAAATCGATGTCAAACCTTTCAAACCTGGGACTTTTACCAATACTTCACGCGTATGATTTCTCCAAGTATTTTATGATCAACGATATCGGAGGTGGAGAGGGTTTCCTTCTCGCAAATATTCTTCAGGCAAACCCCGGATGTAAAGGCACCCTTTTTGATACACCAGGCGCATTGCAGAAAGCTCCTGACATAATGGCCGATTATCATGTTACAGAGCGGGTAACAATTGTTTCGGGTGATTTTTTTCACACCATCCCATCCACGGGCGACCTGTATTTACTTAAAAACATCATCCATAATTGGGGTGATGAACAGTGCGGCGCCTTGCTGAATACCATTTATCAGGCAATCAAATCAAATGGGATTTTGCTTATCATTGAGATGGTAATTCCGTCGGGGAATGAGTCCTCTCTGGCGAAATTGCTGGATATCCAAATGATGGCCACCATGCAGGGAGGTAAAGAACGAACAAGGGAAGAATACCGTTCTTTGCTCCAGAAATCGGGATTTCAGCTTACCCGAATCATTCCAACCATTGCCCCCATAAGTCTGATTGAGGCCAGAAAAATTGTATAAATCTTCCTACTTTTACACCATGCGAAAATTTTGGGCAATCCTTCGTAAGGAATTTTTATTGTTGTTCAGAGATCTGCCAGGATTGATCATCCTGTTCCTGATGCCGGTATTGCTGATTTTCGTGGTAACACTTGCGCAGGAAAATGCCTTGAAAATCCAAAATTCAAAAACCCGGATACTTTTCATTGACCAGATTCACAACTCCTTTTCTCATAAACTCCTCATTAATCTCGATTCCTCAGGTTTTTTTTCATCAGTGACAGAAATTAACCACCTTCCTCTAACCATGTCAAAGGCAAAATCGCTGATCGAATCGGGTGAATACAAGGCCGGGGTTATCATTGACCACATCGATTCTGCAATTATTATTTTAATCGACCCTACCTTGCAGGAAACCCTGAAAATTTCGATGATTCATTCATTGAAATTTATTATCAAAGGCACACAGACCAAAAATGCCATGGACGAGATTTTAAGAAATCTCCCTGAGAATATGCAGCCTCTTATTCAATCAAATGTAAATGAAACAATAAAAAAGTTGCCACCTGTAACTGAAATGTATGCTTTGAGAGCGAAATCAGCCATACAGCCCAATGTGATTCAAAACAATGTACCTGGCTTTATCCTGTTTGCCATGTTTTTCATCGTCATCCCTCTCGCCGGAAGCCTGATTACCGAGAAAACAGAAGGCAGTTTTCAACGACTGAGGTCTCTGCCAGTTAGTTTTGCAGCAATTCTGGGTGGGAAAGTCGTTGTTTATTTATTTGTTTGTTTGCTTCAATTTGTTTTGATGTTGACCATCGGGACCTTGGTTTTTCCGACTTTTTTTGGGTTTCCACCTCTGGAACTGGGCCATCAGTATCTCGGAATTTTTATCGCGACAGTCTCAGCTTCTCTTGCGGCGATTGGCTTCGGAATCATGGTTGGAGCCACCGCCACCACGCATAACCAGGCAGCCTTGTTTGGTTCTGTCATGGTGGTTTTGTTGGGAATCATCAGCGGAACTTTCCTTCCGATTCACATCATGCCAAAAGCAATCCAGCTTATCAGCAACCTTTCACCGGTACGCTGGGGAATTGACAATTACCTGAACCTCTTTGTGCGCGAAGGGGATGTTAACAGCATACTTCCAAATACGATTTTACTCACCCTTTTTTTTGGTTTTGCAATGATCACCTCTATTGCTATTTTTGCAAAACAGAAATAGAGGAGAAATTTTTATTTTCATCAAATGAAAGAGAAAGATGGATTCGTGGATTATCCGCAACAACAGATGATCCTCTATGTTGAAAAAGATGGCGGGGAGTATGGACCGATGCAAACCGGCTCTTTCATATCTGCCAATTATATGGATGATTACATCTATAAAAGGAGAAATCTTGAATTGGACATGAGGGCTCAACTTACAAATGGCATCATTAGTCCGGTTAAATATTATATGATCCTGGTTGATCTTTCAATTTCTGAATTGGCTGCCAGGGCAGGCATCAGAAAATCGCGTGTGAAAAAGCATCTCGATCCAAAACATTTTGGCATGGCAACCATTGATGAACTTAAGAGGTATGCAACTGTGTTTAACTTACCCCTGGCCAATATGCTGCAGGTTGTACTGATAAAAGATCATGGTAGTTTTGAGTCGATTGTTTTGCTGGAAAATAATGCTGAGAATATTTCCATCAATCAAACTCTAACGAGTAACCCCTACGTTGTTCTGACAAAAATTGAAGAGAGGATTTAAATGATTATACAGAATTTCAATCATAAAATGGCCGCCCATTGTGAATCAGGCACAATCACATCCTTGTTGAACCATGGTGGACTAAATATTACCGAACCCCTTGTTTTTGGGATTGCCAGCGGTATTTTTTTCGGATATTTTCATAAAATGAAATCCTTTGCTTTTCCTACTTTCATTGTCAGGAACAAGCCCGGACAAATGCGCACCAACCTTGAAAAACGACTGGGCGTAAAATTCAAAACCTACGATTTTAAAGATACCGTCAAGGGGCAACAGGTTTTGGATCAGTTGCTTAATCAAAACATTCCTACAGCGGCCCAGGTCGATTTCTTTTATATGGATTATGTACCCTTATGGGAAAGGGTTCATATCAATGTTCATTTTCTGGTTGTTACCGGCAAAGAAGATCATCGATATTTCATCTCCGATGCTTACTTCCCGGAAATGGTATCGCTGGATTCCGATTCTCTTGAAAAAGGACGCTTTGCCGGTGGCAATATGTCGCCCAAAGGATTTCTTTTCCATCTCGATAAACTCCCTGAAAAAATCGATTATCATAAGGCCATCACCAAAGGTATCAGCAAAGCCTGTTTTTACATGTTAAAAATTCCGATACCCTTCCTTGGGATTAAAGGTATGCGGATGTTCGCGAAAAAAGTGGTAGAATGGCCAAAGTTCGCCCGTGATACGGAACATTTGTCGCACGAAATAATGAAGATTAACATCCTGCTCGAAGACCAGGGCACAGGCGGAGCCGGATTTCGCTTTATATATGCGACTTTTCTTCAGCAGGCCGCAGCCATCATTGGCAAACCTGAATTAGCCGAATTGTCGGGAGAACTGATGAAAATCGGCGATGGCTGGCGGGAAATCTCCCTCTTTTCTGCCCGTATCGGAAAAAACCGGGATCTTGGTCCCGAAAAACTAAAACAGTTAAGTGAAATGATTTATGAAAGAGCGGATGTTGAAGAACGGTTTTTCAAATCTCTTTCACAGGCAATTAAATAATGGAATACTAAGACCAAACATATGATAACACCAGAAGAGGAATTAAAAATTGAAATCAAAAAGCTGATCATGGATACTTTGGCTATTCAGGATATTGACCCTGATGATGTTGATAATGAGAAACCACTCTTTGGTGGTGACAATGCCCTTACCCTTGATTCGGTTGATGCCATTGAGATCATTATGGCCATTCAAAGGACTTACGGAATCAGAATTGCCGATCAAAACCTTGCAAGACAGGTAATCGGGTCAATTAATTCCATTGCCCGTTTTATTACGACACAACAGGGAAAACAGAACTAATTTAACTTAACTAATTTTCATTGAAAGATTCCTATCTGACTGCCGGAATCAAACTTGAGCAATTGTTTCGGCTTCTTTCCAGAAACCACATTACTTATAGTCCCAGAACTATTTTCAGACTGGTATTTCTGCTGCAAAGTGCCTGCTGGTCTTCGTTCTTTTCATGGATAGAAAATGTACGTTTTGCAAAAAAATTGAAAAACGCTTCGTTCCCCGATAATCCTATTTTCATCATAGGCCATTGGAGAACAGGTTCTACCTTTCTTCACCAATTGATGAGTCTGGACACTGAGTTATGCGCGCCAACACTTTTTCAGGTTGCAGTTCCCGATAGTTTTCTCGTTTCATATCGTTACTACCGTCCAATTTTTAATCATGTAGTCTCTGAACATCGCCCCATGGATCAGGTAAAAATCGGTATGAATGAACCTCAGGAAGACGAGTATGCATTTTACAGAATAACAAATTATTCACCCCTTGAAAATCTGGTGTTTCCTAAAACATCCGGCTATTTTCTTAACCATGGAAGCCCGTTCCTTCCCCAGGGGGAACACCTGAATCAATGGAAATCAGACGTTAAACACTTTTTTACAAAATTATTTTTCATGACAGGAAAAAGGATTGTTTCGAAAAATCCTTTCAATTCCTTCCGCATCAAAACCTTGCATGAGATGTTTCCTAATGCAAAGTTTATCAATATTGTGCGCCATCCAAATAGTGTGGTGCCATCCACCATGCATATGTGGAAGATTCTCGGCAAGCAGAATTCGATGAATACCATGGGGGCCGATCCTGAATTTTCTGAGGTGGTTGCCTTTCTGAAAAACCTGGTGGAGACTGTTGAAATGGAACGTGAACATTTGCCGCCCCATTCAATGGTGAACATTCGGTTTGAAAACCTTGAAGCATCACCTGTTGAGGAATTGAAAAGTGCGTATCATTACCTTGGACTCCCATTCTCCGGGCAGTTGAAAACCCGGATCAACACCTTTATGCAACAGAATGCCTCTTTCAGGAAAAATGCTTTTGTACTTACTTCAGAAGAGAAGGAGATCATAGCCCGGGAATTAAAAACGCATATGCAATCATATCAATATGTTTAGCGTATATTAATATTGCCTTCATTCGTTATAAAAATGAACAACATCTTTTTTCCAGAAATCGAAAGAGCTTCAGCCTCAGATATCTCCGAATATCAAAATAAGCGGCTTCAGGATGCCTTGGTATATCTCCATGAAAATTCACCCTTTTATGGCAATTTATTCAGAAATCAGCACATTGATATTCACAAAATAAAAACCACCGCTGATTTGGTAACCATTCCGGTAACCACAAAAGATGACCTCCAGCAAAACAATGATGGCTTTCTTTGTGTACCCCGAACAAAAATTATCGATTACATCACAACCTCCGGAACTCTTGGAGATCCCGTAACCTTCGCCATGACGGACAAGGACCTCGACCGCCTGGCATACAACGAAGCCATCTCATTTACCTGTGCCGGAGGAAGTGCCGACGACATTTACCAACTCATGACCACCATCGATCGAAGGTTCATGGCTGGTTTAGCCTATTTCCTGGGTATCAGAAAACTTGGTGCCAGCGTTGTCAGAGTTGGTAATGGAATTCCTGAACTTCAATGGGATACGATTCAGCGAATCAAACCCAATGCCATAATTGCTGTGCCATCATTTATCCTGAAAATTATTGAATATGCCGAGCAGAAAGGAATTGATTATCAAGCCAGCAGCATTAAAAGTGCAATTTGTATCGGTGAACCATTGCGCAAAAGCGACCTGTCGCTCAACACCCTTGGAAGAAAAATTAAAGTGAAATGGAATCTGCAGCTATTCTCCACCTATGCCTCAACCGAAATGGGTACCACCTTTACCGAGTGCCATCATGGTACCGGCGGGCATCATCACCCCGAACTGATCATCGTTGAATTTTTAGATGAAAACGAT
>DYQT01000016.1 GCA_020719165.1 Draconibacterium orientale | reverse complement strand
AATTCCAGTAACAAACCTTGAGAAAGGAGCTTATTTTGTCAATGTTTTTGACAAAGTCACTGTAAACATCACCAGGCAGCCGTTTCATTACGTTCAGCACCTTCCCGCTCAGGGCGTCTCCGCAAATTTTATGCCTTGGGAAAACATCTTTTTCCATGATCCCGACCGTGTATCCTTTTGCTGCAAAATGAAGCGCCAGGGTGCATCCTGCCGGGCCTGCCCCGGCTATGAGTAAATCAAAATCATGGTGCGCCATTCAATGAAGAATATTGGAATCTTGTGCAAAACTAAACTGCAAACATACTTGAATTACCCCGGATTTTTCGCATTTTTGCTCAAATCACTTTCTCATGAGAAAAGACGAACGATTCAGGCGTGTTTTGGAATATTTCCTCGAAAACCACCCGGTGGCAGAAACAGAGCTCAGGTATAAAGATCCCTTTGAGTTAACAGTAGCCGTAATTCTTTCGGCCCAATGTACCGATAAACGGGTAAATATGATCACGCCTCCTTTTTTTAAAAAGTTTCCCGATGCAGGTTCGCTTGCAGGGGCCGATGTGGCGGATGTATTTGAGCTGGTAAAGAGCTGCTCATATCCGAATAACAAGGCAAAAAACCTTATCGCGATGGCAAAGTCATTGATTGAAAACTATGGAGGAATTTTGCCTTCTGATGTTCCCGAGTTGGAAAAAATCCCCGGAATTGGCCGAAAGACCGCGAATGTACTGGCCTCTGTAATTTTCAACAAACCTGCCCTTGCAGTTGATACCCATGTTTTCAGGGTTGCGGCCCGAATTGGGCTTACCACCCGTGCAAAGAATCCCCTGCAGGCTGAGATGCAACTGATCGCCCATATTCCCGAGAGCCTCCGCTCGATAGCACATCATTGGCTCATTTTGCACGGACGCTATATTTGCGTGGCACGTAATCCGAAATGTGCGGAGTGCGGTTTGAAAGACTTCTGTAAGTATTATCTGACGAATCAGGCAACAAAAAGTTGTTAATAACTCAATGGGCCTGCAGGGGGCTTGTGCGTTCTAAATTCCTAATTTTGAACCCGGAGATATTAATCATTATTCATCTTATATGGCATTGATCATGGCACAATTAAACATAGGCGATATTGCACCTGCGATTGATTCTTTTGATCAGAATGGTAATCCCGTATCATTGGGTTCATTCAGAGGCAGTAAAGTGATCCTCTATTTTTATCCCAAAGATAATACCCCCGGATGCACTGCTGAAGCATGTAATTTTAGAGATAACTATCAGATTCTCATAGATAAAGGCTTTAAAATTATCGGAGTCAGCGCCGATGATGAAAAGTCGCATAAAAATTTTTCTGAAAAATATGTATTACCTTTTACCCTTTTTTCCGATAAAGCAAAACAAATCATCATGGATTATGGTGTATGGGGAAAAAAGAAGCTTTACGGAAAAGAGTATGAAGGAATTAACCGGATGACCTTCATCATCGATGAAGTCGGGAAGATCACGCATATTTTTACGAAGGTAGATACAAAGAACCATACGGCCCAGATCCTGAAAGCAACTGGGTATTAACACTAACTGGGCACTTCTGTGCGCAGGATCGGGATACACAAAAGTGTATCTGCAAAAAAGGAGGAAAAAAAATGGCAAACGAAGTAAATAAGGAAAAGCTAAAGGCTTTGCAGCTCACGCTGGATAAGATTGAAAAGACTTACGGCAAAGGAACCATCATGCGATTGGGTGATAACGCCATTGAAGCGGTGGATGTTATCTCAACGGGTTCAATCGGGTTGGATGCGGCCCTGGGAATCGGCGGGCTTCCAAAAGGCCGGGTGATTGAAATTTATGGGCCGGAGTCTTCCGGGAAAACTACCCTGGCATTGCATGCCATCGCAGAATCGCAAAAAGCAGGCGGCATCGCGGCATTTATTGACGCTGAGCATGCTTTTGACCGGTTTTATGCGCAGAAATTAGGGGTGGATGTTGAAAATCTGCTTGTGTCGCAGCCGGATAATGGCGAACAGGCACTGGAAATTACAGAAAATCTCATCAGGTCGGGTGCAATCGACATTATTGTCATCGACTCGGTGGCTGCCCTTACCCCAAAAAGTGAAATTGAAGGCGAGATGGGCGATTCAAAGATGGGTTTGCAGGCAAGGCTTATGTCGCAGGCTCTTCGGAAATTGACTTCCACCATAAGTAAAACTGCTACTTGCTGCATTTTCATTAACCAGCTACGAGAGAAAATCGGGGTGATGTTTGGGAATCCTGAAACGACCACCGGCGGAAATGCCTTGAAGTTTTATGCTTCGGTTCGACTGGATATACGCCGGCAGACACAGCTGAAAGAGGGAGATGAAGTTGTTGGAAATCATGTGAAAGTGAAGGTGGTAAAGAATAAAGTCGCCCCTCCATTCAGAAAAGCCGAGTTCGACATTATTTTCGGTGAGGGCATCTCCAGAGCTTTTGAAATCATTGACCTGGCTACTGAACTGAATGTGATTAAAAAAAGCGGATCATGGTTCAGCTATGGTGATACCAAATTGGGGCAGGGTCGCGATGCCGTGAAGAAAATTTTGCAGGATAATCCTGAACTGGCAGATGAACTCGAAGGTAAAATCAGGGATGTTTTAAGTAGCCATGCATAGTATAATGAGAAATCTGACCGGTTTTGTTTTGATTTGCCTGTTTGCACTGTTTTCATGCCAAAATGGGGGAGATGATGCAAACAGGCAAATACAAAGCAACGATACCACCCGAATCAAGCTTGAAATTTTAAATCAGCAGATTGAGGATGATGTTACCAATCCTGATTTATATAACAAAAGGGCTAAATTTTATCTGCTTGACCGTCAGTTCGACAACGCTTTGAAAGATGTGCGAAAGGCGATATCCATTGATGATTCAAAATCTTCCAGCTATGTTACGCTTTCCGATATCTATCTTTTAATGGGAAAGCCGGAGGAAAGCCGGGATGCGCTTACAAAAGCAATTGGGAAAAATCCCGGAGACACCGATGCCTATTTAAAACTGGCAAAGCTTTATCTGATTATCAAAGATTATAAAAATTGCTATCTCACTGTGAAAAAACTGTTGGAGATTGATGATGGCAATGCGTCTGCCTATTATACAAGGGCCATCGCACTGCTTGAGCAGGGGGATACCATCCGTGCGGCAGATGATCTCAAACAGGCTGTAGATAAAAATCAGGGGTTTTATGAGGCTTTTATTGAGCTTGGGGAACTTTATTCCATAAAAAAAGATCCATTGGCTGAGCTTTATTTGAAAAATGCACTGAATCTGCGTCCTCAAAGCCGGGAAGCGCTTTACATGCTGGGTTTGTATTACCAGGAAGCCGGGAAATATGAAAAGGCTTTTGCAACATATCAGCTCCTTGCAAAATCAGACTCATCCTTCCGCGAGGCCTCTTATAACCAAGGATATATCTACCTGGTATACCTCAAAGATTTTCCAAAAGCCATACAATTCTTCAGCGAGGCAATAAAAAAAGATCCGGACTATTTTGAAGCCTATTTCAACCGGGGATATGCTTATGAACTTGCCGGCGATTACAAGAGAGCTTATGAAGACTATCAGAAATCTCTGAAGTTAAAAGTGAATTACGACAAGGCAATTGATGGCCTGAATCGTCTTGATAAAGTCAAGCCTCAGAAGTGATTTCTTTTCTGATTTCTTTCAGCTCGCTCAATAGCAATTTTATGCTGACTTCAAACATTTGAAAAGCTTCGTCCAGTCCTGCTTCTTCACAATTTCTGGCCTTCTGTTCCAGAATGGCCGAATCGTGTAACGAAACCGGATCCCAGAAACTACAGGTGGCGCTTCTTATGCTGTGGGCAGCCTTTTCCAGCCCGATGAAATTTCTGTCGGCAACATGCTTTTTGATTATTTCGACCCTCTCGTCAAATATACTAAAAAAAGTATCAATGATCTCTTCGGCAAAAAACTGATTGCCATACTGACTGACATAATCGTCAAATTTAATTCGATCTATCATCACATATGCTGTTATGTGTGTTTGACAATGCTGATAATCCCAAACTAAAAAATAGGGTCATTTTCTACCGGATATTGAATGCAGTGAATGGCCGATTGCGCGTTTACAAGCCGAAAGCCATAGCGCGTTTCAAAGAGCCGCTTGCATTCATTTACAGCATTTTCTTTAAAAGCTTTCAGTGGTTTCTGGTATAAAAGCAGAAAGTCTTTTAAATCCTGGTAAATATCGGTGTAGGATTCAGCCAGGCTGCCTTTCACGGGGTCGTTGTGACTTTTCTCCTGATTATCTACAAAATAGAATTGATCGTTTTCTCCAAATTTATGGTACAAAACATTGAACAGGGCCTCCCATTGCTCTTCACTAACATAGTGTTCTACAGCATCCTCGTCCTGTACTTCAATTTCGGGTAACAATGCGCTCTTCAGATAGATAAGCGGCGATATTTTTTGAAGAAAACTCAAAAGTTCCGATGCCGAATACTCCTCTGCCTTCTCCAGAAAAAGGCAAAATTCATTGGCTACTGTGAGCATTTCAAGCACTTTTCGTGAATAGACCGGATCATCACCGGGATTTATACTTGCATCGTTCATTGTGGTTTATTTGGTTTGGTAAAACTACGTATTTTTAGAACTCAATTTCCCAGATTCTCTTCATGGGGTGCCGTAACATTAAAATCATCATATTGTACACCCAAATTTGAATTCATGGTAAACTGAAATTGCCTTACATTTCCGGCAGCCGAAGGGTAAAAATATCCCGAAATAACAAATGCCGGAAAAATAAGGTTGTCATTTTTTATAATAATGCTCAGCCCTATGCTGCTGAAAAGTGATGCATTAAACAGAGGTTCCTTTTTTTGAGCCACAAACCCGGTTTGCAAATCAACCATCATTGCAAACCGAAACCCATAGAAATACCATGGAGTAAAGCAAACGGATGAAAGACTTCCCGTTAGTACCTCCGCACCTTGAAAATACACGGCATCGTCAACCTTGTTGATTTTAAAATTCTGGTTAGCGTCATAATAATCAAGGTTGTTCGATCGGGAATTGAAGGCATGCCTGAAATCGATTGCCATAAAAGTCCTGAATTTGTATCTCTTGTTGGTAGTCTTCAGCAAGGGGGTGAAATAATGCAGATTAAATTTCACCACGGCATCCTCAAAAGAGGCGTGGTTGAAAAATCCCCCAAGCTTTATTGAGGCGGAAACATAGCCGAAGTTGTTGTAGAAATTCCCCACAGATAGATTTATCCCTGAATATATCCGGGTATAAAAATCACTTTGGTCCATGCCAACTGTGGCTTGAAATAAATGGCCGTAGGGAAGGTTCTCCGTTTTACCAAAGTCAAGCACATAATCAGTAATATAGTAATTATTTCGTGAGAAAGAGAGGGTTGTCAGAATTTGTAAATTATTATAGTATGCCATGTTCGTATCAATGGTGACAACAGGTCTTGAAGTATAGTCTCTCCGGTAGGCACCGGCCGTAATAATGAACCGGGAGATTTTTTTTTGGCCCTTTAACAAAAATGCACGGCCAAGCCAGAGCCCCTGATTATTGCCATATGACGTGATTTTCACAGAATCAGGCAACCCGTTTACCGATCCGAATACCGATAACTGCCCACCACCTGCCCATTTTGTTTGATTGGTGAGAAATGAGCGTTCGATATGAAACAGGAGAATATTGTTGCCAAGGTTGTCGGCAGTAAAGCCAATGGTTGCATCGATGAGCGAACCGGCGATGTTCGAGTAGGTATAGGCCAAACCTTCAAACATAAAAAATGGGGCACGGTAAAGATCCAGAGATAAGTTTGTGGTCAGTTGGTCGCCCTGTCCCAGAAAGTTTGCATCATAAATCCGAAACCTCACCTGCCGTGGAGTGATCAGCGGAGCATCGATCCCAATCGACCAAACATCTTTGACAATCACCGTCAGGTCAACAGAATCACTATTGGCATCTCCTGGCTCAACCACAATTCTGGCATTGTCGATGGCCCTCATGTTTCTTAAAATACGTTCATTATCGGCCAGGAGAGATGGGTTAACAGGTTCACCTGGTTTAAACAGGAGGTTGCGCGTGATGATATATTTCCTGCTATTCATATGCACTCCATTCAGTGCTTTGCCAATACCAGTAGCGGCCTTCCGTCCTGTATCGTAGATGCTGGCTCCGAAGGGAGGTAAAACTATTACTTCAATTTTTCGGATTATCTTCCCACGATACTGTTCAAAAGGGATGTCGCTATTAAGAACCTGCAGAGTGTCGGGTAAATCAGATTGTTTTGGTTCAACAAACGCCAGTCCATAAAGCAGTTGTGTTATTTTATTACGGGAGAATTTCTTAAATACGGTGTCATAAAAAACCTGTGATTGCTGATAGGAATTGGTGTCGGGCCTGCCGTTTTTTTTACGGCTGGCAGTATCCTGCACATGGCTCACTATTTTACATTCATGAAGTGGAATTGAACTGCCTTTTGTTGCGGAACAACAAAATATGCAAGCAGTGAAAAGACCAGTGATTAATCTGAATATACTCAGGTTTGGGAAAGTAAAACCAATAAAAACAAACCATTTGTCATGCATTTATTTTAGCTTCATAGAAGCGATGATACCTGCGATTTTCTCTTCCAGGCGGTGCTCAACAAGCTCAAAATCGCTCTTGTTCGCTAAGGTATCCCTTACTCCAAAGTAAAATTTAATTTTTGGTTCGGTTCCGGAAGGCCGCACACTGATGATACTTCCATCCTCCAGAATAAATTGCAGCACATTTGATTTTGGCAAAATGATTCCTTTTTTCTCACCGGTAAGAACATCTTTCTCGCTAAGCAGCAGGTAATCTTTAATTTTCACCACCCTGGAATTGTTGATACTTAACGGAGGATTGTTCCGGTATTCAACCATCATTTGCTGAATCTCTTCAGCGCCGGTTTTTCCTTTGCGTGTCACGGAGATAAGCCCTTCCTTAAAGAAACCATATTTCTGATAAATCTCAATAAGCAGGTCAAACAATGACTTTTGGGCATCTGCCATCCAGGCGGCAGTTTCGGCAATAAGGGCGCAGGCGCTGATGGCATCTTTGTCGCGCACAAAATCACCAATCAGATAACCATAGCTTTCTTCTCCGCCAACAATATATTGCTTTTTCCCTTCGTTCTGCCTGATCACATCGGCAATAAATTTAAACCCGGTAAGACATTCATAATACTCAATACCAAATGATTCGGCAATTTCAGAAAGCAGTTTTGTGGTGACGATGGTAGAAACGATGAATTCATTGCCTTTAAGTTTTCCCAACTCTTTCCAACGGTTCAGAATATAGTAAAAGAGTAAGGCAGCTGTTTGGTTACCATTCAGAAGCACCATTTTGTTTTTATGATTTCGTACGGCAATTCCAACACGGTCAGCATCGGGATCTGTCGCCATTACGAGATCAGCATGCAACTCCTCTGCAAGTTTAATCGCCATGTCGAGTGCATCGTGTTCTTCAGGGTTTGGAGAATGAACGGTGGGGAAGTTGCCATCGGCAATGGCTTGCTCGGGCACCATATGAATGTTCTCGAATCCGAAACGGGCAAGGATGTCCGGAACCAGTTTCCGTCCGCATCCATGGAGCGGAGTATATACTATTTTGAGCGCTTTCTGGCGTTTGATACTTTCAGGAGAGAGTGAGAGCGCCTGAATACGATTCAGATAATCAAGGTCAATTTCGGCGCCAATGCTGACGATGTTTTCATTGGCACCGGTCCATTTTACATCGTCAATGGAGGTAATCTTCTGAACCTCTTTAATCACATTTTCATCATGCGGTGCAATCATTTGAGCCCCATCATCCCAATAGGCCTTATAACCGTTATACTCCTTCGGATTGTGTGAGGCAGTTACCATGACTCCGCTCTGACAGCCAAGTTTCCGGATCGCAAATGATAGTTCGGGGGTGGGACGAAGATCGTCGAACAGGAAAACCTTGAATCCATTGGCGGCAAGCACCTCCGAAACGATTTGGGCAAAATACCGGCTGTTATTTCTGCTGTCGTGCGAAATAGCCATTTTCACCGGCTTCGCATCGGGAAACATCATTTTCAGGTAATTTGCCAATCCCTGGGTGGCCATGCCCACTGTGTATTTATTCATGCGGTTTGTTCCCACACCCATGATGCCCCGGAGCCCTCCGGTTCCAAATTCGAGATCGCGGTAAAATGAATCGGTAAGTTCTACCGGGTTTGTTTCCATCAATTTTTGCACAGCCGCTTTGGTGTCATTATCAAAGCTGCCATTGATCCATACCAGTGCGCGATCTGTAATTGCCTTTTCTATATCCATGTGTTCAATTAGTTAAAAATCTAAATTCAATTTACCTGTTCTAATCTCTGAATGCACTCTTTTAAACTGTCTCTCCAATAGGGGATTTCAATCTGAAAATGTTGTTTTATTTTCGATTTGTTGAAAACACTGAAAAATGGCCTTGTCGCCGGCAATGGGTAATCCCTTGTTTCAATCGGAGAGATGGAACAGGGAATGCCGCTGAATTCCATGATTGTTTTCGCAAAGTCGTACCAGCTTGTTACACCTTCATTTGAATAATGAAATACCTCCACTCCCTTTGAAACCGGTTTGTTTTGAATGATGTGCATGATCGTTTTTGCAAGGTCGCGGGCATAGGTAGGGGTGCCTGTCTGGTCGAAAACAACGTTCAGATGCCCGCGCTCTTTCCCGTATTTCATCATGGTTTTTACAAAATTGTTGCCAAATTCCGAATACAACCAGGAGGTACGCACAATCAGTGCATTACTGCCATACGATTGCAACTGCTGTTCACCGGCATGTTTGCTCTTTGCATAAAGTGAAATCGGGTTGGTAGGATCATCTTCCATATAGGGTTTGCAGCCGGTACCATCAAAAACATAATCGGTTGAGATGTGGATCAGCATGGCGTTATGCCTGACAGCGACCCTTGCCAGATTTCCAACCGCGGTTGCATTGATCAGAAAGGCGAGATTTGGTTCCTGCTCGGCTTTATCTACAGCAGTATATGCTGCACAGTTGATAATGAAATCAGGATTTTCTGCTTTCACCAGCATTTCAACATCTGGTTCGCTTGTGATATCCAATTCGGCTACATCGGTAAAAATGAATCGGTAGCCCGGGTAAGCAGGAGCGAGCAGTCTTAACTCATTGCCAAGCTGGCCATTGGAACCGGTAACAAGGATTGTCATGGTAACAGGCGTTGAATTTATCAGATGACTGATTTGAAATAGTCAATGGTTTTTACCAAACCTTCATCAAGCATAATTTTCGGTTCCCATCCGAGTTCTTTTTTGGCCAGGGTGATATCCGGTTGCCTTTGTGTGGGATCATCTGCCGGTAGCGGCATAAAGATGATTTTTGATTTTGAACCGGTGAGTCTGATTACCTTTTCAGCCAGTTCAAGCATGGTGAACTCATTCGGATTACCAATGTTAACAGGACCGGTAAACTCTTCCCGTGAATTCATCAGCCGGGTCATTCCCTCCAGGAGATCGTCAACATAGCAGAAGCTTCTTGACTGCGACCCGTTGCCATACATGGTGATATCCTGTCCTTTCAATGCCTGAACAATAAAATTCGAGACCACACGCCCGTCGTTTGGATGCATCCGGGGGCCATAGGTGTTAAAAATGCGCATGATCTTGATGCGCACATTGTTCTGCTGATGATAATTTACAAAAAGTGTTTCAGCAATGCGTTTCCCTTCATCATAACACGACCGGATCCCAATGGGGTTTACATGTCCCCAGTAAGATTCAACCTGCGGATGCACTTCCGGATCACCGTAAACCTCGCTGGTTGATGCCTGCAAGATGCGCGCCTTGATGCGTTTTGCCAACCCGAGCATGTTAATCGCTCCCATCACGGAGGTTTTTACAGTCTTGATGGCATTATATTGATAATGAATAGGCGATGCAGGGCAGGCAAGGTTGTAAATCTCGTCAACTTCAATAAAAAATGGCATGGTAACATCATGACGGATCAACTCGAAATATGGATTGTCGAGCAGATGTACCACATTCTGTTTCTGGCCGGTGAAATAGTTATCGAGGCATACAACTTCATTCCCCTCTCTGAGCAATCGTTCACAAAGATGTGAGCCAAGAAAACCCGCACCACCAGTGACTAAAATTTTTTTCTTTAACATAGGTTCAGTTATTTAACGGACAAAATTAAAAAACCTGACAATTAATTTATTAAGGATATTCACTTTAAGGATTCACCACAAAGACGGCAATACACAAAAACAATCCGATTGTACGTGAAATTGTGTCTCTTGCCGTCTGTGTGGTGATTCTTAGCTTTGGGGTTGGTCCTATTTTGTAGTGTCAACACCGATGCAGTAATAGGCGTAACCTTTGCGCTTCATTTCAGAAATTTCGTAAATATTTCTTCCGTCAAACACAACCAGGTCTTTCAACAGCTTTTTGATAATGTTGAAATTCGGGAATTTGAATTCCGGCCATTCCGTGACAAGCATGAGGCAGTCGGCATCGATAAGTGCATCATACTGGTCGGGAGCATAATAAATTTTGTTTCCCATAATCCGCTGGGTTTCGTGCATGGCAACCGGGTCATATGCTTTCACTTTTACACCGGCATCAAGCAGTTTATTGATAATCACCAGCGATGGGGCTTCGCGCATGTCGTCGGTTTGCGGTTTAAAAGATAACCCCCAAATCGCTACTGTCTTTCCCTCAAGGTTGCCGCCATAGTGCTTCATCATTTTGTTGAACAGAACAGATTTTTGATCATCATTAACCTCTTCAACGGCTTTGAGAACACGGAGGCTGTATTTGTTATCGTCGGCGGTGTGAATAAGCGCTTTCACATCTTTAGGGAAGCATGATCCGCCATATCCGACACCCGGATAGATAAACTTGTTGCCAATGCGGCTGTCGGAGCCGATGCCCTTTCTGACCATGTTGATGTCGGCGCCAACAATTTCACAAAGATTGGCGATGTCGTTCATGAAGCTGATTTTGGTTGCAAGCATTGAGTTTGCTGCGTACTTAGTCATTTCCGCGGAGGTAATGTCCATGAAAATTATCGGATGTCCGTTTAAAGTGAACGGGCGGTAAAGTTCTTTCATCAGCTCTTCGGCGCGGGGTGAATCGCATCCGACCACAATGCGATCGGGTTTCAGAAAGTCATCAATGGCAGCGCCTTCTTTAAGAAACTCAGGGTTTGAAGCAACATCGAACTGAAGGCTCACACCTCGTTTGTCCAATTCTTCCTGAACGGCTTTTCTTACTTTTTCGGCTGTGCCAACAGGAACGGTACTTTTGGTTACGATAAGCAGGTAATCTTTCATGTGTTTGCCGCAATCTCTGGCAACACTGATAACATATTGAAGGTCAGCGCTTCCATCTTCATCGGGTGGGGTTCCGACGGCGCTGAAGATCACTTCACAATCTTCAAGCGCCTCAGCGATATTGGTCGTGAAGTGAATACGGTCTTTTTTCATATTCCGATGAACCATGTCTTCCAAACCAGGCTCATAAATGGGAATAATACCATTTTTAAGATTTTCGATTTTCTTCTGATCAATGTCAACGCAGGTGACTTCGATCCCTACTTCTGCGAAACAAGTGCCGGTGACTAATCCGACATACCCGGATCCTACAATAGAAACTTTCATGGGGCTTAGGTTTTGGTTTTTACTAACGATTTAACAAATATATGTATAAAATGGCATAGCAAGTTAACGCTTTTCGGGAAACCACCACGTATATAAAAAAAAGTTTTTGATTGTAACCGTTTATATATTCAGCCGGGTTTGAATTGCCTGAATATCCTGACGCAACTGGTTAACTGTTTCCACCAGATGATAGTTCTCCGAGTTGATGTTTTCAGGTATTGCCGGACTGATATAATGCACGAATTGCCATATTTCACGGACATCCCTGACATTGATATCATATGGTTCATACAGCGGGTTCAGTGAATGCAGAACCAGTTTTCCTTCGGCTTTAATCCTATTCTCCACTACTTTGAAAACAATACCTTCCTCCATGGTCAGGATGATGTATGCATCGCGGTCGCGGATTGTAGTCCAATCCTGGATATACACCCCGGTAACCCACGATTCGTGCGGGATAGGCAACATTGAGTCTCCATTGATCTGGAATGTCCGGTATTTTTTCTGCCTGGATAAAAAAGGCAGTCTGAATGTGGGCAGAATGCTGATGTATTCCGGGTCGGCAAATCCTCCGGTATAACCTGCTTTTGCCTTTTCAGAAACGAGTTCGATATTGTCTTCATTATCGGGGCCAACCGTGGTGGTGAGAATACGGAGATTTGATCCCTTGATAAAAACATCGTAACCTCTTTCCAGTTGCCGGAGCTGGCTTTCCGAAATTTTCACCAGGTCGACCCGGATGAGTGTATCGATGGCGACGTTGTAATATTTGGAGAAGCCAATCAGGGTTTCAAAGCCTGGCTGGGCAATGTTGTTTTCGTATCCGCTCAGCGTTGAGCGTTTCATGTTAAGGGCGGTGGCGATGTCGTCCTGAGTACGTTCACGCCGCTTTCTTAAAAATTTTATATTGCTGCTGAAAAACATGATGAAAAATTTTGGTACTGCAAATATAATGATTATATTGTAGTCAAATATATGATTAAAAAGTAATCATTTACATTTTGTTGATAAAAATATCATTTTTGGCTATTACCTTTTCCAGTGAAACCTGATAAAGCAGAAAAATCGAATGGGAAAGAAAGTACAATTAAATGAAGAGATCATCTTGCAGATTTATTTTATTCGGGGTCGAAAGGTCATGCTCGATAATGATTTAGCAAGGATTTATGGGGTGACGACTGCCAGGCTTAACCAGCAGGTTAGAAGAAATATGGATCGCTTCCCGTCTGACTTCATGTTTGAACTGTCCTTAGATGAATATCGGAACTTGATGTTGCAAATTGCAACATCAAGTTCGCAAACTCCTGATGTTATTGGTAATTCCAACTTGATGTCACAAAATGTGACATCAAGTTGGGGCGGCCGCCGGAAACTTCCATTTGTATTCACGGAACATGGCGCTTTGATGTTGGCAAGTGTGTTAAACAGGGTGACGGCTATTCATGCAAGCATTTTTGTAGTCCGTGCATTTGTAAAGCTGCGGGAAGTCCTTGCCATACATCACGAATTGTCGGAACGGATTAATGATCTCGAAAAAAGAACCTGTGAAAAACTGGATGAACATTCTGAACAAATCATACTCGTTTTTCAGGCTTTGAGAGAATTGGTCCGGCAGAATGAGGAACCCCGGACTCCGGTTGGCTTTAAAATCGGGAAACAGACCAGTCATTAGTTATATCAAGCCGATACTTCATAAAATATTGTATGTTAATTATTTCCAGAAACATAGTACATCTCGACCTCGACACCTTTTTCGTGTCGGTAGAGCGCCTGCTCCGCCCCGATCTGGTTGGCAAGCCGGTAATTATCGGTGGTACCTCCGACCGCGGGGTGGTGGCAAGCTGCAGTTATGAGGCCCGTAAATTTGGTGTTCATTCGGCCATGCCGATGAAGATGGCGCGGGCGCTGTGCGGCGATGCGATTCTGGTGCGGGGCGACATGGAACTCTATTCGAAATATTCGCACACGGTTACGGAGATTATCGCCGAAAAGGCGCCGGTGTACGAAAAAGCCTCCATCGATGAGCATTACCTCGACATTACCGGAATGGATCGTTTTTTCGGTTTACAGAAATGGTCGCACGAGTTGCGTGAAAATATCATTAAAAACACCGGGCTGCCTATCTCTTTCGGGCTGTCGGTGAACAAAACCGTATCAAAGATCGCCACGGGAGAGGCTAAACCCAACGGGGAACTTTTTGTTGGGAGCGATGCCGTGCAACCATTTCTGTCTCCACTCTCCATTCGCAAAATTCCTGGAATAGGGGAAAAGACTTACCGGCTCCTTCGCTCCATGGGAGTGGTAACGATCGATACCCTGAGCCACATCCCCGTTAACATGATGGAGCAGGTGATGGGCAAGAATGGTCTTGTGATATGGGAGAAAGCCAACGGCATCGACCGTACACCGGTTTACCCTTATCATGAAGCCAAATCGGTGAGTACCGAAAACACATTTGAGCAAGACAGCATCGACATCATCCGGATGAAGGAGATCCTGGTAAAAATGGTGGAGAAGATATCCTTTGAACTGCGCGACAAGCAGAAACTCACCGCTTGCGTTACCGTGAAGATTCGCTATTCAAACTTCGACACCCATACGTTGCAGAAGCAGATTCCTTACACGGCGTTCGATCATCAGCTCATCCCGGTTGTGAAGGAACTGTTTGACCGTCTCTATCAGCGGCGCATGTTGATCCGCCTCATCGGTGTACGCTTCAGCAGCCTCATCTCCGGGAACCCGCAACTCAATATGTTCGATGATAATGTGGAAATGGTCAATCTTTATCAGGCCCTCGACCGGATCAGGCGGAAGTACGGGCAGAAGAGTGTGAGGAGGGGAGTTGCGATAAAAAATAGCGAAATGGCGAAATAGCGAAATGGCGAAATGGCGAAATGGCTATGTGGTTGACTTCCTCAGTTTAAAGAATATGACCAGGGCAACAATCAACAACAGAAAATTGCTTAACCCCTAATGTGTTGGATGGAGTCGATATGTTGAAAAACAAGGCTTTGTCGTTTGTAGTAATAAATATAAGGTGTTACAAATGCAAAACCCAGCATCATCCCTGCTATGAGGTAATCGATGGGTTTTAGTTCCTTCCAAAGAATAAATTGCGATTGGTAAATTCGGGAGCAAATAACCTGATGACCATATGAATGCTAAGAAAGGTAAGCATTGCAGAAAGCAATCGCACAACAAAAGAGATATGGAAAGGGTTGGTGATTCCGGTAAGTGCGGCAGCCTTGTAAATTGAAAACACAACAAAAGGCTGCAATGCGGGGCGCATTTCACAGTCAAACTCCCAGGGCAGATTTGTTTTTTCGGTAAGTCCAAGTTTCAGACCTGCAAATTCAATAATCTGGAAATGCTCATCAAAATGGTTGAATCCAACTGAAAACCAGGCAGTCAATAAAAATACCAATCCGGCAGTGAGGTAGATCCTGCGCACAGCGGTGCATTGCTGCCAAACTCGAAACTGCACTGCAAACCGGGCAGATGCGCGGGAAAAATTAAAATCCATTGAGTTCCATGGTTACCGTCGGTATCAACAGCAAAAATCCCAGTAGGATCAGAATCAGCATAAATGGAAATACCCATTTTAGCCACTTATCATACGGGATACGGGCAATGCCCAACACGCCCATCAGCACACCGGAGGTAGGGGTAATCATGTTGGTAAACCCGTCGCCAAACTGAAAAGCCATCACGGTTGCCTGCCGCGAAACACCTATCAAATCGGAAAACTGCGACATAATGGGCATGGTTAGCGCCGCTTTGGCCGATCCCGATGGCATGATCAGGTTGATCCCGGTCTGGATAACATACATGAGGCTTATTGTCGCATATTTCCCCATTTCGCTCATGGAACCGGCTACATAAAAGAGCAAGGTGTCGATCACCTGTCCGTTTTTCAGGATGATGATGATGCCTCCCGCCAAACCTACGATAATTCCGGCTGAAAGGATATCGCGGGCACCATCAAGAAAGTGTCCGGTGAGGTCATTCAAGGTGTAGTTCATCGCTAGTCCGGAAGCAATGCCCATGACAAAGAAAAGGGTCGCAATTTCCATGACATACCATTCATAACCCATTACCCCAACAATGAGGAACGCTATCGTGAAAAATAGCAGGTTCAGGATGAAAAAGTGAACTGATTTTCGCAGCATCATCATGCTGGTAATCAGGAAAACCGCGGTCAGGATTGGAATGATCGGTGTGGAAAAACTTGAAAGACCGATTTTCAATATTGTCACCGGATAGAAAATGGAAAAAAGGATCATGACGATCTGAAGGGCGCCGAATACATACCAGGCACTGCGTGGGGTATGATATTTAACATCATCCTCCTGCATGCTTGTTTGCTCGCGCCAGTGTGCATCTTCTTCATATACAATCGAAGATTTTGGATTTTTTCTCACCTTTTTTGCATACCAAAGTACATAGGCAATGCCAATAAAGGTGATTACCACCCAGCAAAATAATCGGTACTCAATTCCCGAGAAGAGCGGTAACTTCGACAGCCCCTGCGCAATGCCGATGGTAAATGGGTTGAGCAATGCCCCGGCAAATCCAAGGTGGGCAGCGATATAACACATGCATACCCCGGTAATCGAATCGTATCCCATCCTGATGGCCAGGGGGATAAAAATAATCGTAAAGGCGATGGTCTCTTCGCTCATTCCAAAAATAGCTCCAAAGATGCTGAATATCAGCATTAATAAAACAATAATGAGGTTGTCAACTCCGAGATATTTCAGCATCCGGTTCTGACCGATTTTTTTGGTATATCGTAGAAACGCATAAATTCCGATGTCGATCGATTTCGTCTGGTTCATGATCCAGAAGGCGCCGCCAATGAGTAAAATAAACACGATGATGTTGGCTTTGTCGACAAAGCCGTCGAATATGGCTGAAAATATCTGCCAGGTTTGCGGAGTGTTCCCGATATAGTGAAAACTGTTGCTTTTTATAACCTCCCGGTCAATTCCGTTTACCTGGATTGTTTCCCGTTCAAAGGTTCCTCCGGGAATAATCCAGGTGAGAAGACCGGCTAAGATTATGATAAAGAAAACAATGACGTAAGTGTGGGGAATTTTGATTTTTTTTGCCATGATCAGATGCTGAAATGAAATGAATAATCTAATTTCCTGCTGATAAGGTTTTAATTTGTTCCAGGGAACAAGAGATTAATTTTCAAAGATAGCAAGATTCTTTTTCACAACTTGTTTTTGGTAAAAGTTAATGCTTCGGGATTGATCCCTGTTTTACTGACGGCAAAAAACAGGTCGATAATTTGTTTTTTAATTTGTTAAAAATTTATTTTGGATGTGTTTTCGCATTCGTAAAAATGTCTTAACATTGTATTACAAAACCCCTAAAACAAAAACCATGAAAAAACTTTTACTTTTTATTGCAGTATCGATGCTTCTCATCCTGGATGGGTATTCTCAGGCTTCATTCACAACAGGTGCATTGGAGGTTGATGTAAACCAATATGGCAGAATACGACTGTACACTCCGGATGGCACAAGGCATTTGCAACGAGCCTCTATTTTAGTTGAAACTTCACCCACCTCTGTATTTGATTATACAAATGATGCAGAAGAGTTGGAACCTACAGTTTTAGTTAGTAATCCTTTATCAAGTGATTTTGAAATCTATGGCGCGTATGACAACTCTTATTCTGCGCTGCCTCCAGATGTAAATGTAAAATTGAATGCCTACGGTTGGAATAATGGAAGTTATACCATCATCAAATTCAATATCAAAAATATGCAAACAGATGCCATGAATGCATCTGCAGGGCTTGATATAATTCCTGAAATAAACCAGGAGTACGGATTTGATACTGTTACCTACAATGCCTCAGCCGGCGTAATCCGTTTCCACCGCGGCAACCAGGTTAACATGGGGATGAAACTCCTCTCCGCATCACTGTCATCTCTCTACTCTTTTGAATGGTATGACGGGTACTCTGTAGATACCAGTTTGTGGAATTGGATGAATCACGGGGAGTTGCAGCCTCAGTATGCTTCAAACACTGTCGACGGACCAGTTACGATCACGGCACAAATGCCCGTTGTCACCGCTCCGGCCGGGTCGTTCAATGTATATTATGCTTTGGCGCTCGGAGCTGACGAGCAAACCATGTTGTCCAACATTTCGGCTGCAGTTGCAAAGTATCAAACCTTGATCACTTCTGTTAACGATAATAAAACTGCTTCAAACGAATTAAATCTAGGACAAAATCACCCAAATCCGGTAATTCAATCAACATCGATTAGTTATAATATACCTGAGGCAGGATTGGTAAGTTTAAAGGTTTACAATGTTATCGGAAATGAAGTGGCTACTCTTGTAAATTCTGATCAAACCAGGGGTTCTCATACTGCTGTTTTTAATGCAAAGGATTTACCCGGTGGTGTTTATTTTTATACCCTCCGGTTTGATGGCCAGGTGAAGTCGGCAAAAATGTTGTTGAATAAATAACAGGAAGCATTTCGTGACGTGTGACACGTGACAGTAAAAAGAAAGGGCGGCACATTGGCCGCCCTTTCTTTTTACTGTCACACATCATGACACTTCACGACTATAATTTAATCCAAACCACTGTCATGGCATGCGGACTAACTCCCGTGATCCAGTCTTCAGGGTTTGAACCATCCAGGTTGGCCCTGATAATTTTCCCATCGGGAGCTGAATTAGATACTTTAAATCCCCAGATGAGTTTGTTCCGTTTTTCATCGAGTGTGATACCCCAGGTGGCTTTGGCGCCAAAATCACCAATCTTTGTCAGGCTGGTGCCATCAATATTACACATGAACACGCCATTTTCCGGAGCAACGGTTCCGGCTGAACCATAAAGAACCAGGTAAGCTTTACCATTTCTGAAGTCCATCTCCATGGCTGTTCCATCAACGTCGGATGTACCCGGTGCGCTGAAAGTTATTTGAGTTAAATTGGTCCCGTCAAAGTTCACTGACCAAAAACCGCCTGAGTAGTCTGTCTTGTCGTTGACAAAGTAAATTTTATTGGTGGCGGGGTCGTATTGCATATCGATGGGGTATTCGGGCGGACCGGTACCAAAATCAATGTGCACTTCTGGATTGGAGCCATCCAGGTTGGCTTTGTAAATTCCTCCGGTGCGACCCCAGTAAATTTTATCGCCTAAAACGAAGATGGCCTCTGCATCACCTACCAATTCCTGTCCGGGAACGTTGGCATCCAGGATCTTCTGAGGTAAAGTTCCGTCTGAATTATAACGGTAGATGGCCTTGTTGGAATAATCGGTTATATACACCTTCTTATGGGCGGTATCAACGGCAATTCCGTATGGACGCGCCAGGTCGGCTTCAATGAAATTCTGGATCAGCGGAGGGTTGTCATCTAAAATTACCATATGACCATTTCCGATGGTACCCCTTGAGGTATAGTAAAAAACCTGCGACAGACCAGCACTTGGATCCTTGACATTTATAACCATGGTTTTTATCGCCTGGTTGTAATACACTGAATTAAGCGGAGTGCATGTTAGCTTTACATTGAAAAGACCAGGGTTAGGAAATGTGGTTTTCGGGTTCATCTCGGTCGATGTTTGTCCATTGCCAAAATCCCACAAATATCCGGTTGCATTCAGGGATGAGTTCGTGAATGTAACTTCACAAGGGGCATAACCCTGGTTCGTGATAACATAACTGAAACTGGCTACGGTGCTGGCGGCAGGGGTGCCCATATCCTTTTCTTTGCATCCTGTCCCCATCGTGAGAAAGAAGATTGCCGATATGAGATAAAAAAGATTTCTTTTCATAGGTTTCTTTATTAATTGATTGAAAAATGATCAATAACCGGGATTCTGGGTCATCAGGGTGTTGGTTTGCAATTCGCTGAGGGGTATCGGGAAGAGGGTGAATTTTTCATCGATGCCCAATACAGTAGTGGCCCGTTTAGTCCGCACAAGGTCTGACCATCGCTGGCTTTCAAAGGCGAACTCATGCCTGCGCTCATTTTCAATGGCCAATTTGAGTTCCGGGATAGTGGTTGCTGTTGTGGCAGGCAATCCCGAGCGGCTCCGCAGGATGTTTATGTCATTCCTGATATCTTCAACATTTCCATTTGTGTAGGCCTGGGCTTCTGCACGAATCATGTACATTTCGGCGAGACGAAGCACATATACCCGGTCGGTTCCTGAGGTGTAATCCTTGTATTTGATTCCGTAAGGCAGATTCTTCTCATCAAATGTAATGCTGGCATGAAACCTTATGGTATCTGTAGCCTCGAAACTCTGCACGAATGCGGCAGGTGGAGAAACCTCGTACCGACCGGTAAGGCTTACTGGAAAGAAATATTGGGCCAGCCGGTTGTAATTCTGTGCGTCAAAGATTACTTCAAAAATTGATTCAGTTGTGTTTCCGTTATACAGATCAATAAAGGCAGGCGCCAGGGAATACCCTCCATTGACGAGAACATCCTCGGCCTTAGCTATTGCAAGCGTTGCCATTGCAGGGTCGTTGCTGTATTGGAATGCCGACAGATAAACCCTTGCAAGCAAAGCCGCCGCACTGTATGCGCTGGCGCGGCCAATGGATCTGGTTCTGGGTAGCACCTGTTCAGCGACCAGCAGGTCGTTGATAATTTGAGTATAAACCTCTACCACGGTGTTGCGGGCCTGGTTAATAGTACTGAGGTCGAGTGTAGGCTTTGTTTTTATCGGGATTCCCCCAAAATAACACATCAGGTTGTAATGTGACAATGCACGGAGAAAAAGTCCGTCGCCACTATACATGTTACGTTCATCTGCAGTCATATCAATGCCATCGATGCGATCAAGCACATTGTTAACCCGGTTGATGCAATCATAATTGGAGGCCCATATTCCATCAATAATGGCATTGTCGGCAGCAATATTGTTTTCGGCTATCTGCAGGTATTCGCGGGTCGTACCGGTCCAGGCGAGATTATCGGCTGCAAGGTCTTCAACGATGACCTGGTTGCGTCCGTAGTTGCCTACATCATGAAGGGAATAATAGGCTCCGGTGATGGCCTTGTCAACACCGGTTTTGTCCTTGAAGGCCACATCGGCTGAAATGGCATCTGTTGGCTGAACATCGAGCATCTTGGTGCACGACATCGCGGCAAAGGCAAGGACAGTGAGTATGTAGAATATTTTTTTCATCTTGTTCAGAATTTATGGTTAAAAAATAAAACTCAAACCTACCAGAACCGTGCGAGATTGCGGGTAAGTGAAAAAGTCGGTACCCTGGATGATGTTGCTTGAACCACCATAGTAGTTTACTTCGGGATCCATCCCGGTGTAGTTGGTAAATGTGAACAGATTCTGAACAGTACCAAATATTTTGGCCGACTTCATCCCGATCTTTTTAATCCAATCCTTCCTGAAATTGTAACTCAGGGTAATGTTTTTCAACCGGATGAAAGAACCATCTTCAATGAACCTGGATGACTTATATGAATCACCCACCTTTGGAAATTGCGTGATATCACCCGGTTTCATCCATCGTCCGTTCATGCGTGCCGTCTGATTGTCTTCGCCGGTACCCGATTCGAGGTAGATCAGCGTACCGTTGAAGATTTCATTCCCGTAAACTCCCTGTAAAAAAACAGAGAGTTCGAAATTATAAAAGCCAAATACATTGGTAAACCCTGCCGTGAAATCAGGATTCGGATCACCGGTTTTCATGCGGTCGGCAGAGGTAATGGCGCCATCATGATTGAGGTCTTCATAAACCAGGTTGCCTGTGGCCGGGTCGACACCCAGGCAATTGTAGCCATAGAAGATTCCGATTGGCTGACCAACCTCCACGCGGTTTCCGCCACGCCCCATGTCGTCAATGGGTTGATCATTGTACAAGCTGAGTACTTTGTTGCGGTTCATGGCAAAATTGAGGGAGGAGTTCCAGGTGAATTTCTTGTCGATATTCACGGTATTCAGCACGACTTCGAGTCCTTTGTTTTCGAGTTGCCCGATGTTGGCTTTGATAATGTAAAAACCGGATGAAGCTGCGATTGGCATGTCAAGAAGAAGGTCGTTTGTGTGGTTGTAATACAGATCAAAATTTAGGTTAACTCTGTTTTTGAATATTGACACATCAAATCCAAGCCCGGTCTGGATCGTTCCTTCCCATTTCAGGTCGGGATTGGGCAGCTGTGTGGGGGCGATACCGGACCCACCACCATAATTGTATCCGGCACCGTATAGGCCAAGGAATCCAAAATCGCCGATACCATCGTTTCCGGTAGCCCCGCAAATGGCCCTGAGTTTTAGCTCATCCATCCATTTGGCTTTTTTCATGAAAGGCTCTTCCGACATTCGCCATGCAAACGAACCTGAAGGGAAATACCCGTACTGGTGGTTTTTTCCGAATTTCGAGGAACCGTCGGCCCGAAGGGTGAAGGTAAAGATGTATTTGTACTTGAAATTGTATTTGGCTTGTCCGAAGTAGGAATTCAACACCCGGTCGAGGGATGTGGCTGAAGCGGCACGGATGGTGCCGGCAGAGGTCATATACTGGAGCTCATCATTTGGGAAGTTTATGCCTTCGATATAAGTGCTCCGGTTGGCCCATTTCTCAAAACTGTGGCCGATCAGGATATCGATATTGTGTTTCCCCTTAAATTCGTTGATGTATTGTAATACATTGTTGGTAGTGAGGTTGCTTGTATAACTGGTTCCTTCGATACCAAGGCCATTGTACTTTTTACCCTGCCGGGTGGTCGTTGGATCATAACTGTGTTCCCTCAGATTGTATATGTCGATGCCGAATTTAGAGGAGAAGGTAAAGCCGTCCAGGAATTTATATTCCAGGTATGCATTCCCGCCGGTGCGATTGGTATAGGCATAGTTAACTGAATTTTTAGCAATGGCGACCGGGTTTGCATAAAACATCGACTCGTCGTATGCTCCTGTTGAATCATATACCGGGTAAATGGCCGGTATCGACATGGCGTTTGGCAGCGGTCCGTTCAATGTGGCATCGCCTTCAACTCTTGCATTTTTTGAATAGGTTATGGCAACACCACCGCCAAAGGTCAGGTTGGGCAGAATTTTATAATCCGCATTCAATCGTCCGTTGTAGCGCTGATATGATGTTCCCATCACAACTCCACCCTGGTCATAGTAATTCCCCGAGATGAAGAGCCTGAATTTATCGCTTCCGCTGCTCACCGAAAGTTCTGTGTTGGCCGTCGGGGCGGTTATCAGAATCTCGCTCATCCAGTCGGTGTTGATTCCCTGCACGTTGGTGCCTTTGTATGCATTCCAGTCACTGGCGCTCATCATTGGAATGAGCCGGTCTTTTGGCAGGGTTTGCCATCCGTAACTGAGGTTCAGGGATACATCTGTTTTATCGCGGCTTCCTTTCTTGGTCGTGATCAGGATTACCCCATTGGATGCCCGTGCACCATATATCGAGGTGGCAGAGGCATCCTTTAAAATGGTCATCGTTTCCACATCATTGGGGTTGATGTCGCTCATGGCATTGATCTCCTGTCCGCTCATTCCCACCTGGGAATAGCTGCCGGTGATGGCAGGTATTCCGTCGATGACGATCAGCGGCTGGTTGCTTGCCAGGATAGAACTTCCGCCCCTGAGCTTCATCGCATTCTGTCCTCCCGGGGTTCCCGATTGCATGTTGACCGTAAGCCCTGCCGTTTGACCCTGCAAAACACCTTCGAGGGTGCGCACCGGCATGTTTTTGATATCATCATTGTTCACCACCTCGATGGCTCCCGATAGTAGTTTCTTACTGGTGGTGCTGTATCCGACAACAACCAGCTCCCCAAGAGGGATGTCCTGGTCGGTCATTTTGACATTGATCACTTTGTGGTTGTTCACAGGAATCTCCTGGGTTTGCATTCCGACAAAGGAAAAAACGAGGACCCCTTTGGCGGGTACCATCAGCGAATATTTACCGTTGAGGTTAGAAGTGGTACCTTGTACACTCCCCTTGATCAATATGGTAACTCCCGGAATTGGTGAATTATCATCAGAAGAAAGGACCGTTCCGCTGACAGGGATTTCCTGTGCGAAAAGCTGCTGGAAGAGTACACCAAACAACAGTAACAAATAGTAATGTTTTTTCATACGTTTAATGTTTGTTAATAATCATTGTGCATTGGTGTTATCGACATTTTAACCGGAGTAATGTCCATACCGATATCTATTACGGTATAGCGTTCGCCTTCTATGGGCCGGTCAATATAAAAGCCTGCACTGGTTGGTTTTTTGGATAAAGTAACCAGAAACCCGGCATTGTGATTGTAAAAGCTTATGTTGCGTATGGTATCTGCGCCTTTGTTGTCAATCAGATTGACGGTGATGAGATCAGTGAAACTGTTTACATGCCCTGATAATATGCCAGCTTGTCCCGGATTTTGCATCTTGTAATACTCCTTCCCACGGGTTGGTTTTTTATCCGGAGCAGGCGTGATCACTCCTGTTGTAACATCATAGGTGTCGCCTTCGTCAAGGAAATTTACCGACAAGTTTTCAATTGCTGGCAATTTCTGAACATAGGATATTCGTGAATGGGCGACATTGACCATGGTAACGCCTGCAGCGCCGGCAACTTTCACCTGTTTTTGACTTCCCAGGTAGATAAGCGCGGTGTTTTCATCAACTCCAAAGCCTAAGTTCACTTTGGGTTTAACACTCATCAGCGCCACCACAAGCCTGCCAATCCTCGCCCTTTTATTAAAATGCTGATCGACAATTCCTAAGGGAAAAAATCCCAGACCATTTGTCATCATAACCCCATCAGCTTCGGGAAAATCATCGCCCTGATAATCGGAAACAACTCCGTGGGTAAGTGCCCCGATGCTGTTACCCCCTCCGATCATTGCTTCACTCATGATGGCAGCCCCTGCACTTGTGCCGCCAACAACACCCCCTGAGCGATAAACATCCCAAACAGCTTCCAAAACCGGAGTTTTCCCTCCATCAGGTTTGAGGAGTGTTTTCATGGTGCGCATTTGGTCACCTCCGGTAAACCATATGGCTGTACATTTCCTGATCTGGTTGGCGAGGCGGAGGTCATTTCCATTGGTTTTCCAGTCTGATTCATTCACATCCTTTGTGCTGTCGTCATCAACCATGGCCACCGGGATCAGGTGGATGTTTTCGGGTTTTACACCATAAGAGATCAGCTCACTTCTGAAATATACGTACGACTGTACCGGGGCTCCGCCAGCCGATGGGATTACCGCAAAAACAGCTTTATCTTCTCCCCCGGCAAGTGCAATCAACTGGTTGAAAATACTCTTGTTGTTGGCCTCAAGACCTCCTCCCACAATAACAAGGTTCCCCTGGCTGTTTGGCTGGCCTTCCAAATTGGCTGAAAGAACTAGGAAAAATGCGATCAACAGTGATATTAAATGGTTCATCGTTGGATAATAATGGTTTCTTGTCTTTCCACGCTCCCCGGGAGATCGGGAAGACGGGCGAGGTATCGTTATTCTTTTATAAACTTTACAATTCTGACACGTTGGTTTTTATTGTCTTTCACTTTGATCAGATAAAGACCCGGCAAGAATGAGGAAACATCAACAGATTGTTTGTCCGGGCTTGTTTTCCCTGATAAAATCAGGGTTCCTTGCAGGCTGGTAATTTCCCAATCAAATTCCTTTGAATTCCATTTCAGGGTCAGTTCTTTTTGAACAGGATTAGGGGATAAAAACAGAGGTTCAGCCTGCATATTCTCCCAAATTCCTGCGGCGTGAACATTCCCCATCACGTATGGGGTTGTGTAATCTGTAAGGGAGAGTTGCAAATGTTCAAAACCTGCTACCATGCGGGGTTTTGTGCTGGTGCTTCCCGATGCCGAATGGCTCGAAAAACCGGCAAGGTTACCAGAATTGGCCAGCACCATCACAGGGGCTGTTCCGTAACCTTTGAGAATAGCCTTTCCCGAAGTCGGGGCGTATTTCATGTAATTATGATTTGTGAGCCATATTCCGTACTTCAGGGTATCTCTGGCCATGGCATAGGGCACAGCCGTTGCTGTATTCTCATATATATCTGTATTCAGATAGGTGTCGGGCATCAGCACGGTATGCTTCAGCAAACAAAGGCCTTTTCCGAAAGAGAGTTCCGCATGATAGGAAGCATATAGAGTAAGATAGTTATCAACAACGGTTTTTCCTGCAAACCGGGCATCTTCTCCAACAAATGCGGTGATCATATGGTCCGTTTTTATTCGTTTTTGAAGCAATTTGCCGTTGGGGGTCGAAATAAAGGCGGAAAACGTAAGAAACCAATTCTTCAGAAAAAGTATTTTCGTTGCCTGATTTATCTGGTTTCCGAGTTCTGCGTCGTTGCCATATGCAAGGTCAAGGATGAATACATTTACCTGGTCAACGCCTAATTGAAGCAGTTTGGTCTTATAGGTGTCCGCCAGGTTCTGATCACCGGATAAAACAAGTATATCAGCATTTGGCGATCCTGTGTTGTTTACAAGGTCGTTCAGCATAGCCTGATTATCGGAAACCGGATTGCTCCCACTCGCCAGAATGGTATAATTGCCTGTTTCTTCAAATTCGTCTGTTGCAATCTGACGATCAAGTCCGGCATGTACCATCTGACCTGTATGAAAATTAAAGGTGCTACCATGCAACAATTGAATTATTTGAACTGTGTCGGCGAGTAATTTGGTGCTGTTTAGCGAATAGGTGCTGCCCGAAAGGTAGATGTTGGCGCAACCGGTTCCGTAAACGGTCCCTGTACCTTGTTCATCAACTGTCATACAAGTCAGGTCATCCATTCCAAGCCCGGTTATAGCCTGCCCTTTATTCAGGGAGTAGTTGGCCAGAAAGCCAACAAGCCGCCCGAACCGCCCACGCTCGGCAAAATGAGTGTCGAAAATGAAACCCGGGAAAAAGTTCATAAAATCGCTGGCAAGCGTGACATAGCTGTTATTTGGATTCTCAATGCAGGAATATGGGTAGGATGTGCCATATTTTGCGGTAAAAACAACCGTTGAAAGTATGTGCATGCCGGCCGATGTACCACAAATGGTGCCCCCTCTCATGAAAACATCATATACAGCCTCCTGAAGTTTTGTATTGCGGTACAAACTGTAGTAATCATACTGGTCACCACCCCTGAAGAAGATCACATCATAGCTTGTCAGGGTATCATAGGTTGCCTGACTGTCGGCGCTGTCATGGCTTGAAATAGCAAATTCTTTCGCTCTTAAAGCACCGCATTGCTGCAGGAAATAGGGTGCAAGGGTTCCGGTTGAATAGCCTACAATGGCCACTTTTTTCCCTTCGGCTGCCCAGCGGTAAGCCGGTGTGCTCCAGCTTGAAGCGCCGTTTTTCTCAGCGCCGCCACCAACCAGTAAAAACCTGCCGGGCTGTGCGAAAATATTGGTAAAGTTGAAAAGTAAAAGAGATATCAGCCACCAGATTCTATTCATAAAAATGAATGCTAAATACGAAGGCGAAAGTAAAAAATTTTTATTAGTTTCGGTCTGTTTTATCGAAATATTCATGAGTGAAGGACTCAATAAACCGCTATGGTATAAGAAATTTTGTCACTTTTGCAGGAGAATTGATCCTGATAACGAGATGCCATCCGGAAAATAATGATCTAACCCGAAAAACCATGTTGACCCTGTTTAAAAACGCCGAAATTTATGCTCCCCGATATCTCGGTAAAACCGACTTACTCACAGGGGGGAAGAGTATACTTTGTATTGCAGCACGAATCGAGCCTCCTGAAGGGTTAGATGTTGAGATAATTGATTGTTCCGGTTTAATGCTTGTTCCCGGACTGATTGATTCGCACGTCCACATCACGGGTGGCGGCGGTGAAGGAGGACCGGCCAGCCGCATGCCTGAACTCCACATCGACAGAATGATCGAAGCCGGAGTCACCACGGTTATTGGTTGTCTTGGAACAGATGGCATTACCCGAACTGTTGAAAGTGTATTGATGAAGGTTAAATCATTGCGGGCTCAGGGTGTATCAGCCTGGATGTACACAGGCGCGTATCAGGTTCCACCGCCGACCATTACCGGCGATGTTGCCAAAGACATTGCTCTGTTTGAAGAGATCATCGGAGTTGGGGAGGTTGCCATTTCCGACCACCGTTCATCTTGTCCCGATATGAAAGAACTTGCCCGAATAGCAGCCCATGCGCGCGTGGCAGGTATGATAGGAGGGAAGGCCGGCATTGTGAATATGCATATGGGGGATGCAATCAATCCTTTTGTACCGATACATGAGGTGGTTGCATGCACCGAATTGGGTTACAAACAGTTCCTGCCAACGCATTGCAACCGCAACAGCTACATCTTTGAAGATTCTAAGGAATATGGAAAAAAGGGCTATGTCGACATTACCACCAGCTCTTATCCCTATTATGCCGACGAGGAGATTAAACCCTCCATTGCTTTAAAGGAGTTACTGGCTGCCGGTGTGCCACTAAACCATATTACATTTACCTCCGATGGTTGTGGTTCCCTTCCGGGTTTCGACCCCGAGACCGGGAAACTGGTTAAAATTGAGATGGGACTTCCTTCATCAATCCTGCGCGAATTGAAAGAAGCTGTTCTTGAGGATGGTATTCCCCTGGAACAGGCATTGCAGGTGGCGACCTCAACCCCGGCTGAGATTTTAAGACTGGCTGGCAAAGGCAATCTGCGTGAAGGATATGATGCCGATATTTTGGTTCTTGACACCACATTCAACATTGTTCACCTCATGGCTATGGGAAAATTTTTATGAAACATCTGCACCATAACGCGATAATTATCCTCGTTGTCTGTTTTCTGCTATCCCCGAAAATTTGGGCACAGCCGGATTCACCATCTACAACTGCACCGAATGTGAATGATTTTGCAGGTACCCTTTCATTTCTCTCGTCTGATTGGATGGAGGGACGGGAGGCAGGCGCCAGAGGGGGATTCATGGCGGCAGACTATATCGCCTCCATGATGCAGCAATATGGATTAATACCTTCAGGCGACCCGGACAATTCAAATACAATCAATTCAAACCGACACGGCAATCCACCTGTTCAACTGCAAACCTATTTTCAGAATTTTGAAGTGATTCGGTATAAAACCGATAAGGCAACAGTCGGGCTGATTTCCCGGACACCATCTTCACAGTCGGCACTGCAGCTATCTCATGGAATCGATTTTGAACTGCTTTCGGGCCGTTATGATATAGAGACAGAGGCCCCTTTGGTGTTTGCAGGTTATGGCATTGCTGCTGCCGACCAGGGTTACGATAATTATTCTGGTCTGAATGTCAAAGACAGGATCGTTGTTGTTTTGGACGGCTTTCCGGGTCATGCAGATACGACCTCAATAGCCTGGAGGAGGCTGGGCAAGTATTTTAGCGATGGGCACGCATCGCTGGAACAAAAGCTTCAAACTGCATCTAAGTACGGGGCTTTGGCACTGATTGTTGTTTCTGCCAGCAACGACTTGCTACCTTCCCGGCTTTCAGCACGAAATCTTGATGTTGTTAATTCAGCCATGACCTCTGCTGAAAAACAGGATCAGGAATATGATGATCATTACTATTGTTTACCAGGCGATACAGCGGGTGTCAAAACGCCAATAATCATCATGGGCTTGCCGGCAACCGATCAGCTTTTTTCAGGCACCGGCATCGTACTAACTGATTATGAGAGGAAGATGGCCCGTGAAATGTCACCGGTTTCTTTGTCATTCAAGGACAAACGCGTAAAAATTTCTGCTGATGTCAGCCCCGAGGTATTGGTCGTGCGCAATGTCGTGGGTTGCATCCGGGGCCGGGATAGCACCAAAAGTATTGTGGTTGGCGCACACTACGATCATCTTGGGGTTCGCAATGGTTTGATTTACCATGGCGCTGATGATAATGCTTCAGGCACCTCAGGCATGCTTGCACTGGCCCGAAAATGGAGTGAATTTGTTAAAAAACCTGCCTGTAATATCATTTTTGCCGCCTGGACTGCAGAAGAAAAGGGATTGTTGGGAAGTAATTATTTTGTTCAACATACGCGGGCAAATCCCGATCAAACCTTACTTTATGTCAACATGGATATGATATCGCGAAGCGCTCGCGACGACACTGCCCACCGGATATTGAGCATTGGTACATTGACCGGGAGTGACCGTTTGAAGCAGATTGCCAGAGAAAACAATCTGCGGCTATCAGCCCCTTTTCAACTTGATCTGTGGGATGTGACCGGACATTCTGGAAGTGATTATGGCTCCTTTATCGCGGTTAAAATTCCTGTAATGACCTTTTTCTCCGGGTTCCACGAAGATTATCATTCACCACGCGATGTCGTATCAAAGGTCGATCTTCAAAAAATGGGCAATATCCTGAAACTAGTCAATGGCTGCATTCAGGAATTTGCCGGAAACCCTTTTTCAGAATAGGCAAACCTCAATCCTCCCCCTCTCCCCGGGGAGAGGGGGACGGGGGG
>DYQT01000376.1 GCA_020719165.1 Draconibacterium orientale | reverse complement strand
GAAACTCCAGGTGAATACCGAAAAGAGTCAGGTTTGTTCGAGTAATCAAACTAAATTCTTAGGATACACCATCCAATGGGATGGAAACCTAAGCATTGCCGCTGGAAGCCTTAAGCGGATGAAGGACAAAATACGAAGGATCACTAAACGAAGCAGAGGTAGGAGTTTTGTACAGATTATCTCTGAACTCACACCTGTTTTACGAGGGTGGTTACAGTATTTTCAATATGCCCGTTGCCATAAGCTATTACAAAACCTTGATGCATGGATACGGAGGAAACTACGTTGTTACCGGATCAAGCAATGCAAGCGCACGATCACCCTCCAAAGATTTTTGGAAAGTTTGGGCATCGTGAAACGGCAAAGTTGGTTATTGGCTTTATCAGGCAAAGGATATTGGCGGAAATCAAAATGCCCACAGGCCAGTCAGGCTATGGGCATTCGATGGTTTGAAGAGCAAGGCTTGTTCGATCTTACATTGAATTACGAACGGTTAACAAATTTAAGGAAACCGCCGTGTACGAAAGTATGCCCGGTGGTGTGAGAGGGCGGGGGAGCAATCCCCCTACCTACTCGATTGATCGCAATTATTCTTAGAAGGTTCTGTCAGGAATTCAATTTCATGACGACTACATAATAAATTCAAATTAATCTTTAATCAAAATGAAAACAAAAATTCAACAATCAGTTTTGGGTGGTATCGTTGGTACTGCAGTTATGACAATGATCATGTTTGTGGCTCCCTTGATGGGGATGCCGAAAATGAATCCGGCTGAAATGCTTGCTGGCATGCTGGGATTGCCCTTATTTATAGGATGGGTCATGCATTTCATGATCGGTGTAGTATTTGCCCTGGCTTACGCATTCTTATTTATACGCCTTGTCGCGAAGATATCAAGCTCCATTCTGAAAGGCTCCTTGTTTGGCCTGGCAGTATTTGTTTTTGCCCAGATAATGATGGTCGTAATGGGAGCCGTTATGGGTGGAATGCCTTCACCAGCAGGCAACATGGTGCTGGTAATCATTGGCAGTATCATGGGGCATATTATTTACGGTATTGTAGTTGCACTCTTTGTCATAAATAAAGAGTAAACTTCTTAAAGTTTGCCTACATTTACCTAAGAAATATATTCATCGATGTCCAAGGAAAAAAATCAAATCATTTCAGTTTGGGTCCGCGAATACGGACCTGAAATGTACCGCTACGCCAGGTCAAAAATGTCAGGTCAGGAGGTTGCAGAGGATGTTGTTCAAAATACATTTATTGCAGCTCTGCAATCATTTTCTGCTTTTGAAGGTAAGAGTAGTCCGAAAACCTGGTTATTTTCAATACTGAAGCACAAGATCATGGACTATCACCGGGAACAATACCGCAAGCCGGTACAAGTTGAATTCAATCAGGGTGGTGATTTCCGAGAGGATGATTTGTTCGATGAATCAGGTTCCTGGAGAAAGGAATCCCGGCCATCTGCCTGGGATGATCATCATCTTTTGGATGACCATGATTTTAATGCAGTCCTGCATGATTGTTTAAAAAGGTTGCCAGCAAAATGGTATTCAGCAATTCAGATGAAGTACCTTGCAGGGGTTGATGGAGATAAAATCAGCAGTGAACTTGAAGTTTCCCCGGCCAATTTCTGGCAAATCCTTCATCGTGCGAAACTGCAGCTCAGAGTTTGTTTGGAAACCAACTGGTTTAAGAAATGACATTATGAAAAAACTGATGAACATATTGATGTTGTCCTGCAAAAAGGCAACTGAACTGATCGATAAAAAAATCCATTTCGGAATATCCCGTCAGGAAAAGGTTAAACTCCACATGCATACCATGATGTGCAATGCCTGCAGAAATTATGAGAAACAAGGATATTTGATGGATGACGCTATGAAAAAATCCGTAAATGAACAGGAAACGGCAAATAACAAACGACTTGATCTTCCTCGGGATTTTTTAGACCGGGTCATTCACAATATCGAAAACAATTAACCCGATCTGAA
>DYQT01000127.1 GCA_020719165.1 Draconibacterium orientale | reverse complement strand
AAATGCTAAAGTTACGCAATTAATGCCTGTTTGGTTCTGGCTTGTCCAGGTTAGGCGTATACGATGTTACTTTGATTGTTGACCGCGGAAGTCAGATCGACACCCTGATAAAACCCGGCTACATTACGGTCAATGCTCCTGTAGCAGTTGAGCCGGTTAAAAAGCAAAATCTGGTTATTTCGCCAAATCCATGCAACGGCAATTTCACCATCAGCATCGATAGCCGTTACGATATGACGGTGATGGATGTTTTGGGTAAAACGGTGTTTACAAAGTCTGAGAACGAGGGTTCACGTAATTTCAGCATCAATCTGCCGTCGGGAAACTATTTTGTGCGTATTTTGTCGGGAGGCACCAACAAGGTATATAAATTATTGGTGTATTAGCGAACTAAACCTTCTTTACCCGAATGGCGCTCATTCCTTTGAATCCGCGTTCCAATTCGAATGTAACCATATCGCCTTCCTTGATTTCTTCGGTGAGATTGTTGACATGCACAAAAAACTTCTCCTGAGAATCGGATTCTTTGATAAAACCAAAGCCCTTTGAATGGTTGAAAAACTCAACCCTGCCTTTCCGTACTGTTGGAGTTTCAACTGTTTCCCTTTTTGGAACGCCGATTTCAATGCTTCCGGCATCGATTTTCTTCCGGTCGGCAGGATTTGGGGGAGTATCGGTAATGTTTCCGTTTTCATCAACATAGGCAATCATGCTCTCGAAACTTCCGCCTTGAGAGTTAGCCTTGCGGTCGGCGAGTTTTTGTTGCTTATCCAACCGTTTTTTTAATCTTTTTTTCTCCTGGTCTCTTTTGTTATAGGTTTCTTGTGAACTTGCCATTTAGTTTTGATTTATAATATTTTGCAAAGATAAGATAATTAAACAGAATTATTTGCCACCATCGATAAGCATTGCTCAAGGCGACCAAACTCCAGAGATATTTCTATTCAATTTAATGGCAAATCAGAAATTTCCTGACCGTTTTCATTTTTTATTTGCTATGTTTGTAATAGTGAAAAACGTTGACCAAGATGAAACGGATATTGTTAATAACACTGATTTTTTTTACAATCGCAACAAGCTATCCTCAGCCGGAAGCAGCAGCCGACAGCTTAGCCCGTCTACTGGCCATGGCTGTAAAGGCCGACAGCAATAGGGTTAAACTCCTTTTAGAATATGCCAGATGCTTCCTGCCGAAAAATCCGGATACAGCCATTGTGATCAGCCGTGATGCGGTGAAAATATCGGAGCAGATCAGTTTTAGTTACGGGGTTATCCGGGGCCTGAATAATGTTGCTGTTGGCTATTGGTACAAAAATAACCCGGACGAGGTTATTCCTACTTTCCATAAGGCCCTGTCAAGGGCTGTAAAAGATCAAAATGCCGATCTCCAGGTGATGGTATCCAATAACCTTGGCGTTTATTACGGGAAATTGGGAATTTCTGACAGTGCATTGAAATACAATAAGATGGCAGTTGATGTGGCGAAAAATTTTCAGAATAAATCCCGTTATGCAAAAGCTATATCTGATTTGGGTGTGATTTATTCAAACAGGGGCAATTATGTAGAGGCACTTGAGTGCTTCCTTGAATCAAAAAATTATTATGAATCCAACCATAATTACTTTGACCTCGAGATATCTTACCTGAGACTCGGACTGATTTTTTATAACATCAATGATTTTGACAGATCTATCGGTTTTTTCCGTAAAAGCCTCCAGATCAATGATACGGTAAAGGATGTTAAACTCAAGATGAAGATCATTCAAAATATTGGCCTGTTGTATCTTGAGGTTAAAATGAACTTCGACTCAGCACAGTTCTACCTGAAGAAGGCGTTAGTGATGGCTCAGGAATACAATGATCAGGAAACCATCTTATCCGCACTGGTGAACCTTGGGAACATTGCGTTGGAAGAGAAGGCCTTTCCTAAGGCAATCTCTTTATACAACGAAGTTTTAAATTTGCCCATCATCCCTTTCCTGAATCAGGAACGTGCCGCGATTTATGTGAATCTGGGAAATGCATACCTGGGTTTGGGTGACCTTGGAAAGGCAGAAATGTATGCAAAAAATGGTATTAAATTGGCCGAAAAGCAGAAGTTTATTAAGTTTGAGCGATCCGCGTGTAAAATATTAGGAGATATTGAAGCAGAGAAAAAAAACTATAAATCAGCCTTTGAATATTATGTGAGGTATGCCACTTTGCAGGATACCCTGGGAAATGAGATCGTCAAGAAAAAAATGGCGGAGGTTGTTTTCCAAAATGCGCTCAATCAGAAAGAAAGCGAGAATTTGTTGCTTCAGAAGGACAATGAGTTCAAACAACAGACAATTCACAACCAGCAGTTTTTAATTGCCGCGGCAGGTGTAATACTCCTGCTCGGATTCATCCTTCTGGTTGTCATTATCCGGAATAACCGGAAGCAACATCTATTGAATAAGATACTTGACCAGAAAAACAAGGAGCTAAAGGAATTGAACCTGACCAAGGACAAGTTTTTTTCGATCATCGCACACGATTTAAAAGGTCCGTTCAATGGTTTGCTGGGGTTACTCACCGAGCTTGATGAAAATTATGATGACCTTGATGAATTGTCGAAACATCGGATCATTGGCAGTTTAAAGAGGAGCAGCCACAATACGTTTAATTTGCTGGTAAACCTGCTTGATTGGACACAATCGCAGGGTGGAAAGCTCACCAATGTGCCTCAGGACTTTTCGCTGCATGAGGTTACAAATGAAGTTTTGATCACCCTTTCGGCCCGCGCTGTTGCAAAAAACCAGAACCTGTTAAACAACATTAAGCAAGGTACCCGAGTCAATGCTGATCCGCAAATTGTTCAGGCCATGTTGCTTAACCTGGTTAACAACGGCATAAAATTCACACCCGCAGGCGGAACCATCACCGTGCGCATTCCTGAGCAGGAGAATCCTTTATATTTGCGTGTGGAGGTTGCCGACACCGGAGTCGGCATTCCGGAATCGGAAGTCAACAACCTTTTCAGAATCGATACCCAATACAAACAACGCGGTACTGAAAATGAACCCGGAACAGGTTTAGGGCTCGTTATGTGCAAGGAGTATGCCACCTTGCTGGGCGGAGAAATAGGTGTATGCAGTGAGCCGGGGATCGGGTCGGTGTTTCATTTTACGATTGGGTTGCCTGCAGTTCCTCATGCCGTTGAGTCTCCGAATTGATTCTGCTATGTTTTGATTGATTATAATTTCACCTTTTGATATCCCAAAACCTTTTCCCGACCCTCACCCCGTGAACTCATGTGAAGGGAGGTAGAGCAAGTTCGTCCCTCCTTGAAGAGAGATTTTATGTGTGCAAAAAAAAATACCGAAGATTGTATTATTTTAACTATATTTGTTATGTAAAAAATAAGTAAGATGGATAGCGAGAACAGGGTTGTGCGTGAAATGACCTTTAATAAGGCTACTTTAACATTTCCGGATGAGGTTGAAAACGTATTCAGGAAAAAATATTTTTCCGATTCAATCATTCAGGTGAGAATTGCCTTTTTGCTTGTAACAATTCTTTATGCATCATTCGGTTATCTTGATTCCCGAATGGTGCCGGATTATGCTGGTTTTTTTCAGGGTATCCGGTTTTATGTTGTGGTTCCGTTCCTTATACTGGTAATGGCCGTTTCGTTTACAACCGCATTCCAGAAAATATGGCAAGGGTTACTTTTTATCAGTTTTATCGTGGCGGGTCTTGGAATTAGTATCATGACAACCCTAGTCCCTGAAAATTATGCCTATTATGCAGGGATGATGCTGATTTTTTCGGCAGGTTATTTTTTCATCAAACTCCGTTTTTTTCTCGCAACGATAGCGGGCTGGTCAACCTTGCTCATTTTCAATGTTGGCGCTGTTTTTTATGCCCATGTTTCCAGCATAATACTGATCAATAATAATTTCTTTTTTGTCAGTGCAAACCTGATTGGGATGTTTGCCGCGTACTACATTGAATATTACGCGCGTCGCGACTTTGTTCTGAACCAGGCGCTCGACCGTCAAAAGGCTGCAGTGGAAGCAGTGAATAAAAACCTTGAAGAGATCGTTGCAGTTCGCACAAAGGAGCTGGTGGATGCGAAGAACAAAGCGGAGCAATCGGACAAACTGAAATCAGCCTTTCTGGCAAACATGAGTCATGAAATACGAACGCCTATGAATGGGATTCTTGGCTTTTCGGGATTGCTTAAGGAGCCCAATCTTTCGGGAGAAGAGCAGCAGGAATATATCGGAATCATTGAAAAAAGTGGTACCAGGATGCTCAACATCATCAATGATATCGTGGATATCTCGAAAATTGAATCGGGACTCGTTGTGGTTGATATTGCTGAATCGAACATTAACGAACAAATGGAATTCATCTACAACTTTTTTCAACCTGAGGTGGTAAAAAAGGGGATTGCCTTTTCCTATACTGAAACGCTGACTGCCAAAGAGGCGACCATCAAAACAGACAGGGAAAAGTTTTTTGCGATACTTACCAACCTGGTTAAAAATGCCATTAAGTTTACGGCTCAGGGGTCAATAGAATTTGGTTATACTCTGAATAATGCGACCCCCGCAATGGTTGAATTTTTCATTTCAGATACAGGGATCGGCATTCCGTATGAAAAACAGGAGATGATTTTTGAACGGTTTATTCAGGCCGATATTTTCGATCGGAATGCTTATCAGGGTGCCGGGTTGGGATTGTCTATTTCGAAAGCCTATGCGGAGATGCTTGGGGGTAAAATTTGGGTGGAAAGCGAAGAGGGTCGCGGGTCTAAATTTTATTTCACCATTCCCTATGTTGGTGTAAATGAGCGAAAAACCGCCATAATAAACGATGATTCGGCAGATGATACGAAGAATCAGCTACAAAACCTATGCATATTGGTTGCCGAGGATGATGAAACATCAGACATGCTTCTGGCCCGGGTAATTAAAAGCAGAAGCAATGAAGTGTTTCATTCGAAAACGGGCTTTGAAGCGGTTGAAATATGCAGAAATAATCCCGGGATAGATTTGATTCTCATGGACATCAGAATGCCTGGAATGAAGGGGCATGAGGCTACCCGGGAAATCCGGAAATTTAACCAAAAGGTGATTATCGTTGCACAAACAGCTTACGGACTTTCCGGCGACAGGGACAGAGCGATTGAGGCGGGTTGTAATGATTATATATCAAAACCTGTCAGTAAGGAGGATCTGATGATGATTATACACAAGTATTTCCCAATGCGAAAATAAGATAAACCGCGGGTAAGGGAATGGCCGGATTATTCAGTTTTAGCAAAAGGTAGGGCATCAGTGAATTGTGCCGGGATGACCAGTTTGCCGGTAACATCAATATATCCCCACGATTTTCCTTGTTTGACGGGGGCAAGTCCACCGGTGAAATCAAGGGCTTTGTCAAACTGCGGGTTAATGACCAGTTTTCCGGTTTTATCAATGAATCCCCACGATTTTCCCATGTTAATAGCCGCCAATCCATCGGAAAAACCGCGACAATTATCATAGATAAAAGAGACAACCAATCTGCCGGTTGCATCATAATATCCCCATTTGCCGTTGTTGCGGCATCGGCCCAGCCCTTCCGAAAAATTTGAAGCGTGTTCATTGATTGTCGGCACAATCACTTTCCCGGTCCGATCAATGAAACCCCAGCCTTTTTTCCCTTTGGCCGGAGCCGCACCGTCTTTCATGTCCCTGATGTTCTCCAGGTCAGTTTTCAGCGCCCATTCGCCGGCAGGGTTTAAGAAGCCGTAAACTCCATTTATGGCAACCCGCCCCATACCATCGCTGAATGTTTCGGCATGTTCATATGTGTCGGGGATCACATATTTGCCGGTATTATCAATATATCCCCATCTTGATGAGGCCCTGGCTGCTGCCCGCCCTTCGGAAAAGTTCATGCAATTTTCGAATTGCTGGTTGAAGGCCTGTTTTCCGGTTTTGTCGATGTAAATCCATTTTCCGGCATTGCGGTCGATAACCCGCGCCAGCCCGCCAGAGAAATCTTCGGCACGTTTGTAAACAGGCTGGATGACCCATTCGCCCGTTAAACCAACAAAGCCCCAGTTTTCCCCGGATTTGGCGCAAGCCAATCCTTCCGAAAAATTTTGTACCTCATCGAACTTTGGCTGAACAACCCAGCCTCCTTTGGGATCAACAAAACCCCATTTTCCGTTCAAACTAGCACCTGCAAGGTAGGTTTGCGCCTCAGCACGGGAGGCGCCAATGGCTGAAAAAAGCAACACCAGTGTCAGTGTTTTTAATAGTGTTTTCATTTTAAAAGGTTGGTTGGTGATTAAATGAATGGCTAAATTTACAACTATTAACTTGACAGGCAAACAAAATAATTTAGAAAAATACAGGCCCGGGAATGGAAGCAAGACCGGAGAAAAATTGATACTTTTGCGGCAAAAATCAGAGGATGCTTTTCCATTCATTGCTGTTTATATATCTATTCCTTCCTGTAACGCTTTTCTTTTTTTACCTCTCAAGGAGAGGCCTGCGCAACATCATCCTGCTGCTTGCCAGCCTGATCTTTTCGGGATGGTTCCAGATATCGCTGACCCTGGTGTTGGCAGGGTCGATCACACTGAACTATTTTGCCGGTATTGCCATTGAACATGCTTTATCAGAAAAAAGGAAACACATCCTGTTCGTGTGGGCGGTTGTGTTAAACATTGTGTTGCTGGGGCTTTTCAAATATCTTGGTTTTCTTGGCAATACCTTGTCCTATTTGATATCATGGTCGGGACTTGATCCTTTTATTGTGAAAGAATTCGGTATGCCTTTGGGAATCTCTTTTTACACATTCAAGGCATTGACATATCTGATCAGTGTGAAACGAAAAGAGGTTGCCGCTCAAAAAAACTTTATAGATCTTGCGGTTTTCATGGCCATCTTCCCGCAACTGGTTGCCGGCCCCATTGACAAGTACAGGAATCTGGCGCCACAACTGGCTAATCCATCTATCTCCTTCGAAAGATTCTCTTCCGGGATCAGGAGATTTGTTCTTGGTTTGGCAAAAAAGGTGATTCTTGCAACACCGCTGGCATTGGCGGCTGATAAAATATTCAACAGTCCGGTTAGCGAACTGAACGCCCCGCTCGCATGGCTCGGAGCGATTTGCTACACCTTGCAAATCTATTACGACTTCGCGGGTTACACCGATATGGCTCTTGGCATCGGAAAAATGTTCGGACTTGAATTTTCGGAAAACTTTAACTTTCCATACTCAGCCCGGTCTTTCAGGGATTTCTGGAAACGCTGGCATATCTCCCTGTCAACATGGCTCCGCGATTATCTGTTTCTTCCCCTGGCATTTGCCAGGTCGAAAAAAATGGTGAAAGACACCTACCTGCATGTAAAAACAGATAACTGGATCTATTTTTATGCTACCACCATTACCTTCCTGCTTTGCGGATTGTGGCATGGGGCCGCCTGGACTTTCGTGGTTTGGGGTCTTTTTCATGGCCTGATGATGGCGGCAGAGCAGTTTGGGTTCGGGAAAATCCTGAAAAAATCATGGAGGCCCCTGCAGCATTTGTATCTGATGTTTTTTATCATTTTATCCTGGGTGCTCTTCCGGTCACCATCGTTCCGCGATGCCACTTTGTACACCGGCGCCATGTTTGGTGCAGGCGGGCAGCCTGAGAGTTTTTTCCTGTTGAAGGAATATCTGAATAGCAGAACTGTTTTTGCGATGATAATAGGTATCCTCGGAGCAACACGGTTCTTCGATTATTTGCTGGGCTTGCTCAAATCGCTGATGGAGAGCAATATTTCCTTTTTTCGAGTTGCCGGTACACATTTCTATTATCTTTCAGGGATTATTTTTGTGCTTGCGATCATGGCTTTATGCACGGTATTCATCCTTGCCGGCACCAGTACTCCTTTTATTTATTTTAAATTCTGACCGATGAAAACCACGGCTAAAATTTACCAGGTTCTTCTTACGGTTCTATTCTCAGGCATAATTCTGCTTTGCTTTTTAAATGATCTGTTCTCTTTTTATAAAGTACCGGAAACCAGCCAGACCGAAAACAGGAAACTGGCTTCAAAACCAGTGTTTGATATCGGGAACCTCGATCCTTATCCGAAATTGTACGAGAACTATTTTAATGACCAGTTTCCTTTTCGTGATTACCTGGGATTTTTAAACACCATGATCTGTTTTTTTGTTTTTCATCAAACGCCTCTGCCGGGAGAGGTGGAGATTGGAAAGAACGGGTGGCTATTCTATGATCAGAAGGAGCGTGTTGTTTATGAAGGAAAATTCATGCTGACCGACCGGCAGATTCGTTTGATGGTTGATGAACTTCATGAAAGAACGTTAAGGTATCAGAAAAAAGGGATTAGATTTTATGTTGCCTTCCCGCCGATTAAGCCTGAAATATATCCGGAGTTTTTGCCGGTTGACTTCCGGCGGGCGCCAGCCGGAACGGTCACCGACAAAGTAATCGCAGGTATTCAATCGGATACGGTTATCCGGTATATCGACGTAAAGGCAGCGTTATTAAAAGCCAAGTCGCACGATCGGTTATATGCTCTGACCGATAATCACTGGAACTGGATCGGTGCCTTTTATGGGTATCGCGCCATTGTTGACAGAATCGGGCAAGATTTCCCTGCGGTGAAGCCTTTAACCCTGTCGGAGGTAAGTTTCAAGGCTGGCGGCCCACTTGAAGGTAACCTGGCCGCGATGATCGGGTTAACCAAATATTACAACGAAATAGAATACTATCCTGTATTGAATCAAACAAAAAGTAAACTTCTCCCTTCTCCCCATAAACAACCCGACTGGGCGGTGCAAATCCAGAATTACGAAGAGGTTAGATCAACCGGAGATTCCACTTTGCCCAGTGTGGTCATTATACACGATTCCTTCACGGATGTGATGAAGCCATACCTGAATGAATCGTTTAATACGAACACCTACATTTTTGATGGTTGGAGATATCTTCGAAACGAGGAGATCATTGATGATGTGAAACCCGAGATAGTCATTCTGATTATTTTCGAGCCACATATTTCCCATATGGCAGGAAAATTTTAACATCGTTTCTGACCTCTTATTCCGCGCTATTTGGGCCCGACCATCTTCTTAGGATCTACTGCCCGGTTGAAGTCTTCTTCGGAGATCAATCCCGACTCCATGGCTGCCTGTCGCAGGGTTTTATGTTCCTGATGCGCTTTTTTGGCAATTTTGGCAGAATTATCATAGCCGATGATGGGATTGAGGGCCGTGACCAGCATCAGGGAATTCTCCAGGTTTTTGTTGATGGAGGCCATGTTGGGTTGTATTCCGACCGCACAGTTTTCGGTGAAAGATACACACACATCGCCGAGAAGACGTGCCGACATCAGCAGGTTTGAAATCATGAGCGGTTTGAACACATTCAACTGAAAATGTCCGCTGATGCCGCCGATGTTGATGGCCACATCGTTGCCCAGCACCTGGGCACACACCATGGTCATGGCTTCGGGCTGGGTCGGATTTACCTTGCCAGGCATGATGCTGGAACCCGGTTCGTTTTCGGGAAGCATCAATTCGCCGATTCCGCAACGCGGACCTGAAGCAAGCAACCGGATATTGGATGCAATGTGCATGAGGCTCACTGCGAGTGTTTTCAGGGCTCCCGAGGTTTCAACCATGGCATCGTGGGCCGAAAGCGATTCAAATTTGTTGGCAGCCGTTATGAATGGCAAACCGGTGAGTTCGGCTATTTTTTTTGCCACCAGCACATCATAGCCTTTTGGTGCATTTAATCCTGTGCCTACAGCGGTGCCGCCAAACGCCAGTTCCGAGAGATGGAGCAGGGTGTTTTTCAGTGCAAT
>DYQT01000375.1 GCA_020719165.1 Draconibacterium orientale | reverse complement strand
GGCGGGCACTTGCTCATGAGAAAATTAGTGCTATCGCCAAAGGAATGGCTGAGGGCATGGGAGCTTCCTGTGATGTACGTATCGACCATGGATACCCTTTCCTGGTAAATGACGACCTGGCTACATCCGAAGCAAAAGCACTGGCACAGGAATATCTTGGACCTGAAAATGTGGTCGATCTTGAGCAACGCATGACAGCCGAAGACTTTGCGTATTATTCACATATTATTCCTGCTTGTTTTTATAGATTGGGAGTTAAAGATCCATCATGGGACACCATTCGCAATTTACATACTCCTGAGTTCGATGCCGATGAAAGCAGCCTCGAAACAGGGATGGGGCTTATGGCATGGCTGGCAGTTAACCAGTTAAAATCGCTGCAATGAAAGTAGCCGGCAAGCACTACCACACTATCTGGATGGAAGGATCGTCAGTTTTTATGATCGACCAGAATGCATTGCCTTTCTCTTTTGAAATCTATTGTGCAAAGAGTTTTCGTGAAACCTGTAATGCTATACTTACAATGATTACCCGCGGAGCCGGAGCAATTGGTGCTGCTGCAGGATTTGCAATGGCACAGGTGTTTATTGAAGGGGCGAGAGGCGAGGGGAAAGGGGCGAAGTCTGAGAATTACACTAAGGAACAAATTGATTTTTTTGATCTTGCCCGCAAAGAAATTGAATCCACCCGTCCAACGGCCCGCAACTTGTTTTATGCTACCGAAAGGGTATTTAATGCGGGCTTGATAAGTGTTGAAAATGCTTTGCGCGAAGCACAACTACTGGCCGACGAAAATATCGCAGATGCAAAACAGATAGGCGAAAATGGAAGTAATCTTATTAAAAACGGCAGTCGGATTTTAACCCATTGCAATGCCGGCTGGCTTGGTTTTGTTGATTATGGAAGTGCACTTGCACCATTGTATATTGCAAAAGAGGCGGGCAAAGACTTTTTCGTCTATGCCGACGAAACCCGTCCGCGAAACCAGGGCGCAAGGCTTACTGCATGGGAATTGCAAAACGAAGGTATTCCGCATAAAATAGTTCCCGACAATGCCGGTGCTTACCTTATGAGCAAGGGAATGATTGATTCTGTGATTGTTGGCGCCGACCGCATTGCTGCCAACGGCGATACAGCCAATAAAATAGGCACTTTTGAAAAAGCAATTGTAGCAAAGGAATTTGGGATACCGTTTTATGTAGCCGCTCCTTATTCTACGATTGATTTTTCTATTTCAGATGGTTCAAAAATACAAATCGAAGAACGCAGTGAAGAAGAGGTACTCTCTTATTCAGGGCCTGATTCCGATGGCGTGATAAGAACTATCCGTATGGCTTCACCCGGATCACATGCTTTAAATCCGGCTTTTGATGTAACGCCGGCGCGGTTTATAACGGGATTCATCACTGAGAAAGGAATTATAAAACCCAATGAACTCACCTTTTCCCACTGACAAATCCTTAAACTTTGAACCTTTGCACTTCGGCTCCGCTCAGTGCCCTTGAAACTCTGAAACCCCTGAACAATGAACGCGTAGCATTTGAACAACTTTGAACTATAAATTAGCAATCCATTTTTCAAATTCAGTTTTATGGAAACATCCAAAACCTGCAACTGGCCCGGCAACGATCCGCTGATGATAGCATACCATGATAACGAATGGGGAGTTCCTCTTCATGATGATCAAAAGCTTTTCGAATTTATGATACTGGATGCTTTCCAGGCAGGACTTAGCTGGAAAACCATTCTGCATCGAAGGGAAGGATTCCGTGCAGCATTCGATAATTTCGATGCTGAAAAAATTGCCACATACGATGAAACCAAGATTCAACAATTAATGCAGGATTCGCGCATAATACGCAACCAGTTAAAAATCAGATCAACCGTAACTAATGCGCAGGCTTTTCTCAAAGTTCAAAAGGAATTCGGCACTTTCGACAAATACATCTGGCTGTTCACAGGTGGAACAACCATTTTCAATAACTGGACCGATCTGAAACAAATCCCG
>DYQT01000126.1 GCA_020719165.1 Draconibacterium orientale | reverse complement strand
ACAACCAACCGGACAAAGGAGAATATTTTAAATATTGTGGTCAGAAATTTTGGGAGTATATTTCTGGAGAGTCAAATTTATATACAGAGTTAATTGAGCCACTTGGGCATAAAGCGAAGGAAAGAAATGATGATTTCTTGCAATCTTATTCACAAATGATAAACAAATTCACTATGGAATTCACAACAGACTTTTGCGACAATAACGGCGCAATTGAATGGGATAAACTTGTCAAACTTAACTCGGCGAAAGCATAACCCAAGACGAAAAAACAGAAGAACCATGCATTACAGTGCCTACCCACAATCGGCGGGTTGGTACAAATGAGGAGGTAATTAATTCATTTCATTCTTGTTCATTTAAAACAGATTTGCAATTAAAAGCCGCCTACAATGGGTAGCTGCAAACCTCTCCCTGTCTTTTCAACCACCCAAAAACCAATAACAAACACCACCTATATGAAAATAATTGAAGGAAAACTTGATGCAACGGGATTAAAATTCGGAATCGTGATTGCCCGTTTCAATGAATTTATCAGTGGAAAATTGCTTGCCGGCTGTGTTGACGGACTTAAACGGCATGGTGCTGACGATGACAATATTGATGTAATCTGGTCTCCCGGCGCCTTTGAAATCCCGATTCTTGCAAAAAAAATGGCATCCGGTAAACAATATGATGCAGTGATTTGCCTGGGAGCCGTGATTCGCGGCGCAACACCGCATTTTGATTATGTGGCTTCGGAAGTTTCTAAAGGAGTTGCCCATGTTGGCCTTGAGACTGGGTGTCCGGTGATTTTCGGCGTACTTACAACCGACAACATTGAGCAAGCCATCGAGCGGGCAGGGACTAAAAGCGGGAATAAAGGTTTTGATGCCTCACTGGCCGCGATTGAGATGGCGAATTTGATGAAGGAAATATGACAAATGACGAATGACGAATGACAAATGACAAATGACGAGTGACAATGTAAGCAACACTCATTCGTCATTTGTACTTCGTCATTTGTAATTATTATTTGCTGGTTATCACAAATACCGTTCTTCGGTTTTTTGCGCGTCCTTCGTCGGTATCATTGTCGGCAACCGGGATTGATTTGCCAAAGCCCTTGTAAGTGAGCCGTGTTAAAGAGATGCCCTGCTCATACAAATAATTATAGACTGACCTGGCGCGGTTTTCCGACAACTTCAGGTTGCTTGCATCATTCCCGATATTGTCGGTATGGCCCTGAATCTCAATGGATATGGCATTGTTTTCTGACAGAAATTCCAACAATTGATCGAGCACAATCTTTGACTCCGGGGTTAGGTCAAACGAGTTGAAAGGAAAATATATATCGTTGATGCTATAGGATTTATTGAGCTCGATGGGTTTCATCTCAATATCCAGTTTGGCAGGTGTTTTAAACACACTGTCAATCTTTGAGATATATCTCGACTCATACACGTGGTCATCCTTTTTAACAGTCATGATGTAATCGCTGCTAAACGGTGCAACTGCAACGTAGTTCCCGGTAACGGTATCCATCGGGATTTGAGATGTCACTTTTGTTTCAATATTTTTCAGCTCAATGCGTGCTTTAAGCGGCTCTGCCGATGATTCTGACTTCACATTTCCTTTTATGAACAGCACTCTTTCGGGCCGGGCGGCATCATACAGGCTAAATGAATAGAGATCCCATCCCCCCCGTTGCTTGTATTTGTTCGAAGCAAAGAATCCCAGTGTACCATCCGTACTAACGAAAAAGCCAACTTCGTCATCCGTGGAATTAATCGGATAGCCAATATTCCTGGGTTTCGACCAACTTCCATTTACATCAAGTTTGGTATAAAATATATCATATCCACCCAATCCCATGAAACCATCCGATGAAAAATAGAGGGTTTTCCCATCAGGATGAATAAAAGGAGATTTTTCATTTCCTGTTGAATTGATCAGTGGCCCCATGTTGATAGGGGTTCCCCATTCGCCAGCACTACTTTTCAGAGAACGGTAAATATCGTAGCCACCAAAACCTCCGGTACGATCGCTGATAAAATAGAGCATTTGCCCATCAGCAGAAATTGACGGCTGGGATTCCCACGAACCGGCCAGGTTAATTTTGTCACTCAAACTTCGTATCGGGCTCCATTCGCCGCCAATGTTCTCGGATACATAAATATCACAGTTCAGGTATTTCTTAACCTTATCATACTTGCATACGGTATAGCAAAGGGTGTTGTTATCGGCTGTTAAGGTTGCACCACCTTCATTATCGTTTTCATTAAATGGTCGCGGCATCTCCTCCCCAATGCCAAAAGTTCCATCCTCGCCCCTCATGCTGTAAACAAATCTCTCCTTTGACCGGGTTTCCTGAACCAGGCTGTTTTTATTGGGCTCCAGCTTAATTTCCCGGGTAAAAAATGCCATCTGGTTGTCGGGAGTGAGAATAGGAAGATATTCATTTGCCGGAGTTGAAATTCCATCAACCACTTTTAAATCAAACGGAACCGGGTTTTTCATCATTTCAACGTAGAACTTTGAATATTTTAACAATTCGGTAGCCCTGTTGTAGTCCTCGTCTTTTTTAATTTTATCAACATCTTTTAAAAATTCAGTCAAATTCTTCCATGCAAGTTCATAGTTTTCCTGTCCGTAATATATCTCTCCCAGATGGTAATAGGCATATACGTCATAATCAGGACACAACTCCACCACTTTTCTGAAATTCCTTTCTGCCTCCGGAAAGTTATTATCCAATTTTTTTAAATTCACAAGCCCAAGCACAAAATAGGCATCCACGCATCCAGGCTCAGCCTTGATCACACCGGCCATTTGCTGGCCTGCCAGTGTGAAATAACCCTTTTTCAGATAACTGATTCCCTCCTGGTAAATTTTCGCAGTCTTTTTTCCCAATTCAATTTTACATGAATCACCTGATTGTTTAATATTTACATTAAAACAGGATGGGCCGAAAACAGTTAGATTCAGAGTGAATGCCAAAACCGGAAAACCAAGGATAAAACACAACAATTGCAGTTGTTTCAGGCCATGCTGAAAGCGTCTCATGTGGATAATTTTGTCAAAGATATAATGAAATGTCTTATTTTTACAAAACTTTGTCAGATAATGCAGGATTGGACAATGGTAAAATGACGAATGACGAATGACGAATGAATTATGCAAAGGACATTTTAAAGTTTTTGGAGTTATGAATAAGATAAAGGTGATATTGTTTTTTATGCTGCTTATGGCAGGAATATTTTTACACGGGCAAACAGTCATCCCCAATGCGGGTTTTGAAAACTGGACGACTTTCAGCAATTATTCAAACCCCACCGGCTGGGATACACCCAATGAGGAGCTCATGTCTATCCCATTTTTCGGAATTACGGTGGTGTCAAAAAGCACCGACCATCATGGGAGCGGCAGCTTTTCAGCAAAACTTGAAACAAAACATCTTACTCTCCCCCCTCTCGATGTTCCGGGCTTCATGACCTGCGGAAAACTCACCATAGATGTGAATTCGGGCAGCTTTCTCTTATCTGGCGGTGTTCCCGTGTTTGACATACCCACCCATCTCAAGGGATTTTATAAATACCTCCCAAAGGGCGGTGACAGTTGCGTAATTGGCATCGGGCTCACCAAAACAACCGGTGGGATTCAGGATACGGTTGGGTTTGGCGCATTTTCGACAAAAGATACCATCGCCGACTGGGCACCGTTTTCGGCATGGATATCATACCTTAATACCACCGCACCCGATTCGATGAACATCATTGCCTTGTCAACCGCGCAGGAAGTAATGACCATCGGTACCACCCTCTATATAGATGACCTTTACCTCGATTACACGGTTGGCTTTGATAAAAAGGACCCGTCGGCAGGCATACGGGTGTATAACGACCGGGAAACAAAAAGACTTATGGTGTTTTTTGACTTCCCTGCAGTGCAGAATTGCTCTTTACGCCTGATCAGCATGCGTGGTGAAACCATTCGGAAAGTCGGGACTGAACTCATGTCAAAAGACCGGAAGATCCTGCCTTATGAGAACCTCCCGACCGGCATCTATCTGCTGGAGGTAATTCATGACAACATGGTGATGACTAAAAAGTATTTTTTGAATTAATTTAAATTTCTTTTTACATAAAAGTGAGAGACAACCATAAAGTACAAGTCGGACTGATCCAGATGACCTGTGGCACCGACAAACAGCAAAATATTGATAAATCGGCTGCCAGAATAAGAGAGGCCGCCGCGAAAGGAGCTCAGATCATTTGCCTGCAGGAGCTGTTTGCATCATCCTATTTCTGCTGGGAAGAGAATTATGATTACTTCAGCCTGGCAGAACAAATCCCGGGGCCGACAACCTGCCTGTTTGAAGAATTGGCAAAAGAGCTGGAGGTGGTAATAGTGGCCTCTCTTTTTGAAAAAAGGGCAGAAGGTCTCTACCACAACACCGTCGCAGTGATCGATGCTGATGGGAAATACCTTGGAAAATACCGCAAACATCACATTCCGGATGATCCGGGGTATTATGAAAAATTTTATTTTACCCCCGGAGATCATGATTATAAGGTATTCCAGACTAAATATGCCAGCATTGGCACCCTCATCTGCTGGGACCAATGGTACCCCGAGGCAGCCCGCATTACCAGTCTTTTAGGTGCCCAGATCATTTTTTACCCCACCGCCATCGGATGGGCCTTATCGCAGGATGGTATTCTCAACCAACAGCAATACGATGCCTGGCAAACCATTCAGCGCAGCCATGCTATTGCCAACGGCGTTTATGTTGTTTCTGTGAATCGTACCGGAATGGAAGGCAACATGAACTTCTGGGGCGGATCTTTTGTATCAGATCCTTTTGGGGTAATTCTGTATCAAGCCTCCCACGACCACGAAGAGATTCATGTTCAGGAAATCGACCTGAAAAAAATTGGCGAAACCCGCATTCACTGGCCGTTTCTTCGCGACCGGCGAATCGACAGCTACGGACCCGTGACGAGCAGATTTCTTGATGACAGCATTTGATAATTTTTGATTTGGGATTTACGATTTACGACCGGGAAAAAACAATCCGTAAGGCATTTTCGAGAACGAATGCGACCCGCAAATCGTAAATCCCAATTCGTAAATCGTAAATCGTAAATCCCAAATCGTAAATATAAAATTGCATATGATAGACCCCATCCCAACCCCAAAAGCGCTGGGTTACCAATTTCCCGCTGAATGGGCCGAACACCGGGCAACATGGCTCAGTTACCCGCACGAAGATTCATACTCCTGGCCGGGAACGCTTGACCGGATTTTTCCATTTTACAACCGGTTCATCAAGGAACTTTCGAAAGCCGAACAAGTTTGCATCAATGTGCGTGATGAAGCGCTTCGTGACCAGGTAACGCGGGATTTAACGCTGCTCGACGTAGATCTGTCGAAAATCACCCTGCTGCTTCATCCTACCAACGATGCCTGGTGCCGCGACCATGGCCCGGCATTTCTGGTAAATCCCGGGGCAAAAGATCCAAAGGTGATTGTAAGCTGGAAATACAATGCGTGGGGAAACAAATATGACCACGATCTCGATGAACAGATTCCTGCCCTGGTTGGGAAATATTTGAACATTCCCGTTTATTATCCCGGGATCGTGATGGAAGGCGGTGCTGTCGATTTCAACGGTCGCGGAACGCTGCTCACCACCACCCAGTGCCTGCTGCATGAAAACCGCAATCCGGGAATGCTGCAACATGAAATTGAAGAGTACCTGCACAATTTTTATGGGGTTGGGCAAGTGCTTTGGCTTGATGAAGGGATAGAAGGAGACGATACGAACGGCCACATCGATGATATCACCCGCTTTTTCAAAGAGGATGGAATCGTGACCATGGTGGAGCCGCGCAAGTCGGATGGGAACCATAAAATTCTGGCGGAAAACCTCCGGCAACTGAAGGCCTTCAGACTTATCAACGGCAAGCAGCCCGACATCGCAGAAATTTGCATGCCCAAACCTGTAATTTATGACGGGCAGCGTTTACCAGCCTCCTATGCCAATTTTTATATTGCCAACAAATCGGTGATTGTCCCCAATTTCCAATGCAAGGAGGATGATCAGGCAATGCGCGTGCTGGAGGATTGTTTTCCCGATCGCAGCATCATCGGCATCGATTCAGTCGAAATCATCTGGGGATTGGGATCGTTTCATTGTTTATCGCAGCAGGAACCGCAGGTTGCAGGCTGAAAACCGATACCTGGTTCAACATTTCAGCCTGAAGAAGAGTTCCTGATCAGATGATCGGCAATTACCAGTGCGGCCATCGCCTCGACAATGGGCAGGGCTCGCGGAACAACGCAAACATCGTGGCGCCCTTTTCCTTTGATGGTGGTTGCTTCACCCGAAGAATTGACCGATTGCTGGTCTTTCATCAAGGTGGAGACAGGCTTGAAAGCGACCCTGAAAAAGATCTCCTCCCCATTTGAAATGCCGCCCTGGATGCCGCCTGAGTTATTGGTCAGGGTTTTTATCCTGCCCTCCTCATGAATAAACAGATCGTTGTGCTCCGACCCTCTCATGGATGCGCCCCGGAAGCCGGAGCCATACTCAAATCCTTTCACCGCATTGATACTCAGCATGGCTTTGGCCAAATCGGCCTGGAGTTTATCAAAAACAGGTTCGCCCAAACCGGCAGGCACACCGGTGATGGCACAGGAGATCACACCACCAGTGGTGTCGCCTTCAGATTTTAATTTTTCAAGCCAGGATAAAATCTGAGGATCAGAAATACCGGCTGCAGGTTCCGACAATGTAAATTCACCGATCTGGCTGATGCCGGCGTTAATTTTAATGCCCTGCTGCTGAAGGTAAATTTTCGCAAATGCCCCGCCAGCTACCCGGGCCAGTGTTTCACGCGCCGACGACCGTCCTCCCCCGCGCACATCGCGGATGCCATACTTCTGTTGCCAGGTATAATCGGCATGAGACGGACGAAAAGTCTCTTTCAGATGATCGTAGTCGGATGACTTCTGATCGTGATTGTATATAACGAATGCAATGGGAGCGCCGGTTGATCGCCCTTCAAAAAGACCTGAAAGAATTTCAAGTTTGTCATTTTCATTCCGCGGAGAGGAGAAAAAAACTTTTCCGGATTTGCGGCGATAAATTTCTGATTGTACAAATTCGAGATCGATTTCGAGGTTGGCAGGTAATCCATCCAGCACACCGCCCAGCGCTACTCCGTGAGACTCACCAAAAGTAGTTAGGACAAGGGCTTTTCCAAAGGAATTTCCTGACATCGAAGGTTGGCTTCCGAGTTGATTGTAAAAAAAGGATTTACAATTTCGATTTAGGCTCCCTGCTGCCTCAATATCTTCATCTTGGCTTCGAGCACTTTAAGTTCGCTCTTGGCTTTGTTGATTTTGTTCTCGAACTCCTCTTTTACCACAGAGGCGCTTTTTGACTTGGCAAAGAAACCAATATTATTTTCCCACAAGGTGATTTCCTCTTTCATCTTGGTGATTTTCACCGCAAGTGATTCACGCTCCTTCCCAATAAACCGATGGGCATTGGGATCATTTTTCATGTGGTCGAACTTCGCCTGAAAGCTCACGGTGCTCATTTCTACTTCACTGATTTTCAACTTATCAAGATGTTCATTGACCAGGGAGCGAAACTCGTTGTGAAGTTTGTCTTTATCTTTCATGGGAACATGGCCGATTTCAGTCCATTCCCGCTGGAAATTTTTCAGCACTTCGAGGTTGGCGCTCTTATCCTGTCCGAACTGATGCTCCTTCAACCGGGCCATCAGGGCAAGTTTTTTCTCCAGGTTTTCGCCTTCGCTGGCGTGAACATTGGAGAAATAGGCTTGCTTGGCATTGAAAAATTCATCACAGGCGGTGCGGAAACGTTTCCAAATTTTATCAGAATTCTTTTTCGGCACCGGGCCTATTTTTTTCCATTCCCCCTGAAGACGAATTAGCTCGTTGGTCGTATTTTTCCAATCGGTACTGGTATTCAACGATTCAGCTTGCAGAGCCAATTCAACCTTCAGATTGTAATTGTGCATCTGCTGCTCTTTCAGTTTGTCGAAATACTCTTTTTTATTGGCAAAGAAGGCATCGAGGCTGGTTTTAAAACGGTTCCAGGTTTCGACATTTACTTTTTGAGGTACAGGGCCGATGTTTTTCCAGATTTTAAGCAGGTCGTTTACCTTGTTGGTATTATCCTGCCAGTCTTTAATTGAATCATTCGGCAACCCTGCAACTATTTCACACTGCTCGCACAGTGCATTTTTTGTTTCCAGATTTTTATTCTGATCATCTTCAACCAGTGAATAATGTTCGCGGCGAAGGTCATTGATTTTATCAGTGGCATTTTTAAAACGCTCCCAGATTTCCTCTTTTTTGTCGGTAGGGACAGGGCCAAGATCCTTCCATTCTTCATGGTATTTCTGAAGTTTCCTGAAAGATTTGATTACCGAAGTTTCCAGGAGAAGCTCTTCTGTTTTTTCGCACAACGCGATTTTCGCCTCCATATTTTTCCGGAGGTCGAGGTCCTTCAGCTCTTTGTTCAGTTTGACCTTCTCGAAAAATTTCTCAACGAGGAAGTGATAATTTTGCCATAAATTGTTGATCTCCGTACGCGGAACCATTCCAATTTCTTTCCAGCGTTCCTGGAGCACTTTAAACTCATCGTAGGTTTTTTTAAGTGTCTCCTCCGAACTGATGAGTTCACGCAATCCATCAAGTATCTGAAATTTCTTTTTCAGATTATCCTGTTTGATCTTTTCCTGTTCTTCAGAATAACGGACTTTGTTTGTCCTGTATATCGCGAATAATTCATTGAATTTTACATCCAGCTCATCCTGCTCCGGAGCCAGTTCCTCCTTTGTAACCCCTTCTTCTCCAACTTGTTCGTATTTAAGCAGGTTTTCCTCTTTTTTCTTCTTCTGGTAGGCAAATTTTAAAAGTGCAATCTTTGTTTTTACCGCATTAAAGTCGGGTTCAGAAACAGCTTTTTCAAGTAAATCAACCAATTCAACACGGGAAAGTCCGTCGAAGCTGACTTCGGTTTCAAGCATTGCATGCTCCACGTTTGCCTCAGTCACCTCATCGAAGTGTTCGTCAAGGTGCTCTTCAAGGTGCTCGAGCGGGAGATCTTCAATAAGCGCTTCTGATGGCTGATCTGCCGGCTCGGGAGATTGTTCCTCTATGGGCTCTTCAATCAGATCGGCTACCGGCTCTTCTGTAGAATCTGCAGTCGGCTCTTCGGTAGGATCTGCCGCTGGTTCTTCGGTGATTGCGGCTATTTCCAGGGCTGACGTCTCCTCAACAGGTTCATCCGCAACGGGTTCTGTAAGGGCGCTGACAATTTCATCGGGTTGGCTGATCTCTTTCGTCTGATCTGCATCAGTGAGGGGGCTAATTTCGATGTTATCCTCTGTGGTTTCAACAGCGGCGGTGATCTCCTCCTGTCCGGTTATCATTTCCGTTTCAGGATTCTGAGGGGTGTTGGTTGAATTTTTCATTCGTAGTTAATATCCGTTATAACGTTAAAATAGAGAGTGTCCGACATTTGCCGGTTAAAATGAATCATTTAGTCAGCAAAAATACAAATTATTTCCATTTGCGCGCCAAATATGGTGATGTTAAAAAGGGTTTCACAATCCATGATCAGGCTATGGTAACGCGCTTTCATTGAATATGATATAACCAAAATTAAAATTGATGGTAAACAAATCGGGTGTTTTATCGTAATAATTCACGCTGATGCTGATGGGTCCCAACGGACTGTTGTACACCATTGCGGTGGATGCCATGAAGGCTCTTACGGAAAAATCGGCGCCATAGTAAGCAGTAAAATCAACCGGGTTTTCGAGAATTGCCCGGTAAGGCTGAAAA
>DYQT01000374.1 GCA_020719165.1 Draconibacterium orientale | reverse complement strand
ATGTTTCAGCCAATTTTCCGACAACGTAGGGGCGCGGATCAACCAATTCGGCGGCGCCATATTTCTGGGCTGCCACGATGCCTGCACCGATCTTCATTTCACCGTGGGTGAGTGTGGGACCATCTTCGATTACCAATACCTTTTTACCGCGGATGATCGACTCATCATCAACGCGAATGGGGGAGGCTCCATCCACAACAATCGCATTCGGATTGATTTTCTGGATGTTGTCGCGCACAATTTTAATGTTTTCAGGATAGGCAGAATCAATTTTGTTGAGCACTACAACATCGGCAATGCGGATATTTACTTCGCCGGGATAGTAGCTTTCTTCAGCGCCGGGGCGGTGAGGATCGGCTACTGTGACCATCAGGTCGGGTTTGTAGAAGGGGAAATCGTTGTTTCCGCCGTCCCACAAAATGATGTCACATCCATCAGGATCTTTTTCGGCTTCACGTAAAATGGCTTCGTAATCCACTCCTGCATAAATAACATTTCCACGGTCAACATGTGGTTCGTACTCTTCCATCTCTTCAATGGTGCATTTGTGCTTGGCAAGGTCGGCAACGGTAGCATAACGCTGAACTTTCTGGGCAACAAGGTCGCCATAGGGCATCGGGTGACGGACTGCAACAACTTTCAACCCTTTGGCCATCAATATTTCGATGATTCTGCGTGAGGTCTGGCTCTTACCGCAACCGGTACGGGTGGCGCCAACGGCGATTACAGGTTTTGTGCTCCTGATCATGGTGTCTTTAGGCCCGATCAGCAGGAAGTTTGCGCCTGCAGCATTCACAATGGAGCTGATGTTCATCACCCTTTGATAGGGAACATCGCTGTAGGCAAAATTGCAAATTTCGACGTTGTGTTTCTTGATGAGGGCGACTAATTCTGATTCAGCATAGATGGGGATGCCCTGGGGATACAGCTCACCGGCCAGTGCGGCAGGATATTTTCTTCCATCTATGTCCGGAATTTGTGCAGCTGTGAAAGCCACCACGTTAAAATTCGCGTTATCGCGATAATACGTGTTGAAATTGTGAAAATCTCTTCCGGCAGCACCAATAATGATTACATTCTTTTTCATGCTAACCTCGCTTTTTTGTGATTGTTAAATATGGTTTGATTTAAATAAAATTCAGGAGAATGTTTTGCAAACCTACTCATTTTTTGGGAACTGGCAAAGCAGAAAAAAAAAAAACCACTTAGACACTAAGTGCGCTGAGTTCCACTGAGTATCTCCTTGAAAAGGGCTTTTCTCAGTGTTACTTTGTGTTCTTAGTGCCTACGTGGTTTTATCTTGTTAAATTTGCCCCACAATATCAGAGAAGATGATTGAGACGAAAATACTGGGAAGTGCCTGTGAAGCGGTGCGAACTTTATATGGCCAGGAGGTAAAACCGGAATCCATCGGTTTGGAAAAAACCAAAAAGGAGATCACGGGCGACTATACCATCGTGGTCTTTCCCATGCTTAAAATATCCCGGAAATCGGCCGAGGCAACTGCCACCGATATCGGCAACTACCTTCAGGAGCATATGTCTGAAATTGCCTCATTCAATGTGATCAAGGGTTTTTTAAACCTGGTTTTAAGCGATCAATACTGGCTCAGGTTCCTGGCGAAGAGTGCCGGACTTCCGGAGTTCGGATTTCATAAAACCCGTCATGAACGCCCGGTAGTGCTGGAGTATTCTTCACCCAATACCAACAAACCCCTGCACCTCGGCCATATCCGGAATAATCTCCTTGGCTTTTCCCTGGCCGAAATACTGAAAGCCAATGGGTTTAAAGTCGTTAAAGTTAACCTTGTGAATGACCGTGGCATCCATATCTGCAAATCAATGCTGGCCTATATGAAATGGGGAAATGGCGAAACACCCGAATCGACCGGCATCAAGGGAGATCATTTAATAGGTAAGTATTATGTGTTGTTCAATCAGCATTTTAAAGCTGAAATTCAGGATCTGATCGAAAAGGGACTTACCGAGGCTGAGGCCGAACGGCAGGCTCCACTCATCGTGGAG
>DYQT01000373.1 GCA_020719165.1 Draconibacterium orientale | reverse complement strand
AACGACCATATCGCTGTCAGCGCAAGCGCTCTCGACATCGGGTTTATCAACTGGAGGTCAAAAACAATGACCCTGGTGAGTCACAACCCGGGCGAGACATTTGCCTTCAACGGCTTGTCGTTGGATGATTTTGTTGAGATGATGGCCGATATGAGTACTTTCGGAAAAAAACTGACCGACAGCATTTTCGACCTGGTTGAAGTGGATACCATATATGGTGAAAAATACACCACATGGCTTCCGGCCAGGTTTAACATCGGCGGAAGCTATTCACTCAACGACCACCACCGGTTCAATTTGCTGCTCAACGGAATATCCTGGAATCATAAATTTTTCCCGGCCCTGTCGGTTTCATACTATTACCAATTGCCACGTCTGCTGGGGTTGCTTGTTTCCTATAACATCTTCAACAATCAGTACACCAATATTGGCGCCGGGCTTAGCATCAACGCCGGACCTGTGCAATTGTATTTCATCTCCGACAACATTCCTGGCTTGCTGTGGTATCGCAGTACAAACAACTCTTCCCTTCAATTTGGAATTAACATAGCAATCAATAAAAAAAGAGATGTTGCTCCTCCTGAGGAGCCGCAACCTGAGGTGGTACCAGCCGGTGTGCAGGAATAGCAAAAAACCTGTATTTTTGCCGAATGATTCCTAAATCCATCGCATTCCATCACTTTGGTTGTAAAGTCAATTTTGCAGAGGCTTCCACTTTATCACGACAATTTCAGGAAAACGGCTTTGAGGTGAAAAATTTTCACGATCCCGCCGATATTTACGTAATCAGTACCTGTGTTGTGACATCGGTGGCAGAGAAAAAATGCCGCGCAGCCATCCGACAGGCTCATGCGATAAATCCCAACGCCCGCATCGCGGTAATTGGCTGTTTTTCAGAATTAAAGCCTGATAAATTATCTAAAATGGAGGGTGTTGAACTCGTGTTGGGACATAACGGAAAATTCAGGTTACTGGAAGAACTCACCAGCCTCATGCAGGCAGACCAGGCGCCATTGCAACCTGTTTGTGCTGTTCAGGCGGCCGGGCAAACCACGCCCGACACCTTTATCCCATCCTTCTCCTATGGTGACCGAACACGTTCATTTCTGAAAATCCAGGATGGATGTGATTATTACTGCACCTATTGCACCATTCCCCTGGCACGCGGACGGAGCCGGAGCGACACCATTGAGAATGTTGTAAAGAATGCCAAAGAAATCATAACCAATGGAATCAGGGAGATCGTTTTAACGGGAGTAAACATTGGGGATTTTGGCCGGCAGAACAATGAAAATTTCCTCCGGCTGATCACAACGCTTGACAGCATTGAGGGGATGAACCGCATCAGGATTTCGTCCATTGAACCTGATTTACTTTCCAACGAAACCATTGAATTTGTTGCCACATCCAAACATTTCCTTCCGCATTTCCACATTCCTTTGCAGTCGGGGTGCAACAAAATCCTCAAAGCCATGCACCGAAAATATAACCGGGAATTGTATGCATCGCGGGTTCAAAAAATAAAGGAGCTTATGCCACATGCCTGCATTGCGGCTGATGTAATTGTGGGGTTCCCCGGAGAAACGGATGAAGATTTTCATGACACACTTTGTTTTCTGGAGAGTATGGCTGTATCGTACCTGCATGTGTTCACCTATTCAAAACGGGAAAACACCCTGGCTGCTAAAATGGAGGCGCCGGTTCCGGATGGCGTGAAAAAGCATCGAAGCAATGTGCTGCACAAACTCTCCGATCAAAAGAAACAGGCATTCTACCGGAATAACCTCGGTCTGGAGGCGATGGTTTTGTTTGAGTCGGACAATTCCCAAGGATTTATGCATGGTTTTACAGAGAATTACATTAAAGTCAAAACAAAATTCAACCCTGCATATTCAAACCAAATCATGAAGGTTAAACTTGAGAATCTGGCAGAAGATGGTTTTATAAGTGAAACTTTTAACTTTTTAGACGAAAGAGACTGATATGCTACTATATAACTCTTTTTAACTCACAGATAATCAACCATATTCTAAGCTGTTT
>DYQT01000372.1 GCA_020719165.1 Draconibacterium orientale | reverse complement strand
CTTCAGGTTCCCTCCACAGAATTTCTGCTTCAATCTCCCTGCTCTCTCCCTCTGCCAGCCAGAAGTAGTTGTCACTTGCATAAAAAGCCCTTTTTATGCCTGTGATGTCCAGTTTTGTCATAAAAGCAGGCACTTTTCCTGTGTTTGTTACTTTCACCCGCATCTGGCTGCGATCAGGTGAAAGCGATTTTAAGGAAATTAATTCAGATGTTAACTTGGTTTGGGTTTCAGCAACTGTTGGTTTCAACCACGGGCCCTTGTCCAATGTAATCCAGGGAACCGGTTCGTTTACATATTTTTCGTAAAACTCGGCCTCGTTCATTTGTTCCAATACTCGGGGATAATAGACCGAGCGTGATATCATTTCTCCCCCATGGTTTACAAATTCAGCAACAACAAACAAATAACGGTTTGTGTAGCCGGAAGGAATCTTAAAATTTCCTAAATCGGCTTGGGTGACAGAAGGGCCCTTCCCAATTTCGACATTGGCTTTTTTTGTCCAGAGCGAATTGAACTTGCTGTCGTAGACAGTTACTGAAATGTGGCCCGATAAATTATTTCCCGTTGCATTAATTACCTTGCCAATTAGTTGAATTTCTTCGCTTTCAGCCCAGATTAACCGTTGTAAATCGAGTGTAACATGGACCGGTTCATAAGTACGTTTCAGAAAATAATAAGGCGCGGCAGCCTGTCCAAACCAGTCCATCATTTGAATGGCAATAACCGGCCAGTGTCGTTTAAAAACCCAGGGCATCAAACCGGTGGTGACTGGGTAATTTCCCTGCATTTTATCTGAAAGGACCTGATAAAATTCACCTGCACCAACCTGGGTCGCTTCGCTAACTGACTCGATGGAAGGATCAGACATTTCGTCGATATGGGACGCCCGGCTTAACATTCTGGGCACCCGCGACGGCCCGTATTCAGTAAAATGGTGAATAAATTCGGGATGTTTTTTATAAAATTCATTGTCCCACATTTTCCCTAAGTCAAAGAATTCTTTGTTATCGACCAATTCATAAAACAAGTTTGCTTCCGGCATACTGTGCATCCCGGTTTCGGAAACCCAGGGTTCGTACTTATAACTTCTGTTGTACCAGCAAGGGTCCATGTCGGGGTAGGCGTGCATGCTGCCATCGTCAGGTGTCGTGCGCACAAACAGACGGGATTTATCAAAAATATCCAGGTTACGTTCGATGATTCCGATGGAAGCGGCATTTCCGTATGAATATGGGTTAAACTCATTTCCGCCACACCAAACAACCAAAGAGGGCTGGTTACGGAGCCTGAAAATATTTTGAACCACCTGGGCTTCCCAAACATTCTGGGGATAATCAGGAGTGTCCTGGTTTCCAATCGGAAAGTCCTGCCAGACCATAATGCCCAACTCATTACATATTTTGTAAAAATGGTCCGTTTCAAGAAGACCTCCGCCCCAGACCCGAATAAGCTGGACACCCATACTTTTTGCGGCTTCCAGAGTCCAGCGATACCTTTCTTCCGGCAGGTCGAGAAGAACATCGATTGGTGTCCAGTTCATTCCTTTGACAAACATTTTATTCCCGTTTACAACAAACTGCCAATTTTCCCAACGCTCGGCCGTACGCGGCCCGGCTGTGGATGTACGTTCTATTGTCCGGATCCCATGGTCGAATTCTAAGTGGTCAATGGTCGAGCCGTCTTTCTTCAGGGAGATTCTAACATGATAAAGATTCGGCTCTCCCAACCCATTTGGGAACCAAAGTTTTGGGTTAGACAAAACAATATCTTCTTCCAGCCAGTTACTTCCATTGTAAATTGTTGGTTTAAATTCTTTGGACAAAACAACCGACTCACCTGAAACAAATTCAACTAAAACAGTATGGTTTTCGTTGACGGGGATAAATGAAACCCCTTTTTCGTTTGGATGGTGCATTTGTGCATTGTTCCACGGATGTAGTTTTTTGTCGGTGGAGATTTTGTTGGCGAGTATCTCAAGGGACAGGTGCATAACGGCTTCCTCTTTTGTCGCTTTTTTTGTTATCAGGTAGGGCCTTTCCAGGTGGACTTTC
>DYQT01000371.1 GCA_020719165.1 Draconibacterium orientale | reverse complement strand
CGCATCGACATCAACAGGGCCGAGGGCTTGTGCCTGGCGGCATGAACAAGAACTCGGAACTCTCAAGTATCTTACAAATGGATCAATTTTGCATCCAGACCATCAATCTCGTGGCTATACTTTTTGTGATTTAACCGCACAGTAAATGATTCTTTGTTTTCCGACAAGTTCCACAACAAAACCGTTCTGCTTTCGGGATACCATGTGCAAACCACCGGTTTGTCTTCCTCCACATAGGGAACTTCTTTTAGTTGCGGAATTATTTCGTGTTTGAAAGCAAAAATTTCCTGCAGGTTTTCCGCCACAAACCGCACTCCACTGAATTTCTTTTCAGGATTTGAACCGTGAATAAATGTGGTTCCTGTTGATTTCATTTTGCCCGATTCCACCTCTTCCGAATCAAAATCAGAAAGGAAAGTCCAGCCGTCAGAAGCAGGTTTATCAGTGACTTCGAAAGGAATCCCCGAAGCAAGAAACAGGCTGAAAGGTTTGTCGTTTCCTACCATCCGGCTGCTTTCTCCCCAAAAATGTTTTAATGGTCCCTTTAGTTTTTGACCGGCAATTTTTTGGTGCATTTCTGCCGCCTTTTTCATGGCTGGCGCCAGCGTTTCCCAGTGGGCAAACGGAAAGGGTTCCAATCCGCTCATCATCATGGTGTTCCGGATGTCGGCAATGGTTGAAATGTGCAGTTTTGCAGCCATATTTTTGGCTGAAAGTTTATCGGCAGGATATGCTGTTGTTTCGCTGAATGCCATTTCAGGAGCTACAAACCTTCGGTGGAAAAGGGCGCTGAAAAGTTCATCGGTTTTTCCTTTTACAGGACTAAACGATTTGTCCTCAAACATCCCTTCACCCACCCTGAAAAGCGACCCTTTATAATCGTTCAACCGGATTCCGGCTTTTTCTGCACCAAGATACATGACCATAATTCCCAGCGTCACTTCCGGCGCTGCGGCCCGCTGCCCACGGAATGAGCCGCTTAGCTGGTCGCAGTTGTATTCAATCCAGTTTCTCAAAACCGAACTAAGTTCACGGTTTTTGATATCCTGTTTAAGTTGCATCCAATCCTGCTCATTATGCCCGTATTTCCTTGTAAAATCCAGTTTGTGCCAGTCGCAGAAACAGCCGCCAATGGTGCCGGGTGAGCGTGCCAACCGGAAATCATCGTCGAGAAATAACTTTTTGAAACCTAACTGACTGGCTGTTTGAATGACTTTCGAATTTTCTTCTGTAACCACATGATGCACCGAAGTTCCTGAATATTTTTTTCCGTCAACATCCACGCTCCGGGGCCAGTGCTGAGGTGGAACATCAAAAGAGGTGTCGCCTCCCAGTGAATTATTCGGATGCCCAAACGGAACAGTAAGCGAATGCACGGCAATGCCCAATTTTTCGATTTTGGCCTTCCAATTCAGAATATCCCCAATGGGATAAGGCCGGTAGCCATTCAGAAAAACAGGCATCCAAACAGCGGTTACACCACTTTTTGCAATCAGGTCTGCAAATTCTGGGTGACTGTTCAGTATTGTTGTATTGGTACAAAGACTAAATGTTCTGACATTTTTGGAATTCATCGCACCAAAAGGCGCGAATCCCGCCAGTGCAGAAGTTCCGGCGAGGGATGCCATTTTTATAAAATCACGTCTGTAAATCATTTTTATTTTGCTAAAGGAAGTGCGCTTTTAATTGCTTCGCCCGAAATGATTTCACCCAGTTTCGGGCCGTAAAAACTCACACTCGACTCGTAACCGCCACCATTCATATACTCGTCTTCGGTAAGAATGTAACTAATCCATTCGCTGGCCATTCCGCCAATGGCAACTTGTTTCACCTTATCATTTTTAAGCGAAACTGATAAGAATTTGCTTTTGCGGGGCCGCGCGTACTGAGCGCTGCGCGGGTGAGGGAGAATTGGTTTTTCGGTTTCACCGGGCATGGGGCCACTCTATCAACTCCATATTACTGCGTCAATGCGCATTTTGCGGCGATTTGCGGAGGGACAGGGTGTTTGGCTGGCAAGGTCATAAAACGGGTTTGGTTTTGAGGATGAGTTG
>DYQT01000370.1:273-2058 GCA_020719165.1 Draconibacterium orientale | reverse complement strand
CGATAATTCCAACCCCGATGCCAGCGCGATGCTTGATGTAAAAAGCACGGACAAGGGCATGCTTGTCCCAAGAATGACCACTGCACAGCGAACAGCCATCAGCAATCCCGCAAACGGATTGCTCGTTTTTGATTCCACAACCGGCAGCTTTTGGTTTTTTAATTCCGGTAACTGGACTGAATTAACCGGTGGAACACCCGGACCCTGGGTACCATCAGGAAGTAACATATCCTATACGGCAGGTAATGTCGGAATCGGCGATGATTCACCTGCTTCATCGCTCACCGTGGGCAACGGAGATAAATTCCAGGTATCGGGTACCGACGGCGACGTAACCTTTACGGATGATGAGGCATCCATTAAATTCCCGCCATCATTAGTACCCAATAGCCCTATGATCCATCTGTTCAGCAGCGGTACACTGAATGCCGACAGAATGGTCTTCAGCCATTCGCCCTCGTTTCCATTATGGGGACTTGAGTATGACGACACCACCGACGTTTTCTATTTCCGATCCTCCTCAGCAAGGAAAATGGCTTTTGAATTGTCAAGCGGGGATTTCGGTATTGGTACTGAAAATCCGGCTTTACCATTCGATATGGTTGGGCGAGCGCGGATTCAGTCGGATGGAACTACCTCCCTACCCGGTATTTGGTTTTCAGCACAGGACAATGATTTTGACCGTGCATTTTTCGGTATGTTAGAACCTGATTCAACAATCGGAATCTTCAGTCAGCATCTGAACAAATTTGCTATTCAATTCGAAGTCATGCGCGAGCCAAGGATTGGCGTCAACACAGTTACTCCCCGATCGGAGGTTCATTTGATTCACACAAATTTCGGGGGTCAGAATGATGGTTTAAGAATCGAAAATGAAGGGACAAACTATGAAAGATGGAACCTTTATACTTCAAACGCTACAGGCCAATTCGAATTCTACAGCAATGGCTTAAAACGGGCTACCATTGATGATGCTTCAGGCGCCTACACAGCAGTTTCGGATGAAAGGGTCAAAACAAATATTGGAGAAATGCCGGATGTGCTGTCTTCGGTGATAAGTTTAAAACCAAAAACATATCAATTCATTGAGGATAAGGATAAAAAGCTTTACTCCGGTTTCCTTGCCCAGGAATTGGAAAAGGTATTTCCACAATTTGTTTTTTATGGAGGCGACGACCAGGTTCTTTATACGGTTGACTATGCAGGAATGAGTGTGGTCGCTTTAAAAGCCATCCAGGAACAGCAGCAAGTTATTGAAAATCTTCAGAAGAAAATTGAAAAACTCGAAATAACTATAAATAAATTTACTCACTAAACTTTACAAGATGAAAACAAAATTGATTCTCATAGTTACAGTAACTTTGATGATTCTGAATGGTCAGAGTTTCGCACAGGGAGTTGCTGTAAACTCAGACAATTCCAATCCCGATGCCAGCGCGATGCTGGATGTAAAAAGCACCGACAAGGGAATGCTCGTTCCGAGGATGACCACTGCTGAGAGAACAGCTATTAGTAATCCTGCAAACGGACTACTTGTTTTTGATTCGACAACCGGCAGTTTTTGGTTTTATAATGCAGCAACCTGGAACGAATTATCCGGTGCTTCAAGCGAGCTATGGATTCCCAGTGGAAGTAATATTTCCTATACTGCCGGCAATGTTGGTATCGGAGATGCTTCACCTGCTTCATCGCTCACTGTGGGAAACGGGGAAAAATTCCAGGTTTCAGGAACCGACGGCGACGTAACCTTTACGGATGATGAGGCATCCATTAAATTCCCGCCAT
>DYQT01000370.1:0-173 GCA_020719165.1 Draconibacterium orientale | reverse complement strand
TCCGGCTTTACCATTCGATATGGTTGGGCGAGCGCGGATTCAGTCGGATGGAACTTCTTCCTTACCCGGTATTTGGTTTTCAGCACAGGACAATGAATTTGACCGTGCCTTTTTCGGCATGCTCGAACCCTCATAAAAATGCCAGATCTCATCCGATTTCAGCCTGTGAAACG
>DYQT01000125.1 GCA_020719165.1 Draconibacterium orientale | reverse complement strand
CCAGCAATCCGGAGGAACTAGTTCAGCGCCCTCATAACTATGCCATTGTTGATGAGGTTGACTCTGTGTTGATCGATGATGCCCGTACCCCGTTGATCATCTCAGGCCCTACACCCAAAGGCGAAAATCAATTGTTCGACGACCTCAAGCCGAATGTTACCAAACTATACAATGCACAACGAAACCTGGTAACGAAATTGCTTTCAGAAGCAAAGTCGTTGTCGGAGGATCCAAAGAATGATGAGAACATGAAGAGGGCCGGCGAACAATTGCTGCGCGCGCATCATGGGCTGCCAAAAAACAAGGCGCTGATCAAATTTCTCAGTGAACCGGGAATGAAAGCCTTGCTGCTCAAGACAGAAAATTTTTACATGGCCGAGCAGATGAAAAACATGCACATCATCGACGATCAGCTCTATTTTGTGATTGATGAGAAAAATAACACCATTGAATTACGTGACATGGGCATCGATCTTTTAACAGAATCGTATGATGACCCTACTTTTTATATCCTTCCCGACATCGGATCGGTGATTGCCGAACTCGAACGGCAGAATCTTTCCGATGAGCAGAAACTGGAGAAAAAAGATGCCATGATGCTCGACTATTCCATCAAAACCGAACGTGTTCACACAGTTAATCAACTCATAAAGGCATACGCCTTGTTTGAAAAGGATGTTGAATATGTGGTGATGGATAATAAGGTGAAAATTGTTGATGAGCAAACGGGCCGTATCCTCGAAGGAAGGCGGTATTCAGATGGGCTGCATCAGGCCATTGAGGCCAAAGAAAACGTGAAAATTGAGGCTGCCACCCAAACCTATGCTACCGTAACGCTGCAAAATTACTTCCGCATGTATAAAAAGCTTGCCGGTATGACCGGTACTGCCGAAACGGAAGCCGGTGAATTGTGGGATATCTACAAGCTTGATGTAGTGGTGATCCCAACCAACAAGAAAATTGTGCGCGATGACCGTGAAGACCTTGTATATAAAACCAAGCGCGAAAAATTCAACGCGGTTATTGATGAAATTGAGAAACTGGTGAAAGAGGGGCGTCCAAGCCTGGTGGGTACCACCTCTGTTGAAACCTCGGAACTGCTAAGCAGAATGCTCAAGCGGAAAAACATTCCGCACAACGTGTTAAACGCGAAGTTGCATGCCCGCGAGGCAGATATTGTTGCCGAAGCCGGTCGTGCCGGCACAGTAACCATTGCCACCAACATGGCTGGTCGTGGTACCGACATCAAACTCGGTCCCGGAGTGAAGCAGGCTGGTGGTTTGGCTATTATTGGCACCGAGCGGCATGAGTCGCGGCGGGTCGACCGTCAGTTGCGCGGAAGAGCCGGGCGTCAGGGAGACCCGGGCAGTTCGCAGTTTTTTGTTTCGCTCGACGACGACCTGATGCGCATGTTTGGGTCTGACAGGATCGCTAAAATCATGGATAGCATGGGAATTAAGGATGGTGAAGTGATCCAGCACTCGATGATAACGAAGTCGATTGAAAGAGCTCAAAAAAAGGTCGAAGAAAACAACTTTGGCGTGCGAAAACGATTGCTTGAGTATGATGATGTGATGAATATCCAGCGTGAGGCGATTTATAAAAAAAGGCATCATGCGCTTTTTGGCGATCGTTTGGCCGTGGACATTTCGAACATGATTTATGATGTGTGCGAAACCATTGTACTGGATGCTCAGGAAAAGCGTGATTTTGCCAGTTTTAACCTTGATTTGTTGAAAGAGTTTGCAGCAGATTCCCCTATTTCGAAGTCGGATTTTGGTTCACTCAGTGCCGACAATCTCGGCGACCAATTGTACGAATATATCTATAAACGATACAAATCCAAGTGTGATCAAATTGCAAAAAAAACCTATCCTGTTATCCGGGATGTTTTTGAAAATGATACCCGTTATGAAAATATTGCCATACCTGTAACCGATGGATTAAAAACAATGCAGGCGGTTGCCAATCTTAAAAAGGCTTACGAAGACAAAGGGAAAGAGGTTGTACTCAGCATTGAAAAGGGAATTGTGCTGGGGATGATCGACAATGCCTGGAAGGAACACCTGCGCGAAATGGATGATCTGAAGCAATCGGTTCAGAATGCGGCGTATGAGCAAAAAGATCCTTTGCTGATTTATAAGTTTGAGTCCTTCGAACTTTTCAAAAGTATGGTTCAGCGGACAAACAAGGAGATCACCTCATTTTTAATCAAAGCCGATGTCCCGATTCAGGTCGAAAACGTGAAGGAGGCTCAGGCCCCACGCAAGCTTGATCGTGCACGCATGAAGGAGGAACGTTCAGACCTTCTTTCCCAATCGAATTCTAATACCCAGGAAAAAGCCGCACCGCAGCCGATTAAAGTTGAAAAGAAGGTTGGACGCAATGATCCTTGTCCATGCGGGTCGGGGAAGAAGTATAAGAATTGTCACGGAAACGCGGAATAAAAAGCAGACAATGCAATCAATGAAAGTTTAACCTTCCTTAATCTAAAAATATGATAACGTATAATCGAATTCTTTTAAAGCTTTCCGGCGAAGCATTGGAAGGCGCACAGGGCTACGGAATTGATCCTCAGAGGTTGGCAGTTTATGCATCAGAGATTAAATCGGTCGTTGAGGCAGGCGTTCAGGTAGCCGTGGTTATCGGAGGCGGCAATATTTTCAGGGGACTACAGGGCACAAGCGAAGGGATGGACCGTGTGCAGGGAGATTACATGGGAATGCTTGCTACGGTGATCAACAGCATGGCTATTCAGGCTGCCCTCGAAAAACTTGGTGTTCAAGTCAAACTTTTATCCGGGCTTGCCATTGACCCCATATGTGAGGCCATGAGCCGGCGCAGGGCAATCGGCTATCTGACCGAGGGCAAGGTGGTCGTTATCGCTGCGGGAACCGGCAATCCTTATTTTACCACCGACAGCGCTTCAGCCTTACGGGCCATTGAAATTCAGGCGGATGCCATTCTGAAAGGAACCCGTGTGGATGGCGTTTATACTGCCGACCCTGAAAAAGATCCTTCGGCGGTTAAATATAATACGCTTACCTATGCCGAAGCCTACGAACAAGGGTTGAAAATCATGGACCTGACTGCTTTCACCCTTTGTCGCGAGAATAAGATGCCCATTGTTGTTTTTAACATGAACCAGGAAGGAAATCTGCTGAAGCTTATTCATGGAGAAGCCATCGGAACGGTTGTAAGCTGATTGGTGAATGCATTAATTTTTAATTTTTTTTTCTATTTTTGCATTGTCTGCATTGTCTGCATTGCTTACATTTAATACAAACCACCTATGAACGATGACATAGAGTTTACCCTCGATGAAGCGAACGAGGGGATGCATCTTGCAATTCTGCACCTTGAAAAGGAGCTTCAGAAATTACGGGCAGGAAAAGCCAGTGCGCAGATGCTTGACGGAGTAAGAATTGACTATTATGGGGTCATGACTCCCATTGATCAAACAGCCAATATCAGCACTCCTGATGGCCGGCAAATTATTGTTCAGCCATGGGATAAGGGTGTTCTTGGGTTGATTGATAAAGCGATTCAGGCGGCCAACCTGGGGTTTAATCCGAAAAATGAGGGAGAAATACTTCGCATAACCGTTCCTCCATTAACGGAAGAGCGCAGGCGCGACCTCGTTAAAAAAGCAAAAGCAGAGGCCGAAAATGCAAAGATCAGCATCCGGAATATCCGCCGGCTCGCAAATGAAACTGCCAAAAAGCTTAAAAAGGATGGAGTTCCTGAAGATGAAGTGGATAAACTGGAGATCGACATCCAAAAGGTTACAGATGAATATATATCCAAAGTTGACAAAATATTTGATGTCAAGGAGAAGGACATCATGACTGTGTAGGAAGTGATTATTTTACGGCAAGGTGATCAATTATAAATGCGAATCAGGGTTGACATTCGAATGAAGGAATATTTATTGCAGTCAGCTTTAGCTGACTGTTAAAGGGATAATAAGGCGAATCAATCCTGGACGTGAAGAACTAAAACACCACTATTTCATCCGCAAACATCCAGCAGGGTTCGCCGGCTCCTTCATGCCATGCCGGGCATTTCCCAAGGTTTTTTGCCTTTACCCGGACATACCGGGCTTTTGTATTTTCCATGAATTGGAAATTGAAAGGCTGAATGAAGTTTTGTTCCTCTTTTGGCGGGATTCTGTTTACCACTTCGTTGAAGGAATGATATTTTTTTCCATCCGACGACAAAGAGTATTCAACAACGACGGGAAGGAAAATCCAGCTCTTCTGATTTTGCAGGAAGTTTGCCTGTACAGAGTTAACTGCCATTTCGCGGCCGAGGTCGATGATGATATCTATGTCGTTCCCCAGGAAACCCTGCCAAAGCCCGTCGCGGTGATTGACAGACCCACGGAGCCCGTCGTTGAGCGCCCCTTGACCGGAAGCGGGATAGCGCTCGGAATATGTTGTAAGGTATTTTATATGTTTTCCAATGGCCATGTGAAAAACAAGTGGCATTTCCGTTGTTTTTTCCTTCAATTTATCATCCACGAAAAGCCCCGCTTTGATCACCCCGTTTCGCTTTACTTCGAAAGGCCCTGAGTATAAAGTTGAGTTCGAAGTTACATCATTGCCATTGATGGTATAGCGTATGGGAACATCCAATTGCTCGGAACCGAGAATAACTTTGATGCCATTTGTCTTTGAATCAAATTCGGTGTTTACTTCGACCTTAAACGATCCTTTGCTGTAATTTACCCTCATTTTCTGAAGCCGGGTAAACTGACTGACCATTCTGCGCTGGAAATCGCTCCAATTCCTCATGCTTTTGGGAGACCATACCACTTCCGAAAGGGCAATCATCCTGGGAAGTGCCATGTATTCGGCCTGTCCGGGCGTGGGTATGAACTCTGTCCAAACATTTCCCTGTGCACCAAGGATATGTTTAGCCTCTGTTGCGGTTAACTCACTGGGAGTTGGTTCATAAGAATAGACTTTTTTCAATGTTATGAAACCGCCGATAGCCTTGGGTTCTGTGGCAGGGTCGGCCTGGTAGTAGTCGAAATAGCAATGGGTTCCCGGGGTCATAATGGCATCGTGTCCCTGTCGGGCAGCGGCGATTCCGCCTTCAACACCTCTCCACGACATCACGGTTGCTTCGGGAGGAAGGCCGCCTTCGAGAATTTCGTCCCAACCGATCATCTTCCGGTTTTTCGAAGTGATGAATTTTTCCATTCGTTTGATGAAATAACTTTGCAGCTCTTTCTCGTCCTTCAGTCCCTCGGTTTTAATGCGTTCCTGGCATTTGGGACAGCTCTTCCAGTTTGTTTTATCAGCTTCATCTCCACCCACGTGGATGTATTTTGAGGGAAACAGATCCATAACCTCCGTCAGCACATCTTCCAAAAAGGTGAACACCGAATCGTTGCCGGCACAGAGGATGTCGATGTTGGGCCAGTAGCTCCCGGTTGGAACGGTAAAAGGCCCGCCCGTACACGAAAATTGGGGATAAGCTGCAAGTACTTCAACAGAATGGGCAGGCATCTCGATTTCAGGAATGACGTTTACATAACGATCGGCAGCATATTGAACAATTTCCCTGATCTCATCCTGGGAGTAATATCCTCCATATGTGGTCTTGTCACCTGGCTGCTGTGCCGGACGATCGTTCCAGGGCAGATCTTCATGATCGGTGTGCCAGGCTGAAATTTGCATCAGTTTCGGGTATTTCTTAATTTCAATCCGCCAGCCATTGTCGTCGGTAAGATGCCAGTGGAAAGTGTTCATCTTATACATGGCAATCAGGTCGATGTACCGTTTGATGAATTCTTTGGGGAAGAAATGGCGTGAAACATCCAGGTGCATGCCCCGGTATGGATATCGGGGGTAATCGGTAATTGTGACAGCAGGCAACTCCAGCTCCTTGTAAGTCATGGGTATATTCTGCCCCGAAAAATCTGGTGGCAGCATTTGAAGAAGCGTTTGTATGCCATGAAAAAGACCCGCCCCGGTTTTTGCAGTGAGGAGTACCTGTTTGGGCGTTATTTTGAGGTTGTAACCCTCCTCCGGCAGTGATGAGCGGGTTAACTGTTTTTCGAAAATGATCGCAGACAAATGCTTATCTGCTGCCGTCATCTCCCTGACTTCAAGTTTCGGACCTCCCGAAAACCTGATCCTGTCGGCAAAGAATGTGGCAATTTTATTCACCTCTGCCTCCTTTCCGCGCACAAGGATGGTGGTAAACCGGTTGATCACAAACTGACCTACACCCGTTTTCATCATTACCGGTTTTGGAACAATGGTAATGGAGGATGAGTCGGGCGAAGCGTTTGCCTGAAGCAGGAGAGGAGTCATCAAAATGATGCAAATGGAGAAGAAATTTCGCATACAGGGGGTGTTAAAGTTTTTTTGCAAAATAAGCAATAAAATCAATAATCTCCTGCATCGTAACGAAGTGTTTTTCCATACTTTCAAGTAATTTGAATTGTGCCCGCGCACGTTGCAGGTTATGGGCGGGGAAACTGGTTTTGTAATACCGGTCGCCATCGATATAATCGGTTAAAAAACGCAACCCGATGATGTAGGTCATGAATTTCGCCGAGAAAGCCAAATGGTCTGTTTCGGACTTGTTCAGGAAGTTACGGGCTATTTCAAGATAACCTTCCGCATAGGCTTTAAAGAGGTTCAGGTCAATGGCTACTTTTAAAAGGTCTGCCTCATCTTCAGCGGCTGTGCTCGCTCCCGTGCGGATTGCATCGCCAAAATCGTATAAAACATAGCCTGCCATTACCGTGTCGAGGTCGACCACGGAAATGGATTTGTTTTTATCATTAAAAAGGATGTTGTTAAATTTTGTGTCGTTATGAGTTACCCGAAGCGGGATGACACCCTGTTCACCCAGGCGCTGGATGGTGTGCATTTCGTCAGCCCTGTTTTCAATAAAAGAGATCTCCTGTAAAACCTCTTTCACCCTGCCGGCCGGATCCGCTGAAACAGTTGCCCGGAAAGAGTCAAGTCGTTTGGAAATGTTATGAAAATCAGGAATAATTTCAAAAAGAGATGAGGCATCAATGTCGGAAGTCAAAAACTGGAAGATCCCGAATGCCTTTCCTCCTTCAAAGGCCATCTCCCCGTCGGCAACAAGGTCATAACTTCTGCTCCCTTCAATGTAATTATACAGGCGCCAGTAGTTTCCGTCGGGGTCGTGCAGGAAGAACTCACCTGCCTTGGTTTGAGTGAGTTGAATAACCTTGAAATAATCGAGATCGGCTGATTTGCAGAGAAGTTTACGGCGGAGATGACCTGTAATTTTAAGGATGTTGCTGGTTAGTTCAGGCACATTCCTGAAAATTTGGTGGTTGATCCGCTGGAGCACATAGTCGGGTGAAGATTCAGGGACAGTGGTTACCAGGTATGAGTCGTTGATATGTCCTGATCCGAAAGGTTTGATGGATGTAATCCTGCCTTCGGTTTTAAATTGGTTAACGATGGTTCGCAGTGTGGTCATCTGGTTTTATTTCTGGAAGATTCCGTCAAATTCGGGCAGGGATGCAGGCAGAAAGTGCTGAAATATGACGGGTCAAAATTACAAAGAATATTTTCAGTATTTTCGCTGCAAAACACCAATGCAGCCGATATGACAAAATCCGCCTCTTCAAAAAGCCTTTCTTCCTTTCCGAAAAACTTCTGGACCGCCATTTCCATGGAATTTTTCGAACGTGGATCCTATTACGGGGTCATGTCGGTGTTGTCGGTTTATCTTGTGCTTTCGCGAAGTGAGGGCGGTTTGGGTTTTTCAAAGGAGAGCGTGGGAGTGATCAAAAGTACCATTACCCCACTGCTCTATTTTCTGCCCATTTTATCGGGGGCCATCGGCGACAGGTTCGGATACAGGAAGGTGCTCTTTTTTGCTTTCTTTACCATGAGCCTGGGATACCTGTTTGCAGGTTTTTCGACCACCTATGTCACGGTATTCAGCAGCCTGATCATGGTGGCGCTCGGAGCAGGCTTTTTTAAACCCATGATTTCGGGAACCATCGCCCGGGTTACCGATGAAACCAATTCCTCCCTGGGTTTTGGAATATTTTACTGGTCCATCAACCTGGGCGCATTCCTGTTTCCCCTGATCCTGGTGCCATACCTGAAATCGATCTCTTACAACTACATTTTTTTTATGGCAGCCATTGGCACAGGATGGTTGTTGGCGCTGAATTATTTCGTTTACAAGGAGCCAACAGGAGCCAGAACGGCGAAGCCATTGAGCCAGGTTTTTGCAGAAATGCTCACCGTGTTGCGTGATTACCGGTTCATTTTGATGATCGTGATCTATTCCGGATTCTGGATCATGTATTTCCAGGTTTACGATTCGGTGTTATGGTATTTGAGCGAGAAGGTTGACATGACCGGGTTTAACAACCTGATCAATGGTTTTCTCTCATTTTTTATCGATCATCCTTCGTGGAAATTCGATGCAGAGCATGTTACGGTGATGAATGCCGGGGCCATCATTCTCCTTCAATTACTGGTATCAAGCCTGGTACGCAATACCAAAGCGCTACCCACCATGATTTTTGGCATTTCACTGGGTTCCATCGGTATGGGGATGCTGGCTATTTCACCAAGTGGATGGATATTCCTGGCTTCCATGTTCATTTTTACCCTGGGAGAGATGATTGCCCATCCGAAATTCATTGCCTATGTGGGACTGATCGCTCCGCAGGACAAAAAGGCGCTTTACCAGGGTTGGTCGTTTATGTACGGGGTAATCGGCAGCGGGGTAGGGGGGATTCTCGGCGCTGCATTGTATGTGAAATTCGTTGAAAAAATGAATCAGCCGGCTTTACTCTGGCTTACTTTCAGCATGATCGGGGTTGCCACCATCATTGGGCTGCTTTTATTTAACAGGTTTCTGGCACCGAAAAAGTAAGACCCCACTCTAAATCCCTCCCCAAACAGGGAGGGACTTTCTCCCCCTTCCCTTGTTTGGGGAAGGGGGTCAGGGGGGATGGGGTATTAAAACTTTCTGATACACCTTAGCTGGTCCAACAGGTCTTTGTCATCTTCATATTGCGAGCCGAATTTAAACTCCTGTTCCCAGGCTGAAGTTTCGGGTGTTGCCAAACTTTCAGTCGAACTCCAGTAGATTCCGTTGGTCACGTTGAATCCTCCAACCACCATCTTTTGCTTGTACAAAAGGTTGAGTTCCGATTTCGAAGGAAGGTACCAGTCATTGTATTCAACATTGCCGGAGGTGGTTTTATAATCGAGGCACAGACTGGCTGCATTTGGTTTCGCCGTTCCCTGCATACTGACGATTTTGGTGCTGTTTTGCTCACCGGCAAATACACCATCTGAATTTGCCCCGGTGGCAATTAAGGTACCGGAGTTCCATGCAATCCCTTTTGGACTTTGATCGGTGGTTGCCGCGATCAGCCCGTGCAGGCCGGTTTCATCCAGCCAAAAGATTTTTCCACCCCCAAAGTTATCCCCGATCAGGTGTTTCCCGGCGGGGGAGTTCACACTCTTCGTTGTTTGACTTTTTTCCTGTGCGATTGAAGCGTTGAGAGAAATCAGGAGCATGAGGGAGAAAAGAAAAAGAATGTTTGGTTTCAACATAAATTACATGTTTTTAAGAAGTTAGAGATTTTTATCATGGACTTTAAATACGCGCTACATGTAATCGACATTTTTGCATATTGCAAAAATAGGTAAATCCTCTTTTCAGTACAAACAGGTTCATTGTTCTCATTTAAAATAATTTGATTAATCGCAATCATACCAGTAAATTTTATTTGCGCAAATGTGCCAAAGGCACATAATGTTTCTAGCATAGTGGGCAGGAGGGCAATTCCTGGCGTGCCTTTAGGTACGCAATGAAGATCCAAACGGTAAGATTACAGACAAGCTGAATATCAAGGAATAATATTGCGTACCTAAAGGCACGTCAAGGCATTGCGAATCATTTCAACAGCTATAAACATGATGAGTCTACGACTCATTCAGCTTTACTGGTACAATAGTGATCAAACAATTAAAATAATCAGCAATTCAGCATAAAAAAACATTGTTGATAATTAAATAGTTACAAAGTGTTGGAAAAATAATTTTTC
>DYQT01000369.1 GCA_020719165.1 Draconibacterium orientale | reverse complement strand
CAAAAATATTACTTTGGAGCTTTTCTGTTTTAAAAAATTGTTCGGACAGTTATGGTTTAATATAGAACTTAGCCCTTAAAACCAACAGCCCTGCGGCATTAATGGCAATCAACGGACAAACAGGAATCATCGAATGTGAAGACTACCGGAGCATCCGAGTACTTTCGTCGTTTACAAAACTTCAGATTCCAGGTTTAAGCTGGATCATTCTTGCCGAAATCGACAAACGAGAAGCCATGATTCCTGTTGACCGCCTCCGCATTACCATCCTCATTTTTACAGTACTCACAAGCATTGCGTTTTTTGTGCTGACCTTTCTTTTTGCCCGCCACATCACCCGACCCATCAGCAAACTTACCAGAGCCGCCATCAGTGTTGGTGCCGGTAATCTTGACAGCAAGGTGAAAATTGATAATAACGATGAAATTGGTGAACTTGCCGAGTCGTTCAATTTTATGACCGATAAACTGAAAATGCAGAATGAACAACTTTTAACTGAGCGTGCATCACGGATAAGTTCTGTGATTGATGGCCAGGAAATGGAACGGCATCATCTTTCGCGTGAAATGCACGACGGCGTGGGCCAGGCGTTGAGCGCAATCCGGCTCAGATTAGAGCTTGCCTCACGTTCGGATGCAGAAAAAACAGGTGTCATCGTTTCTCACACCAAAACGCTTGTTGACCAGACTATCGAAGATGTGAGAGCAATTTGCAGGTCGCTTACACCTCCGGCACTCAAAGAATTCGGGCCGATTACGTCCATCCGGAGGCTGGCCGAAGATGTTTCGCAGCACGCCGGCCTCCGGCTGAATTTTGTTGTAACAGGAAATTTATTAAATCCAGGCATAAAATCAGGTACTTATCTTTTCCGGATCGCACAGGAAGCCATAAATAACGTGGTGAAACATGCCAAAGCTCAAACCCTCAGCATCAACATCACCCTCGATGAAAAAAACATCGGATTTGCCTGTAAAGATGATGGCCAGGGTTTTGATATCCTGACAACACCGTCGGGCAATGGCATTTTAAACATGAAAGAGCGCGCCCAGCTTATTGATGGCTTTTTTAGCTTAACTTCCGTTCCTGGAGAGGGAACTTTGATAATTGTTAAAATACCTTTTACAAATGATGGAACAGATTAAAATAATACTCGTTGACGATCATCAACTTATCCGTGATGGAATTCACGCCCTGCTGAATATTACCCCCGATGTGAAAGTTGTTGGTGAAGCCGCCAACGGTGATGAATTACTGGTTTTACTCGAAAAGGTGAAGCCTCACATCGTGATTATGGATATTTCGTTGCCCGGAAAATCAGGCATCGAACTCACAGCATTATTGCGCCAGAAATATCCCGAAATCAACGTCATCATCCTCTCAATGTTTACCAACGAAGAGTTTATTTTTAATGCTTTAAAAGCCGGTGCCAGGGGCTATCTTCCCAAAAACACTTCTTGGTTTGAGCTCAGCAGCGCGATAACAAAGGTTTATGCTGGCAACGAATTTTTTAGTGAGCAGATTTCGGATGCCATCCTAAAAAGCTTTTTCAGAAATGCCCGTTCCGGCAACGACGACATGACAAAACAGTATCCGTGTCTCTCGGTTCGTGAAAAGGAAATCCTTAAAATGATTGCCGAAGGATCTTCAAATGCCCAAATTGCCGAAAAACTGTTCATCAGTGCGGGAACCGTGGGCGCGCACAAAAGCCACATCATGCAAAAACTTTCGCTCAACACCACCGCCGACCTCATCAAATTTGCCATCCGCAACAACCTGGTTTATATGGCGACGTAAACTCCATAGCCGTAAAGTTAAGGCAAGGATTTTCAGATTTCCATAGCCCAGTCCGCCAGTTTTCGGATTGGGATTGTAGGAATCTCCAAAGCAAATGACGGGGCGTTCACGCCCTTATTGCCCATGAAGTGATCCTTGTCGGTTGAAGGTCGTAAACGACCTGGCATACAAGACTCCACGTTTCATTTTATCCCAGGGCTGAAGCCCTGGGCTATGGAATCCTTCGCAAAAAAACATTGCTATCATTTCTTAACCTGATGGCTATGCCGTAAACGCTCACTTCCTGAATTCATTT
>DYQT01000124.1 GCA_020719165.1 Draconibacterium orientale | reverse complement strand
CCGACTCATTAGGCAACCTATTATTCTATTCTGACGGACAGCGGGTGTGGAACCGCAATCACATTCACCTTCTACCCATATATTGTGCCTACGGCACAAGTTGCATATAAAAATACAACCGAATTAAGAAATGCAAACAGGCTCAAGAGTATTGCCAATTAAAACCATTTTCAATTTCAGCCCCATTTGTTTCAATTCCCCACCTTATTTTTCAAGGAAGAAATTCCTATCGATGTCTGATTAATGGGGATGAAGCCCCTGATTCGTCTTATTATCCCTTTAACAGTCAGCTATAGCTGACTGCAATAAATAGTCCTTCATTCGAATGTCAACCCTTGATTCGCATTAAGAATTAATTGACTGTTCAATTTTTTTCGATTGCTGCGGTTGGATGCCCCCTCCCTGGTCTCCCCTGGGAGAGGAGGGTTTATATTCAGCCGTTTACGAAATGTGCCATGGGCACAAGATATTTATTGAACAGTGGTTTTGAAATCAATCCCTGGCGTGCCTTGCTGATGTCAAAGTGGAAATGATCTCTAAAGAAAACTTTCACGATTTTCTCTCCTGAACCAGCTTAATCTTGCGGCTCTGGTCGTTCATCGCCTGCATGCCTGTCTGGAGCAAGTGTTTGACGACCTGTCAAACTGATAGGCACGAATGCAACGGATTCCGGCTATCCTGTCGTTGGCTTTCAGTAATAATTTCAGGAGTAGTCTATTTCGGTATACTAAAATAAAATACAGCTCCTTTATCAGGCTCGCCTGCAGCATCGCAATGTCCGCCGTGCCGGGTGATGATCCGGTTAACATTGGCAAGCCCGATCCCTACTCCATCAAATTCGCTCGTTTTGTGAAGCCGATGAAATACTCCGAACAATTTTTCAACATCCTTCATATGAAATCCTGCACCGTTGTCTCGTATAAAAAAAGTCGTCATTTTATCTGTTGAACTGCTTCCGATGTCAATGATTGCCTCAGCCTTTTTTTCGGTATATTTAATCGCATTTGATATCAGATTTGTCCAAACCTGTCCGATAAGACCCTCATCACCATTAATATCAGGGAGTGGTTCAATCGTAAATTTAATCGTCCTGTTTTGTCTCTCAGGTTCGAAAAATAAGAGGATTTTTTGAACCATGTCTGATGAATGAATGATGGTCTTATGCAATTCACCCTGATTTAATCGTGAAAAAGAAAGCAGGGCATCAATAAGTTGTCCCATTTTAGTCGCTGAATCTGTAATTTGCTTAAGATATCCAAGTTTTTCCGGGGAGAATTCGGATGAGATATTGTCGAGAAAGAGGTCGATAAACCCATTTATATGCCTTAATGGTGTTTTCAGGTCATGTGAAACGGAGTACGAAAATGTTTCAAGTTCCCGGTTAACAGTCTCGAGTTCGGCAGTACGCTGCCTGACGCGTTGATCCAGCTCTTCAGCAATCATGCGATAGCGCATCTGACTTTCTTCAAGAGCCTCTTCTGATTTTTTACGTTGAATTAAACCAGAAAGAATTTCAGCTACAGAAAGCAGGAAGTCACGTTGAAATTTTTCAAGCTCATACAGCTCTGGCAAATAAATTGCTATGACCCCAAGTACACTGTCCTGGCCAAGAATCGGAACATCATAATGTCCATGTGGTAGAGTCCCCTGACGGGTGTTGTCATACCGATAATCATTAAAATCGGAAAACTGGATCTCCCCATCAGGAGCCGCACGCCCACAGTGGCACTGCCCCAAAGGGAACTGTGCACCCTTTGTAGTTAATTCATTCCCGAAATTATAGGCTGCTTTAAGTTCCAGACAATTTTGCTTTTCATTTACAAGAAAAATCCCTCCTTTCTTTTCAAGACTTAAAAAAGGAAGGGATAAGATGGTTATTAAAACTTTTTCGAGACTTTCCTCCAAACCAATGTTGGCGATGGATAGGTGTAAAATTTTATTAAGGGCTTCCTGTACCAGCAGATTTCTGTCTTTTTCCAATTCCAGTTTTTTGCGCTCGCTGATATCGTTCGACACCGACAGGATTCCAGGTCTTCCGTTTGGCAATGTAATGGCAATCTCGTTCAACCAAAACGTGCAGATGGTACCATCTTTTCTTAGGCATAAAACTTCCTGCTCTAATACTTCCCCCCCAAGAATTCGTTGAATGTTTACGGCAACCATGGATTCCTGCACTTTTGGACTCAGGATTCTTATATCACATCCTGCCAATTCATCAGGACTGTAAAGTGTTGAGTTGGAAACTGCCTTGTTTAGCTCGAGAATTATCCCATGTTCATCCAGCACCATAATACCTGAAGGCGAGGTTTTAAAAAGCGACCTGTACCGCAGATCGCTCGCGCGCTCTGCATTCTCAGCCCTTTTGCGCTCAGTGATATCGCTTAAAGATGTAGCCCGAACATTTTTACCCTTATAGTACATCATCTTGGCCCGTAACAAACATGGGAAGGTGGTACCATCTTTTTTCAAAGCAGTCACTTCGTATGGCTCTTCAACTCCTCTAAGCATATTATTCATTACAATCGCCCTGTCCTCAGGGGCGATCCATTCGGTTCCGAATCTGCCTATTGCTTCAGATGATGTATAACCAAACATTTTTTCTGCTGTTTGGTTTTGCTCAATACAAACTCCTTTTTCCGATAAAAAGATTGCTTCGTAAGAGGCTTCGCTCAATCCGCGATACTTTTCTTTTCTCTCCTCAAGTTCATATTGTGCCTGATTATGCTCCGTTATATCGATCGAAATGCCGATCAATCCCAATGGATTATTATGCTCATCGGTGATCCTGCTTTTTATAACTTCAAGATCATGATATTTTCCATCGGAAAATTTGGCAGTCTCATAAAATGTATAGGGTTTATTTGGTTCCACTGTTTCCCGGTCAGATTTCAAACACTGCCCGGCAATAACATCATCAAACAACTCGGCATAATGCGGAACTGCAAGAAATCTGTCTTCAGGAATACCCACCGAATCGCAATATGTTTTATTGACGAATTTCATTTTTCCGGTTTCATCTGTCATCCAGATTCCGCAAGGGGAATTGTCAAGCACCCTACGAAGAATGTGCGATTGTTTTATCAATAAATCATCTGTCACCCTCTTTTCTTCAAGCAGACGAATTTTCCCCAACACAATACTCACCTGTTTACTTACAGAATTGAGAAAATCAATTTCATCGTTTGTCCAGTTCCTTCTATTTTGGGTTGCATTTAGCACCAGGATAAAGTATCCTCGGGAAGAAAATGAAAATGGATACCATAATCCACTCTTAATGTTCATTGTCCTATGCAACAATTTATCCGATTCATCAAGCAGAAGTGCCTGATTTATATCATCGAAGTGGCTGACCAGATAATGCCCGGATTTTTGCATTTCGGCAATGCCACTTTTAAAAACATCAATCGAATAATCCCCTTTGGTTGGAGAGATGCTAGAATAGTTTGGATTTAACCATTCGGTTAAAGCTTTTAGCCGGTTATTTATAAGGTCTGCATCATATATTAAACAACGATCTACATGCAAGACTTCACCCAAAATATCCGTAGTTTGATTTAAAATTGTATCACGATCATCGGAGGAAATTATAACAGTTAAGATTTCGTTTAGCGCATGCTTAAATCGAAATTGTGTATGAATGGAATTTTTCATTTTAATGTCTCCTGCAGGTCATTGATCAGTTAAGGCACATCAAAGCTAATAAAAATCAGACATGAGTAAAGATACAAAAAGCCCCGATACCAATCCCATTTCTGAGACAAAAATTTTTCTTCTACCCTTTTAATCTGTATTATTCATAAAAATTCATCGCAAAGCTGCAAAGCCGCAAAGACATTGTAGAAGAATGAAAAGTATTGAAAAGCAAAATTTCTTTTATAAAATGTTTCATGCAACTAAAGTATTTCATTTCAAAACTTTGCGTCTCTGCGTCTTTGCGAGATGAATTATTCAGGTTAACCTTGCTCCCGTTTGTAAAAAACATAAAGAAATGAGTTTTTCAGTGGAGAATTTTTTTTCAGATGGAGGGTTAATGTTATTGCGTGAGATCGTCATTATTCTTGATCCCGATGACAGGAACGGCAATACCTTCGGGGCGCAGCAACTGGCTTTGTTCAATGAATTTTAAAAAATAATTCACTCAATGCATAATGATCTCATGTTTCGGGGTTGAAAAACTTTTAACTCCCATTCAGCAGCCTATAAAAGGTGAAATATGTAAATAAATTTGCATTTTGAACAATAGTTCATTATCTTTGTAACGAACTATTGTTTAATTTTTGACATGTCTCCAAGAATAAAAGTATTAAGAAAAGTGCTAAATCCACCGATAATTAAAGGATTTAGCCCTTATGGCTCGACATCCGGAACACAAAATTCCGAATTTGTAAACCTGTTATATGAAGAATATGAGGCCTTGCGTTTAAGCGACTATGACATATTGAATCATCATCAGGCATCTGTCATGATGGGTATTTCACGCCCTACCTTCACAAGAATATATGCTTCTGCTCTGAAAAAAATCGCAAAAGCATTTGTTGAAGGCAGCCACATTTCTATCGAAGGAGGTAAGGTTTATTTCGACAGCGACTGGTATCATTGTAAAAAATGTGGATGTTACTATAATAATCCTGAGAAAGAAAAGCCCGTTGAAAATTGTCCGCTATGTGGAAGTCAACAGGTTGATAAGTTTGATTATGATGATACTTATAAAGATGTTACGGATAAACACTGCGAAGATTTGTGCATATGCATAAACTGTGGATTTGAGTTGGAACATCAGCATGGGCAGCCATGTAGCAAAGAAATTTGCCCCAAATGTCAAAGTATCATGAAAAGAAAAGGAAGTCGCAATTGCAGAAATTTCTAAAAATAAATAACATGAAAGTAGCCATAACTTCAACAGGAAACACCTTAGAATCAGCAATTGACCAACGATTTGGTCGCTGTGCTTACTTTGTGGTTTACGACACAGAGAATAAAGCAATGGAATTTATCCCAAACCCGAACAAAGATGCAGAAGAGGGTGCAGCCATTGCATCAGTGCAATTAGTTGCTTCACGCAATGTTAGTAAAATAGTATCAGGTGAATTTGGTTTGAAAATAAAACCGCTGATGGACAGCTTGAAAATTCAAATGATTATCCTGAAGCAGCCTGAAAAGAAAATTAAAGAGATCATTGAAATGTTGAATCATGAAAATCGCGGGAGCATGGGTATGAAAATAGCAGTGCCAACAATTGGAGGGCTCCTTGATGAATATTTAAAAGAGTGTGAAGTATTTACAATTTTCACAATTGATGATTCAAATAGCATCATTGATTCAGAATTACTGTATACGCCTGAAGGTTGTGATTGTAAAAACAATATTCCGCTAATAATGCAACAGAAAGGAGTCACTGTTATGCTGGCGTATAAATTGCCCGAACATGCAGAAAACATTTGTTCGCATTACGGTATTACAGTTCATCTTGATTATTCAGGCAATGTTCGTGAGGTTGTTGAATCTTTTCTTAACCAGAAATTGGCTATCTGATTTTAAAGTCTGTTAGTCATATCAACAAATACCATATATTTGTTCCTTCAATGACGATCTCATGCGACTTTCGTGGCTGCCGGTTAACCTCTTTTTGTTCAGCATACTTCTCCTCTCTTCCTGTGAATACAAACCAAAGGGAGACTACTTTCTCAACCTGAGCGCCAAACCTCCTCCATCTGTTTTAATCACTATCCCCGGCCATTCCGATACACTGGCGATGGTGAGTTATCAAACTTTTAATGTGCAGGTAACCTGTGAAAACCGGTCGGCATTGTTTCACCGGATGTACATCGAAGGTGAACTCAAGTACACCCGGGAAAGCGGTAATAATTTCAGTATCGATCCCCTTAACTACATCAGCCATGATGGTATCTACCTGATGACCATCGAAATTGGGATCAATACCGGCTCGGGGAGCATTGCCGATGTACTGGGCACTGAGGGGTACCTGTTTCAGCAGGATTTTATTTTGGTTGTATTGCGTGAGCAGGTTGGATTTTACCCCGATATAAAATTTGACAGGTCGGGTGGGAGGATGAAATTAACCATGGATGTGCCTGCTAATGTTACAAATATCAGGAAAACCGTTTTCTCAAAATCGGTTGGCATGTCAACGGCAACCGCGTTTGCATCGGTAACCGGCAACAGCCATTATGAAGCCATCGACCCGCAATATGTTGGTGAAGAGGCCAGTTACATGGTACAAACATATATCGGCGACCCGGCAGGAACCCTCTTTTATCCATTTGTTACGGGTAGTCAGAATGCATCTTCCGATCTCCCGCTGGTCACAACAGAGGCTGCTGCCAGCGGATTTCCTTTAATACGCTGGAATAAAACACATTACGCAGACAACTGTGGCAGTTACCGTGTTTACGGCATGCTGGCGAATGCACCTCCCGCCATTCAGTTACTCGGAACTGTCAGCAACATCAACGACACGACTTATGAAACCCATGGAATGACCTTCCCGGGATCTTATACTTTTCATGTTGCGACAGTGCCGCTCCAGGTTCCTTTGTGGTATACCGACCAATTGGCTTGGGATTCATACTCCAACGGATCGTATGCCCATGTGGGTTTAAATTCATTTTACTTCAACCGCTTTTTGTCGCCCGACATACCATATATTTATTATACGGCAACCGCTGATACAATCAACGAATTATCCACCGAAACCGGTGCCATCACGGATGTGATCACTACCGCCACAGGATGGTTTTACACCTATGCCGTTTCGCCCAATGGCAAATATCTGCTTGCGGCCAACGGAATAGAGGATTTTTCATACCTGTTCTATGACCTGACCTCAAATCACGCATCCTGGGTTCCAAGCAGTCAGATAATTGGTGCAGGAGCTGAGACCGGGATCATCTCGGTGTCAGACATCGGCATCGCCTCCATCATCAGCGGAACAAGGCTGGTCGTTTATAATTTCATAAGCCTGAGCCCGGTAACCCAGCTGGAACTGCCATCGTGGGGCGATCGCACGGTGATTTCGTCCGATGGACAGTACGTTTTTGCAGAAGCCGGCTATTTATACCTCTATAAACTCACCTCCGGCACCCTTCAGCAAAAATGGGCATCATCATCGCAGAGCGGAACATTCAAGTATTACACCTTTGATCCCTCCCGGCCATCAAAGGCACGGATACAGATTGATCAGACACTTTTTACGAGAGATTGCGAAACATGGGCAAATGAGGGCAGCTTTGTCATGGACATTGACTACATCTGCAACATCGACTTTGCAAATGGGCACATCCTCGGAAAATCAACCGGCTATTTCAAGGTGCTCGACCTGAATTCGGGAAACCTACAGTTTCAGAATCCGACGGTAACCAATTCCATCACGACCGATTTGCGCATCAAGAAAAACACCATTTACCATTCAAGTGGGAAAAAACTTAATATCCTTTAGCAACATGGCCCGAACAACTATCATGATTCTTTTGATCATGTCGGTTTTTTCCCAAGCGAATGGGCAGAAGGTTGAACTGATATTTACGGCAGGGATGGCAAGCTATTCGATGCGCGATCTGAAAACGATGAATGCGGATCTGCGGGACCAACTTCCTTTTAATTCGGAGGTTACCGACAACTTCCCGATGACCCTTCAATTTGGCGGCCAGTTTGCTGTTCAAATGATAAAAAAGTATAAACTGGGTGTTTTGTATGCCTTCAATTCAACGGGCAGCCGCATTTCGTCCGGCGACTATTCCGGCAGCTACCTCTTCGACAATGTTGTCAACGGCCATACAATCGGCATCCTGAATGGTTTCCTGGTGTATGATCACAAAGCCTTCCGAATCGACTTCCTGGCCAACATCGGAATGGTGATTTCCAGTCTTAAAATGAAAGAGGAGCTCACGGTAGCCGACACAACAGTTTCTACCTCCACTCATTTTCGGTCGGCGGGTATTTTTTTAGAACCCCGCGCCGAACTGTCATATCAGTGGAAATATCTGAAAGCCGGGTTTTACCTGGGATATTTCATCAACCCGATGGGGAGAATCCGGAGCGAAGATGGGCAGGAATTGACTTCCACCATCAATTGGAGCGGTTTGCGGTTTGGAATTGAGATTGGGTTCCGCCAGGCGCCAAAATCTTCAAAAGAGGCTACTTTATCAAAATAAGTTTCTCAAAATGGCTGACCTCAGCGGTTTTCAGGCAGATAACATAAACTCCTGAAACAAGTTTGGAAAGCTGCTGTTCCGATACCATAAAAGAAAACGGACCAGCCGGCATCATTGTTTTTGGTTGGATTTCAAATACTCCCTCTCCGGTGATATTTCTGAGCGACAATTCAATTTCGGATGTTTCATCGAGATAGCCCGTAACAGTAAATTGACCATTGGCAGGATTTGGATAAACCTTAAACGAGCTCAAAATCTGTTTTTCACCCATTCCGGTGATGATGGCTTGTCCACCTTCAAAAAGCGTGTAGGCCTGATTTACCTGCAACCCTTTGAAAGTTTCATAAACAGGAGGGTTTACCGGCCATTTTACGACAACAGAATCAATGGAGGCCGCAGCACCAAGTCCGAAGTGCAATGTGTACGGATCTCCCATACGCGCCCCTCTACCGGTATAAACCTCCCTGGTTAACTGCTGTCCGCCCGAATAAACAACTGCACGACCGCCAAGTGCATATGAATTTCCACTGGTCGATCGCAGCACCAGTTTCAGATAATTGTTATTTCCGGGAAAGTTATTTTTAAACATGGTGAAATACTTGTTAAACAGGCCTGTAATCAGGTCAAGTTTTCCATCATTGTTATAGTCAAACATCAAAGCATCCTCTCCTGTGTTATAATACTGATTAGGCAGGTAATATTGAGTTTTCAGTTCGAAACGATGGTCGGGCTTCTGGATGTATAAATCAGAATACCGGCAATTGTAAAAGTTGGTGATATAGAAATCGAGCAGGCCATCGTTATTTACATCCCCAAAAACCGCACCGGCATGAGTCTCCTCGAATTCAATGTCATCATCCTGTGATGGAGGGCCGATGAGGTCGGTAAAGTTGTAGTCGGGAGAACCGCTGCTCTGATAGATGGTTGTACCTCTGTGGTCATACAAAACCGCAAAGTCAGGGTGGGCAAACTGTGGCAGTAAAAGATCCATGTCCCCGTCGTTGTCATAATCGGCCCAGGCGACCCCTGTTCCGTGATTTGACCCGGTGGCATTGGAATCAATCCCTTTGGAGGCTACAATATTGGTAAACGAGAGGCCCCCGTTGTTCTGCCAAAATTCATCCCGCTCGAGGTAGTAGTTGGTGACAAAAAGATCAACAAACCCATTATCGTTATAATCAACGAATTGAGAGGCCCTGGTACGACGGATGTTCTGATTTGGCTCCGGATATAAGGTTGTGGTGATATCCGTCAAAGTAAGATCTTTATTGTTCAGATAGAGGTAATTCGGAAGGGCCGCAGGGTAGGTTTTCCACAGCCGTCCGATAAAAAGATCGGGGTATTTGTCGTTGTTTATATCAGCCACGCAGAAGGTTTGTGTGCCATCGTAACCCAAATTGGCACCGGAAGTGGCGCCGGTGAAACGGGTAAATGTCTCATTTCCATTGTTTCGGTAGATGATAACTGAGTCAATCAGTACATAAACAATATCAAGCAGTCCGTCGTTGTTCATATCTGCAAATGCACTGGCATAAGGGTTCCCTGAAATCCCGGCAGATGCGGTGATATCGACAAACGATCCATGATCATTTTTATACAGTAGATTTCTCCGGATGAAATCATCCCAACCATCGTTGTTGAAATCACCTGCAGATGCGCCCCGGTTGGAATAGGCATCGGAGAGAATTCCGCTGGCGGCGGTATAATCTTCAAAATAGGATGGTGTGGGAAGTGTTTCGTAATCAATGATCACGTCAATTTTAAATGCATTTGATTTATATGTCAGGCCACCCGAGGCTGTTTCAAGGTATTGGTAATAAAAATCGCCGCCGGATGATCCTGCCAGGCAGAAGGGAGGATAAACAACATCATCTGATGCAAGCTTTGCCCCATTCTGAAAATTGTCTACCCAGATAAAAAATTGGTTGTTGTCGAGGTGAACCGGAGCGGGCAGAGGCACAAGAATAATTTCGTCGCCCGCGACTGATTTCTGTAAAGTTATCGGGGTTGTCAGATCGAGTTTTACGTCGGGGACAATGTTTCCACCTTCATGCCCATAAAGATGCAGCACCGCAGATCCGGAAGGGTCATCTCCACCCAAAAAA